>CALJMB010000179.1 GCA_937982515.1 uncultured Balneolaceae bacterium
TCAGAACTCCTGACCTATGTCTATAAAACTTGTATAATAGGAGATTGTGTCGTAATGTTGTATGTCGCAAAAATGTCATCATAATGCAAATGCAACTTCCTTTATTTCCACCTGAAACCAGATTGATAAATAACACATTGGGTGTTGTTAGGAAGGATTCTACGGTATTTTATCTTCATAATGGATCTCCAATATTTTGTCATGAAGAGTCGGATCTGAACAATTACAGGTACATATTGGGTAATTTGGTTGAGATGAAACTATGTAGTTGTAGTGAAATGGCTAATGCCTTAGGGATTCCTGTTCGTACAGTTCAGCGTTATGCGAAGGCATATCGGGAGAAAGGAAGTGATTGGTTTTTTCACCGCGAGCAGAAGCGTGGCACCTGTCATAAGCTTGACGATAAATCATTTATCAGGGTTCAGGATTTGTTGGATGAGGGTGTAGCAGTATCCCGAATTGCCCGTGAAATGGGCGTTACTGAAGGAGCTATACGCCATCATATAAGAACAGGTAAATTAAAAAAAAAGTAAATCTGATATTGAAATAACCCCGGACGTTTCTTCACTACCTTCCCAGCGGAACAAAGAGTATATAGAAGTTGCTGATTTATTTGGTGTAGCAGCCAATCGGATCGAGGAGCGATTATCAGCCAGGCGAGGAGAGCTATCTACTACGCCCATTAAATTTCAGTCTTCCCAGACTGTGGCCTACGGTGGTGTTTTATTTCTTCTTCCCAGTCTTATAGGATGTGGTTTGCTTAGCTATAAGAAGCATTATTGCGAGCTGGATAAAGGGTATTATTACATTGACTTCATCATTCTACTGATTGCTTTTATGAATCTGTGTCGGATCAAGAATCCGCAACAACTCAACCGTGTCAATCCAGGAGAATTTGGCAGATTAATGGGTGTTGACCGGGTGCCGGAATCCAAGTGTCTTCGCAATAAGATCAAACAGATCTGTGCCCAGGAAAAAGCTGGTGAATGGAATATGGATTTAGCCAGGGAGTGGATATGTTCAGAAGGCACCGAGATGTATTATGTAGATGGCCATGTTCAGATCTACCACGGGCATAAAGCTCAGTTGGGTAAAAAGTATATCGCCCGGCAGAAACTATGTTTACCGGGAGTGCAGGAGTTTTGGGTCAACAACATGAGCGGGCTGCCGTACTTTTATGTACGAGGGCAGGTTAATGAGAAGCTGCTGGAGATGCTGGAAACGGAGATTATCCCAAAACTGCTTGAAATGCCTCAGAAGTACAGTGAAGAGGAATTAGAGGCCGACCCGGATCTTGCACGATTCACAATAGTATTTGACAGAGAAGCCTACAGTCCGGAGTTTTTTCACCGAATATGGGAAAGGCATCGCATTGCCGTGCTTACATACAGAAAGCATGTAAAAGACAAGTGGGACCAAACAGGATTTCAATCGTATACCATTTCGGTGGAGCAAACCGATATTGAGATGAAATTGGCCGAGAAATCTGTAGAAATAGCAGAAAGACCCTTCAGGGAAATCAGAAAACTCTCTGCCGGGGGTCACCAGACCAGCGTCATGACCACCAACAGACAATTACCCATCACCCTGGTTGCTGTATATATGTTTTCCCGCTGGTCACAGGAGAATTTTTTCAGATATATGCGGCAAGATTACGACTTTGATAGAATGTTACAATACACTGTAGAACAGATAGATGGAGAGAAATTCGTGAATAATCCTCGATATAGTAAACTGACTTATCAGAAGAAAAAGATCAATGAAAAAATATCGCGACGAAAAGCCAGATTACTGAATATTATCGACTTGAGTATCAATGAGGAATTGGACCAAACCAAAAAGAATGAAGCCAAACAGCAAAAAATCCGCCTGGAAATAGAAGAACTTGAGCAACAAGAACAAGCCATAGTATCAGAGCGTAAAAAGCATCCGTCGAAAATTAAAATCAAAGACATGCCCAGGCCGATCCGTTACAACCAGATAAACGGACAGAGTAAGCACTTTTATAATATACTCAAAATGATTTGTTACAGAGCAGAATCAGCATTTGCAAATATGCTGGCACCTCACTTTAAAAAATCAATGAATGAAAAACGTGCTCTAGTCAAGAGGATAATCAACACGCCGATCGATCTGAAACCAGATTATCAGACCAACAAACTTTATGTATCACTTTATACTTTGCCTACACCCAGGGATAATGACGCATTATCGGAAATATTACAAACACTCAACGATTCCAAAACCAAATATCCAGGTACAGATCTGGTGATTTGCTACAAAACCGCGACATCATAGTTTAATCAAGGTCAGGAGTTCTGA
>CALJMB010000180.1 GCA_937982515.1 uncultured Balneolaceae bacterium
TTATTCGATATGGACGGCGTTATCGTCCACAGCAACCCTGCTCATAAAAAAGCTATTCAACTATTTTGCGACAAATATGACCAACATATAACGGAGGATTTTCTCGAGAACAGGTTGTATGGCCGGACAAACAAAGAGTGGATACCCGAAGTGTTCGGCGCGATCAGTGAGGAACGGCTAAAGAAACTGGCTGATGAAAAGGAGCAGATGTTCCGGGATATGTTTGTCCCGGAGGACTTTATAGTACCGGGTATTATTTCCTTTCTGCAACACTTGAAGGAAAAAGAGATCAAGATGGCGGTAGCTACCTCGGCTCCTGTCGAAAATGCAGACTATATCTTAAACCGCCTCTCTATCTATGAGTATTTTGATGCTGTGCTGGATGCATCACATGTCACCAAAGGTAAGCCCGATCCCGAACCATATCTCAACGCGGCTCAGGCTATAGGATTAGAGGCGCAGCAGTGTGTGGTAATTGAAGATTCTGTTTCAGGTGTTAAATCCGGCCTAAGTGCAGGAGCTAAAGTGATTGGAGTTACCACCACCCACACAAAGCAGGAACTGGATAACTGCCACCTGGTCATCGACAACTTCAAAGGCCTTACGGCAGAGCGCCTGCAGGGTTTGTTTAACGGTCAGATGCCGGTGTAGGATACTCCATCTTGTTCCGCCGCCCTGCTGCGCCCCCCCCTCCCCGACGGCTGTCGGGATGAAGGGCCAGCAGAGCAGCGGGACGAGATATATCCACCTATTTTATACCATAAACATCGGGTCTCTCAGCTACCCTGTAAAGTAGAGATAGACGGCACCGATAACGATAATCAACAGAGCTGAGAGAGCCACATCCACCCAGGTGTAACTTGCCCGCGATTCTCTGCGATCTTCTTCGGTAAGCGTTCCATAGGTAAGTCCGGAAATCTTTCGGTATTCGGGGGGATCGGTCATATAACTTACAACAAACATAACCACCACAGATACCAGGAAAATGAACAAGCTGTAATACTGGAAGAAGATGTTGTTTACGATCCAGAGAAATGAGCCCTCCTGATAACTGAACCCGTCAATCAATATGGCCGGTGTATCGACAGCCAGGCGGAACAGGCCTAACAGCAGTCCGATAATGAGTGCAGACAGACAGCCTTCTTTATTCAGACGTTTGTTAAAAACCCCAAGGAAAAATACTACGAATATGGGGGGAGCCAGGTACGACTGAACCCCCTGCAGGTAATCATACAGCCCCCGGCTTCCCTGAATAACGGGTATCCACAACAGGCCGATGACAACCATTATAGCCGTTGCCAGCCGCCCCATCCATACCAGATGCTGCTCGGAAGCATCCGGTTTGAACTTGCTGTAGAAGTCCATAGTAAAGAGTGTGGATGAGGCATTGAATACCCCGGCAAGCGAACTCATCAGTGCAGCCAGCAGCCCTGCCACTACAATCCCGCGAATTCCAACAGGTAAAATATGAGCCACCAGTAAAGGAAAAGCCGCCTGGGCGTTCTCTGTAATAATTTCGCCCTGCTGATTAAGAATTTCATTTTGTATAGCTGCCATTTCGCCCGATTTGGCAAGAGCGAAGGTGATGATTCCCGGAATGATGAAGATGAACACCGGCAACAGCTTCAGAAAGGCAGCTGCAATAGTGCCGCGCCGCGCTTCGGTTTCATTGGGAGCGCCGAGAGCACGCTGAACAATATACTGGTCTGTTGTCCAATACCACAGCCCTACAATGGGGGCGGCGAACAGCATCCCGAGCCAGGGATAATTGCTGTTAAAATACCAGGCCATACGTCCCTCTTCCAATACCGGAGCCCAGGTGGCGTCCATGCCTTCCGGAACCATCGGCTTCCACAGATCGAACATCTCGGAACCGGCAACCTCATACAGCCGGTCCCAGCCTCCTATAGCGTCCAACCCATAAATGAGCACGAGCAGGGATCCGAAGACAAGTACCAGTGTCTGCAGAGCTTCGGTATAGGCTACAGCACGCAGACCTCCCAAAATGGTATAAAGGCCTGTAAAAACGATCACGAGAATAGACCCGATCCAGAAGCTGTTCATTCCCATAAAGTGTAAATCGGGCAGCAGAACACTGAAGACAATACCGCCGGCAAAAATTCCTACAGCTATTTTAGTTAGTATGTAGGCTATAAGCGAAATTCCTGAAAGCAGTGTACGTGCCAGCGGCGAGAATCTTTTCTCCAGAAACTCAGGCATCGTAAACACCTTGGAACGTATATAAAAAGGAATCATGATCCATCCCAATACCAACAGACACCAGGCGTGCAGTTCATAATGAGCCATGGCCACGCCATCGGTCGCACCGGATCCCGCCAGCCCCACCAAATGCTCCGAACCGATGTTTGATGCAAAAATAGAAGTACCGACAATAAGCCACCCCAGATGACGCCCGGCCA
>CALJMB010000181.1 GCA_937982515.1 uncultured Balneolaceae bacterium
CTTTGCGCTATGCCATCTACTCCGGCAAACTCACTTCCACCCACCGGCCGGGCGTGCGGGCGCTGATGGTTGCATCATACAGAGCCGAGGTGCTCACGGTCGGCAGGTAAAACCGGCCGAGGTAGCTGGCGTTGAGCATCACCCGGAACGTCTTCGATTCCCGCGCATCCAGGTCGAAATAGGTGTAGACACGGTCGTCGCGGATGTCCTGATATTCCGGACGGGCGGTCGGCTCTTTGAAGGTGATGCCATCCATCCGGGGGTTGCGGATTTCCCAGCCGGAGGGGAAAATCTGGGTTAGCGCCAGATCCTCGTAATCCCCTCTCAGGCCGGGATTGGTCACGGTAACCTCCGCTATAAGATCACTGCCCTGCTCTATCTCGGCGGGATCTATCTCATCGCCTTCCGGCGTCAGGTATCGAACGCGCTGCTTCAGATTGCTCGAAGCGGAAGTGGTGTCGCCGATCAGCGGCGTGCCTTCTTGTATAAAGCGGGCGAACACGGTGCCCTCGCTGTTGTTGGCGACGTTCAGGCGTTGGGTGCCTTCTTCCTCTATATTAAGAGTAACCTGGGATATCGGTGCCGTTGAGGAGACGGAGCCTTTGCCCGCATGGCCGGCATCGTACATCACTTCTACTTTTTCCGCCGGATCTGCAATCTCCAGAAAGCGGGCCACGGCAATCAGGCTATAGGCTGTCGACTGGGTGCTCATCCACCGGTCTGCATTAAGAGAAGAAGCGATATCTCTCATCAGGCCCGCCGCCTGTTCGCGGCGCTTCATCAGGCTCAGTGTCTCCAGGATCATCGCCTGGTCGCGGGTTTCTGATCCATAGGTATAATCCGGTTCCTGTTGTTCCGGAACGGTAGTCGGAGCGCCCTGTATCAGCTCTTCGGCGGCTTCGGGCTGACCGGCCAGCGCATAGGCCGCGGCCAGCCGCCACAGGGCGGCGGTCGAGAGTTCCTGCCGCTCGCGCAGACGGTTCATGGCGCCCAACGCAGGCGTGTTGGCCAGCGCCAGCGTGTACAGGCGGTAGGCCTGAATGAGGTCATCCCTGCTGCTGCGCTGGGCGTTGAAACTCCAGCTTCGGGCCCGCTCCTGCTGATAATAGTTCAGCCCTTCCATCAGCTCGTCGGGCACGGCGTACCCTTTGCGCGAGGCCTCCAGCAGGAAATGCCAGGCGTAGCTGGTTCCCCATTCATCCGCCCGGCTGTGATCCGGCCAGTAACCCAGCCCGCCGGAACCTACGCGGAAGGAGCCCAGCTTTCGGATGCCTGCCTTGATGTTCTCTTCTGTGGATGCTCTCCGTTCATCGCTCAGCTCTGTAAATGAGTCCAGGTAGAGCTGCGGGAATACAGCGGAAGTGGTGTGCTCCACACTCCCGTGTGGATAGCGGATCAGGTAGCCGAGGCGGCGGGCCAGGTCTATCGGGGGGATGGTGGAGAGTTCCAGCACCCCGCTGTTGGTTCCCCAGAGCCCTGCCGGATCGTACTCCAGCGACCACTCCTCTCCGGCCTTCAGCGCCTTCTCGTATACATTGACAACGGGCGGATTGGGGTTTCGAACCGCTATCTCAATCTCATCCCGCGCCGTTTCTCCCGGCAGATCCGGGCTGGCGGCGGTCATGCGAACGGTTCCCGCACCGGTCCTGGAATCGATCTCCAGCTGATAGCGGGCCAGCCGGTCACCGGGCTCTTTAAACCGAAGTGTCTGGCTGCCGCTACCTTCTAAGCTGAAGATGTCACTGGCCTCTACTTGCAGCTCAACACGCTTAACACTTGAATCCATGGCGAACACACTTACCGGCAGATCTACCGTTTCTCCCGGGCCCAATACACGGGGCAGCGTGCCCAGCACCATAACCGGCTTGCGTACCGGTGTGGTGACCGCGGCTTGTCCATAGGCTCCGTCCTGCCCGGCGATGACCATCGTGCGGACCGACCCCACATATTGAGGCACGTTGAGGGTGTGGGTGTTGGTCTCCCCCGCTTCCAGATGAAACGGCCCGAGGTAGCGTACCATCGGCTCGAACCGGTTCGCCTCGGAGGGGCGCTCCGGCTCTTGGATATCCTGATCGCCGCCGATAGAGAGAATGCGATTCATACTCCCGGCATAGGGCCCGGCCACTACGTCAAACATATCCCACGTTTTGACGCCGAGCGCCTCGCGGGCATAGAAGTGGCTGTGTGGATCGGGAGTCCGAAAGTTCGTCAGGTCCAGCAGCCCTTCGTCAACCACAGCCACGGTATACGTCATCGGCCGGCCTTGCTGCTCGCTGATGGTGAAGGTCGCCTCGGTTCCGGGACGCAGTTCTTCCGGCAGTTCCGCTACGGGGCTCAGCTCCGTTGCCGGATCTTCCACCGAAACCGGAATTACTCCGTACATGCGTATCGGCAGGTCGTTCTGCTGCTGGGCGTGCGGCTGGATCTGCATCACGTGGGCGTAGACGTTGGGGCTCATCTCCGGCGTGGCTTCAAACCGTACTTTGGTTTCTTCTTCCTGCGTCTCCACCCACCAGGTATCGAGGATACGGCTTCCCGTCTCCAGGCTTATCAGCGCCCGCCCGGCGCCGCTGCCGGGGATGGTGAGCGTCACTTCGTCGCCCGGCTGATAGCTCTCCCGGTCTGCACTGAAGGCCAGGCGGACGGGGCCTCCCGCCTCATCATCCTGCCGGTAACTTCGTCCCAGATAGAACGTTTCCCCGGCCGCGTGTCCGCCTTCGGGGTCAGACACCCGTACCATAAACCGCCCCCATTCTTCATCCAGCCTGAATGCGGCCTCCCCTTTGCCCGTACCATCCGTAGAGAGCTTCTTCCGGAGCACCGGACGCACGTTTTGGCTGGCAAAATAGTTGCTCAGGTTTTCTTCTGATTTCTCCCACCACCAGCGCCAGTCGATGCGGTAGATGGTCATCTCCAGGGGTACATCGGCCACCGGCTCGCCGTTGGCATCGAGGGTAACCACATCCAGTGTGTGCGTCTTCCGGTGATCCAGCGAACCCCAGTCGGTATCGGGTTCCGGCAGGCGGATGCCCACCATCGTGTCGTAGGGATAATAGGCGATGCGAGAGCGGTTCACGCTGAACGTGCCCGACTTCTCGAATACCCTGGTCAACAGCCGGGCCTGCAGCTGTCCGGGTGCCTCTTTCATCCGCGGGAAGGTGTAGGAGAAATCCGCCTGCCCCTGGCTGTCCAGCGTTCCTTCAAAGATCTCTTCGGTAGGGGCATCGATGTTCCGCGACGGATCGTCAAAGGTATAGCCCGGGTATCCTTTGAATCCGTTCCGTACCTGGTGCAGCGTCATCGACACATCCGTATCCAGGTTACGGGCGGTTGCCCCGTGCAGCCAGCTTGAGGTGATGGTGCCTTGCAGGGTGCGGTCGGAGGCGGTTACCCGGTCACCGGCAAAATGGAGGTCCACTTTCAGGCGGTTAGGGCGGACGGTCTCTATCTTAAGCGTTTTGCTGAATGTGTTGCCGCCTATATGGGCGCGTACCGACCAGTTGCCCGTCTGCGCGTCGGCATCGGTTTTGGTCCGAAAAGCATAAAACCCGTTGAGCGACTGTGTGAACACCTGCCGGTCGGTCACTTGTCCGGATGGATTGGCCAGCTCAAAACTAACAGGATGATGTTCCGGCAACACATCCTGCTGATCTTCAAGAATAAGGGTGACGTAGAGCGAATCGCCCGGCCGCCATACGCCGCGCTCTCCGTACAGAAATCCTTTGATGCCTTCCCTGACCTCGGCACCCGCCACATCGAAGTCGCTGAGGGAGAGCGAAGTACCGTCGGCCATGCGCAGATACCCGCGCCGCGCGTCTTCTTTAGCGATCAACAGAAAGGGATCGCGTTCGGTATGGAAGCGGGCCATACCCCGGGCGTCGGTCTCCGCCGTACCGATGAGTTGCTGCTGATAGTCGTACAGCTCCAGCGTGACATTTGCTTTCGGCCCGGGGGTTTTCAGGTCGGTTACCAGAGCCAGCACATCGCCCGTCTCGCCCATTTTGGCAATGAGGCCCAGATCGGAAGAGAGCACATTCCGCTTTGCAAACCGGTCTTTGGTGTAGTACGAGGCGTGGCAGGGGTTCTCGCGCTCGTTCCAGTTGTAGTTCTCAGGGTAGTAAAAATTGTCGAAATGCTCCCAGTACTGTTGCTCCTCCGCGGGACTCAGCGTCCAGCTCTCTGCTCCGCTCTGGGGTATTTCTCCGTCTCCTCCGCAGGGATAGAGGGTCTGATGCTTCCTAAAGCCGATCTCTACCCGGTAGATAGCTCCCGGTTCGGGCTCAATGAGTCGCGATAGATCCAGAGCATACGTGTTCCACACGCCGGCATCGACGCTGCCGAGGGAGGATAAAGGGACGACATCCTCAAAAACCGGCCGCCCCACCCGGTTCAGCTCCCAGTCGTTATCACCGTTCAGCGGATTGGTCTGCAGGAATTGGGCGATGTTGTTTTCATAGATGCGGGTCACCCGGACGTCTACCGCCCCCAGGCTGGCGGCTTCGAATGGCAGCAGCAGCTCCTCTGAATCGGGGATGATTACACCTTTACCCGCCAGACGTACCTGTGGTTTAAGCTGGTAGAGCCGGATCTCCCGGGTAGTGCGTCCCGAAAGGCGCTTACCGTCCCGGCTGCGAATGCCCGGTTCCACCGCCAGAGTCTGCGCTTCCTTAACCTGCTGACGGGGGTATACCCGGAGGCGGTTCTCTTCAACGATGAAGTTCAGACTGCTCTGATTGCCGATACGCACCAGGCCGTTCAGGTTCTGGGCGGCATCCAGCGGATCGGAAAAAGTCAGCGTCACATGGGGCGTCCCCTCACGGTTCACCTGTATGCCGGTCAGCTCAAAGTCATTAATAGATGGGATGATAACCGTTTCGCTGCCCTTTGCATCCACGCCTATGGGGGTGCCGTCCCAGCGTACCATCACCTCTCCGGCTTCCTCCTTACGTTCGGCGCTTTGAACTGTAAACCGGTGCTCCCGCTCCCGGCTGCCCTGCTGCCAGGTGATATCCAGCTCCCGGCCATCCTGCACGGCCGTCAACACCTGCCTGACATCTGCCAGCGAAGCCGCATTAGCCGTGACAACGGTTCCGGTGATATTCAGATGCTTAGGATCGCCGGCCGGCGCCACTCCTTCTGTTTTCACCTCCATATCCTGCCGGATGGTGCGGAACCGGAACCTGAAAGCGCTTAGTTCTTCAGGCGTCTCTACCAGTTGCGAAAGATGAAAAGTGCCCCGGTATGCAGCTCCGCTTTCCAGCCGCTCGGAAGGACGGAAGACTACGGTCTGGTCATCCAGCCAGATCTGAGTTCCGGCAATTTCAGGTTCAAAGCTGAACAGGGGCCGGTTTTTCCCTTTGTACTGATCCTCCATCCCGGAAGCCAGCCTGAAGATGATCTCTCCATCCGTACCGATCACGCTGGATGGATACGCCGCAATATATTCGGAAAAGGCTTCGGGGCTGGCGGTTACATCGGGTTGTTGTTTTGTACAGGAAGCAAGCAAGAGGAGGCTTACCAGAAACAGAGAAAAGAATGTGCGCATGATAAACATAGGAGTATTAGCCGGTTTGATATCTGAGGATGATATAACATGATTATGTTCCTGACCCCGGTACGCTTGATGATAGAAAATATTTACAAACTTCACGAATGAGATTGGGGGGATATGAATTCGCCTGCATATAATATAGGTAGGGGCGGACCCACGTTTCTGCCCCTACACGAATGGGTAGCCGTATCTAGGTAGGGGTGGACCCATGTGTCCACCCCTACGCGGGATCGGCAACCTTTCCGGACAGAC
>CALJMB010000182.1 GCA_937982515.1 uncultured Balneolaceae bacterium
GGACGAATAACGCATGGCAGGTTGCCATCTCCTGGACAACCCCCTTAATCCCCTTTTCTAAGGGGAGAAAACCCGGAGTGCCACGATATGGCGCTCCAACATCCAGCTTCTGACTTCCAACATCCTTTACACATCCCACAACAATTATGTTCAGATACCAAACGTGTGTCACATTAATATCGCTGCTGATGCTGTATTCATGCGGGGATTCCGCACCGGAGGAAACCTACAGCACCTACTGCAACCCCATCAACATAGATTATACCTACAGCGTGGTTCAAACGTCTCAGGGCCTGTCGTACCGTTCGGGAGCCGATCCCGCCGTTGTACCGTTCAGGGATAAATACTATATGTTTGTGACCCGCTCACAGGGATACTGGATGTCGGATGACCTGGGAGACTGGGAATTTATTCGTCCGCAGAACTGGTTCTTTGAATCCTCAAACGCTCCGGGCGCATGGCCTATGGGCGACTCGCTGCTCATTGCGCTGGCAAGTCCGTCGGGCTGGCAGAATGTGATCTACACCGACAACCCTGAAGTGGGAACCTGGCAGGGCGCCGCTTCTCTCATACCGCTTACCCCTGTACACGACCCCGCTCTTTTTGTGGATGACGACGGACGCGTGTACATGTACCGTGGATCTTCCAATGTATATCCTATCTGGGGGGCGGAGCTGGATCCTCATAACTATTTCCTGCCGGTTGGAGAGAACCGGGAGCTGATCAACCTGGAACCGGATAAGCACGGGTGGGAGCGTTTCGGCGAGAACCATGAAGGGGGCGATCTCGATCCGTTTATCGAAGGCCCGTGGATGAACAAGCACAACAGTACCTACTACCTGCAGTACGCCGCTCCCGGTACCCAGTGGAATGTGTACGGCGACGGAGTATATACCTCAGACCACCCCCTGGGACCTTTTACTTATGAGGAATACAGCCCCTTCTCCTATAAGCCGGGCGGGTTCATCAGAGGAGCGGGGCACGGCAGCACTGTACAGGATCCCTACGGAAACTACTGGCACTTCGGTACAATGGTGGTAGGCATCAACTTCAACTTCGAGCGCCGTATCGGACAGTTTCCCGCGGGATTTGATGAAGATGGCCAGCTCTACACCAACACCGCTTACGGCGACTACCCGCATTATCTTCCCTCATCCGAAGAGAGAGGCCGGGAGGATTGGTTTACCGGATGGATGCTGCTTTCCTACAACAAACCGGTGGAGGCCTCTTCCTGGCAGAAAGAGTTCGATCCGGCTAATGCGGTCGACGAAAACATAAAAACCTTTTGGCTGGCTGAGACAAGCCGGGAAGGAGAAAGCCTCACCATAGACCTTGAGGAGGTGAGTAAGGTACGTGCTGTCCAGATCAACTACGCAGACTATGAATCGAATATTTATGGCAAGCCCGATACACTCTATCATCAGTATCTGGTCGAATCTTCTGTTGACGAAGAAAACTGGGAGATCATGATAGACAAACGAGCAAATAAGGACGATGTGCCCAACGACTACGTCGAACTGGCTTCTCCCCGAGAGGCCCGCTACATCCGCTTCACCAATGTGCACGTTCCCACACCCAACCTGGCTATTTCCGGACTGAGAATCTTCGGTAAAGGAGCCGGCGACCCTCCCGCTGAGGTCCAGGGCTTCCGCGTTGACCGACAGGGTGACCGCCGGGAAGCCCGCCTGGAATGGAACCGGGTGGAAGGCGCCCAGGGCTACCACCTGTACTATGGAATCAATTCGGATAAGCTCTACAATTCTGTAATGGTATACCAGGATACCACCTATCAGTTGAACGGGCTGAATGTGGATCCCGATTACTTCTTTGCCATTGAGGCGTTTAATGAAAACGGTATATCGGAGAGAAGTCCGGTGGTGGGAGATGATTAGGAACTACTGGTCATCAAGCCTGCTGCCGGGGCTGTTACACAGAGGGTCACAGAGAAGGCACAAAGATACACAGAGGGTTTCTTTGTGGTTCTCTGTGTTTCCTCTGTGCAACTTTGTGGTACAACCTGTCCCGCCGGAGGGACGGCTAAGGCTAACTGATTCAGACAATTACACTTAAAAGTTAATGAAAACATGAAGAGCTTAACCAATATACACGTTCATTCATCAGCAGGTAATCTTATTACAATCTGCTTTCTTTT
>CALJMB010000183.1 GCA_937982515.1 uncultured Balneolaceae bacterium
ATGGGGATGTTCGTATATGGTCGCGAAAGTTCTCAGCTATATCAGACTCGGCCCGCTATGAGAGCAGCACCGAAACTTTTGAGCTTTGGTCTAACCCTGTCGCCTGGCACGATGAGGTGCAGCTTACGGGGCCTTATATCAAAGTGTTGTTGCAGGAAGGTGAAATAGAACGGCTCTCCTCGTATCCCAATCCGTTTTCGGTACAGCAAGATACTACCATCGATCGCCTGAATCAGATCAAAGGAGATACGCTTATGGCTTTCTTTACCAAAGGTTCTCTCAACCGGATTCATGTCATTGGCAATAGTCATCTGCTGCGCTTTACCAAAGACGAGGAAGAAAAACCGGACGGAGCCATAGAGATGACCGCGCCGGTTACTCAGATCATGTTCCAGGATGGCGATCTCGATTCTCTGATAGCTACAGGTGCTATAAACGGATCCTACCTGCCGGAAAGTGAACAAACAACCAATCGGAGGCTGGACGGCTTTGCCTGGAACCCTGAACAACGCCCGCAGCGTCCGGAACAAAAAATGGAGCCGCGCTTTCCTCCTATCCCTGACGAGCGGCCTTTCCCGCTGCCCCGGCGGTACCGGGAGTATATCGAGAAAGTGGAAGGCAGTGAACAGTAAGCAGTAAGGCAGTAGAAAGTAGAAAGTAGAAACGAGCTGCGTTCTGCGCAAGGCGTCTCCCCTCCGGGGGAGGGGAACAAGGAGTGGGTTCGGCGGGGCAAGAAATAATAGTTCTGAGCTATGAGTTTTGAGTCTTGAGTAAAATGCAGAAGGCGCCCTTCTGACTCCTGACTCCTGAATTCAGAAGCCAGAATTCCCCGGAACCTGACCTTCCTCAAAACCCAACAACGCTACCCCGTTTCCTCCAATACCATCGTCTCTTTAACAATCTCTTCCTGCTTATCCCGGGGTACCGACGCGTAATGAGAAAACCGACGGGTATAAGTGGCGCTTCCCTGAGTCATCGACTTGAGCCGGGTGGCGTAATGATCTAACTCTTCCAAAGGCACGGTGGCTTTGATCTTCTGGATCGATCCCCCTCCGTCCATGCCCGTAATTTGTCCGCGCCGCGTGCTGATATCGCTCATCACATCGCCCATATACCCGGCCGGAACGATCACTTCAACATTATAGATTGGCTCCATAAGTTGCGGAGATGCCTTCATAAAACCATTCCGGAAAGCCATGAGAGCCGCCGTTTTGAAAGCGGCATCATTGGAATCCACCGAGTGCATAGAGCCGTCATAGACCGAAATACGAAGATCCCGTACCCGGCAGTGGCTCATAGGCCCGTTTTTCATTTTTTCCATGATCCCTTTCAGAATAGCGGGCATAAAACGGTTGTCGATCACCCCGCCGACTATGCAGTTTCGGAAAACCAGCTTTCCTCCCCACTCCAAATCGATCTCCTGTTCTTCGCGGACCTTCATGTCGCTGTGTTCCGGCATGTTATCCCGCAGAGGCTCCATCAGCATATAAACTTCGGCAAACTGTCCGGCTCCCCCCGATTGCTTCTTGTGCTTATAGTGTGTGCGTATCTCCCGGGTGATGGTTTCCCGGTACGGGATACGGGGCTGTGTGAATTCAAAGTCCAGATTGAACCGACTCTTCAGCGTATAGGCAATCACGGAAAGATGCTCCTCTCCCTGTCCATGCAGGATCACCTGATTCAGTTCCTGGCTGTGTTCCACCTGCAGTGCCGGATCTTCACGTTGCAGTTGATGCAGGGCATTCCCCAGCTTGTCTTCCTCTCCATCCCGCCTCAGCCTGATGGCTGTTCGTATGGAAGGATCGGGAAAATGAATGGGCTCCAGCTGAATATTCTGCCCTTTCTCGTGCAGCGTATCGTTAATGCCTGTATCTTTTAATTTGACTGCCGCGCCTAAATCGCCGGTTCTCAGCTCATTTACTTCTACTCTCTTTTCTCCGTTGGTTAAGAAAAGGCTCGACAGGCGGACGGATGCACCGTTAGAACCATTCACCAGATCCACCCCCGGACGAATGGTTCCTCCGTAAACCTTGAAATAAAGCAGATCGCCAACGTGCGATTCCGCACTGTTCTTGAACATGAACATGACCGGATTCCCCTCGGGATCAGGAATAAAATCAGAACCATCGGCAAGGCGGGGCGGGTTGGCTTCCAGCGGGTTGGGAGCAACGTTGGCCAGAAAACCCATTACGCGCCCGGTGCCCATGTTTCGTTCTGCACAGCAACAGAAGAGCGGGAAGATATTCCGGTTCAGCAAAGACTTTTGAAGGCCTTCCCGCATCTGGCTCTCGGTCAGCTCTCCCTGTTCCAGATATAAATCCAGCAGGGTTTCGTCGTTCTCCGCCACAGCTTCCACCAGTTCATTATGCAACAGGTCTGCCTGCGCTTTGTGTGAATCCGGAATAGGCAGCTTATCCGGTTTCCCGCCACTTTCCGGAAACTCATACATAGTCATCTTAAGTACATCGATAATAGCATGGAAATCTTCCCCCTCGCTGTAGGGATACTGCACTACAACCACTCCGCGGCCGAACCGCTCTCTGGCCCTGTTCACGGCCTGCTGAAAATCGGACTGTCCCGAATCGAGTTTATTGACAATGAAGAGTGAGGGAATGCGATACTGTTCGGCATATCTCCATAATGCTTCCGTTCCAACTTCCACTCCATACTCTGAATTAAGCACGAATACCCCGGTATCGGCCACTTTCAGCGCGCCGGCTACCTCACCAATATAATCACCTGTTCCCGGCGTGTCGATCAGGTTCATCTTGCTTCCCCTCCAGTCCAGGTTCAGAAAAGAAGCAAACACCGATTTCCCTTTTGCTTTTTCAATTTCGTGATAGTCTGATGTGGTGGAACCATCTTCAACGTGCCCCCGGCGGCGCAGGGTGCCTGATTCGAATAGCATGGTCTCAGACAGGGTGGTTTTACCGGCTCCGGCATGGCCCAGTAACACTACATTTCGTATTCTTGATGGCTGATATACATTCATATGCTACCTCCTTTTTGAAAGCTTGAGTTTATGGCGGAGCAAGGCTGTCATTGTAGAATGGCAGTAAAAAAATCAGGCGTCAAAACGGCTCTGTGTCCTGGAACGAAAAGCATCGCTTGCCCCTCTTTTGATTTTACCTCCTTTTAAGTAATAGAAAAATGGCCTGGAAGCCAAAAAAATTATTAAAAAATCCGGCTTCTTCAGAACTTTTTTACTTAGGGGTACAGTGGTTGTTTCGCTCGTTTAACAGAACAGGCCTTTACGTATAGCTTTTACTTCTGTAAGGGGGGGTGCTTCATTAATACCCTTTGGCCTCTCCTTACCATCAGCTTCAGCAGCTGTGTCACTCTTTCACGGTCTAAGGCGCGTTTACAACAAATTGAAATGATCTTACTGATAACATGCCAAATACGTGTAGCGTTGAATCCCCGTGTAGTTTCAGTTTTATAATGGTTTTATACGGTCTACCGCCTTATTCCGGAATCCTTCACATTTAATATACCTTTTAGAAAGGCTTTTTTAACCTCTTAATGTTCCGGCCTGTCTCCTTATCCGCGAAATAGCTATCTACTCCGTTATGCTAATAGTCAACTTGGCGTCCAGAATGTCGGCAATCTCTTTAAGCCTTTCGATAGAGCAGCCTTTGCGTCCTGCTTCAATCCCGTAAATGTATTGTTTTGAGGCATTTATTTTCTCTCCCAACTCTTGCTGCGACAGCCCCCTCTTGATTCGAAGTTGTTTTATTTGATTACCTATTTGTTTCTTTAAGTCCATATTTTTTGGAAACCCGCACCACCGGATATATAATATATCCCGTCAATCTCTACTATATCACCTGCTGAGAAACATGTATGTGATACGTCTAGATTTTGCCTGGCGATTTTAGCGGGAATATCACCTACGTTATAATTTAAAATAACCCATCTGAATACTTCATCGTTATCGGCAATATCCAGCGTATGTTTACCTACTAATGTATAATATTTCAATTCAGGTTCTACCTCCTCGCGAACTGTAAAGTTTCCATTCTCATCATAATTTTGTTTAGTTAGCTTTTTGTCAAAATAGTAGCTATAACCTGAGATGCCTTTTTGTGTGTAATAAATCTTTACGGTTTTCATATTAAGTGTTTTCATTAGCATTAACGCCCTCAATAATAAACCTGTTGGGTTTACCATGCAAGCAAGTAAATGTATTCGCACAGTTAAAGAACGAGTACAAAATAAACCTGTAAGGCTTACTCTTAGAGTCTTGTGAAATAATGGGAGAAAAGCTCTCGGATTACTGGCTTTTGGACGGGTTTATCAGAGCCTGCTCTGGAGCCGCCGCCGTTGTGCAAATAGTTGCACTGTCGGCGCTCCGTACGGTCCCACAAAGCCGGTTGTCTGTCTCCTCAACCCCCGTTTAAGTCCCATACAAGGCCTGCAGCTGCGGGGTGTTGGTCAGGGTTTGCACAAAGCTTGCACA
>CALJMB010000184.1 GCA_937982515.1 uncultured Balneolaceae bacterium
GATACTTTAAAGTGTTGTTCTGACACTTTAAAGAAAATAAATTATAGATACAACAGGAAATATGAATCCGGTTCCTATATCATCCATGTGAACGGCATCGTAATTTTGCCTCTCCGGGCCTCAGTTTCTAGTAGAAAAATGTTAAGTTTTTAGCATATTATAACATCAGGGTGAGGGAATTAGGAATTGGGGAGGGGTTCTGATTCTTTGATACGGTGAAGCCCCGGTACCGGGGCTTTTCGGTGCTTTCGCGTCTCTGTGGCCGCTTTTGTTCTGCTAAACTGATATTCGATTGTGTAACTCTAAATCTTCTTATCAACCTGGTCTGCCATGGATAAATACCAGCCGGAATAGGTGCCTTCACTGATGCGGGTTCGTGCTTCCCGCATCAGCCAGAGATAAAAAGTCAGATTATGCAGAGATGCCAGCTCCAGGCCGAGGATCTCCTTATTGCGGAACAGGTGATGGAGGTAGGACATTGTATACTTGCTGCACAGATCGGATGGAAAAGCCGGGTCCAGAGGCTCATGGTGATTCTTCCATTTGGCATTCCGCAGGTTAATAATGCCATTTCGGGTAAAGATCTGACCGTTTCGGGCATTGCGGGTAGGCAGTACGCAGTCAAACATGTCGATACCCCTGGCTATGCAGTGAAGCAGGTTTGCCGGTGTGCCCACCCCCATCAGGTAGCGAGGTTTATCTTCGGGGAGATCGTCAGTATTGAGGTCCGTCATTTCATACATCAGTTCAGCAGGTTCCCCCACGCTTAGCCCGCCTATGGCTATCCCCTCAAAATCTAAATCCGCCATATACTGGGCAGATTCTCTTCTGAGATCTTTGTACGTGCCTCCCTGAACAATACCGAACTGAAATTGCCGGTGCCCGTAACGAGGTTTGGTATCGAGAAAAGACTTCCGGCCTCTTTTTGCCCACCGGTGCGTCAGCTTCATTGACTCCCTGGCATACTCATAGCTGCTGGGGTAGGGTGGACATTCATCGAGTATCATCATGATGTCTGAGCCGAGAATACGCTGTATCTCTACCACATTCTCCGGTGTAAAGAGGTGTCTGGAGCCGTCGAGATGGCTTTTGAAATAGGCTCCCTTTTCCTCGAGTCTGCGGTTAGACGAAAGCGAATAGATTTGGTAGCCGCCGGAATCGGTAAGAATAGGTTTCTCCCAGCTAATAAATTGATGAAGGCCGCCTGCGCTCGCAATGACATCACACCCCGGCCTCAAATAGAGGTGATATGTATTGCCGAGAATAATCTGAGCGTATATTTTATTGACGAGCTCATCTTGTTTTACGGCTTTGACGGTTCCAAGCGTGCCCACGGGCATGAAAATAGGGGTCTGAATCTCGCCGTGGTCTGTATGCAGAACACCCATACGGGCTTTTGATCCATCAGAAGTCTTTAATAGTTTAAACACAATATCTTGATATAGGAACTTTAATTAGGAGTCATAAAATGCGTACTCGATCCGGCTTTAGCTAAATTCGCATCCTTCCGGATACGAGATAGCGGCCTGCAGAGTATAAAGAAAATTTGAACGTAATAATTAACAGAAAGCATATTTCGCCGGTTGAAATTTGTATACGAACATCTTATGCCGGCTGGTTTCCATGGGCGAGCTGGCATCGTTTGGTCCGAATGTCGGGACTGTGATCGTTGGGGCCGTACGGAGGCTGCTTAAGTTTCTAAAACCCAGGAAGTCTGGATTTTACCTCCTCTCCCCACGCCTGAAGGGGGATTCAGGGGTAAACCGAGAAGAGCTGCCAATCCGTCCTGCATAAAAAAATATCCGCCTGATCTGTGCAAATCGGTGGCTGATCCGGTCCGCACAGATCTGCAGCTCATCAATACGCTGGATATCAAAACCGGATGTACGACGTGGAGCATGTCGGTATCCGGTTGATGATATGTTAAGGAATAACCGTTACATTCTTTAAATTTTGAATTGAAGGAAAATTGTTAAAAATTTGGGATTCAAAACCTTATCCTGAAAATGACAGAACGTACACTAGTTATAGTCCCCACATACAATGAGGCTCACAATGTATCCAGGCTGATTTCTACCGTAATGAATCTGGATGAGCCGGTAGATCTGCTGATTATCGATGATGGTTCCCCCGACGGCACCGGTGATATTGCAGAGGGGTTGAAAAAGGAATATCCCGATTCGCTGCATCTGATCCGGCGTTCCGGAAAGCTGGGATTGGGAACGGCCTATGTGGAGGGATTTCGGTTCGCATTGGAAAGAGGGTATACCTATATATGTGAGATGGATGCCGATTTTTCTCATAACCCCGAAGATCTGCCCCGCCTTATTGAGGAAGTTCGCAGCGGGAGGTGCGACCTTGCCGTAGGCTCCCGGTATGTGAAGGGCATAAGCATCGTAAACTGGCCATTGAACCGGCTCATTCTGTCGTACGGGGCGAATATGTATGCCCGCTTTATAACGGGCCTGCCCATGTATGATACTACAGCCGGTTTTAAATGCATCCACCGGAAAGCGCTGGAAAATATTTCGATTGACCGCATCCGGTCTAACGGTTACGCTTTTCAGATCGAACTGCATTTCAGGATCTGGCAGGCAGGCTTCCGTATTAAGGAGGTTTCCATCATATTCCGTGAGCGGGAGGAGGGAGTATCCAAAATGTCTAAATCGATCGTATGGGAAGCCATATGGAGGGTATGGAAGCTTAAGCTTCAAAGCATCTTTGGAAAACTGTGAACCCGATGCCGGGTGTCGGAAGCTGGAAGTTAGAGGTTGGATGAACCTTATTGCACTTTATGCTGTCTGCTTCAGAACAACCCCCCGTTATATGTTTTATTTCCTTATCCGGCAGAATGCAACAGCCCTGCTTTGTTAAGGGGGAGATTTAGAATGGTGCTCTTTCTCTCGTAAGAGGCAACTTCCAGCCTCTAACTTCCAACTTCCAACATCCAGAACAAAATCTTAGAATCTCCTCTTAAGTTATGTTATATTTGAAAGCCAATTTGCAGAACCAGCAGAAATAAATTTATATGCAATATTTAGATTTTGAACAGCCCATAGCCGATCTTGAAAATAAGATTAAGGAGCTGAGCGAATTATCCATTGCGGATGATGATGTACTTACTCCTGAGATTGATCGGCTCAGGGAACGCGTCGAGGAGCTTCGCAAATCCATTTTTACCAATCTCACCCGATGGCAGCGCGTTCAGCTGGCCCGTCATCCGGATCGCCCCTACACGCTGGATTATATTTATAAGATAACCGAAAACTTTACCGAGTTGCACGGAGACCGGAATTACAGCGATGACAAGGCGCTGGTCGGGGGGCTCGCCACAATCAACGGCCAGTCTGTGATGATTATGGGGCACCAGAAGGGAAGAGACACCAAGTCCCGGCAGTTCAGAAATTTTGGCATGGCCAATCCGGAAGGTTACCGGAAGGCATATCGCCTGATGAAACTGGCTGAAAAGTTTAACATTCCGGTCATCACGCTGCTGGATACACCCGGCGCTTATCCCGGACTGGAGGCCGAGGAACGGGGCCAGGCTGAAGCCATAGCCCGGAATCTGAAGATGATGGCCACCCTGAGAGTGCCCATTATTACCGTTGTAATCGGAGAAGGAGCCAGTGGCGGAGCCATCGGTATTGGTATGGGCAACGAAGTTTATATGATGGAAAACACCTGGTATTCGGTCATCGCCCCGGAATCCTGTTCCTCCATTCTTTGGAAAACATGGGATTACAAAGAACAGGCGGCATCCGTGCTAAAGCTTACTGCTGAAGATTTGACAGCTATGGAAGTGATAGACGGGGTTATCGCCGAACCTCTGGGGGGAGCTCATCGAGACCCTGATCGGTCGGCCCTGGCTGTAAAAGAGCAACTGCTAGAGTCATTGGAAAGATTGAAGCGTCTGAGTCCCGGGGAGCTGATTGAAAGCAGAATAGAGAAGTACTCTGCCATGGGAGAATGGAAAGAGGCCTCAAAATCATCTCCCAAAGCTAAATCCAAGTCTAAGGCGGTTAACAGATAAATCCACGTGTTCCCCGATAAACCACCCATTTATACATATTCACATGAGATTCGCAGCCGATATGCAGAAACAGATCAGATGGGTTACGTTTATTACGGGAGGTATCTGGAGTACTTCGAAGAAGCCCGCACCGAGATGATCCGTTCGCTGGGGATGCCTTACAGCGAGATGGAAGCCGAAGGCATTATGCTGCCGGTGGTGCATACGCAGGTCGATTATAAAGCTCCTGTATTTTATGATGAGCTGATGGAGGTGAAGGTTCATCTGTTCGATCTCCCCGGAGTAAAACTGGAAACCTATTATGAAATATATACCGACCGCATCGAAAAAGCTCATGCAATAGGGTTGGTCACGCTCTGCTTTATGAATAAAGAAAACCGGAAACCCTGCAGAGCCCCGCAATATTTTGTGGACAGGATTGTCTCTGTTGAGGATTGACCCGTGCATGTAAGGGTGCGATTGATAGCGCCCCTGCGAATTACCGCTATGTACACCAAACTCCAAAATAAAGAACTATATCTGCTGGTGCTTGTTCTGGGGCTGTTTCTTTGCATAACAGCCCTGGGCGGAGGGCTGTTCGGGCAGTCAGGTCCCTGGTTCCTGCAGTGGCAGCATAAAGCCTTTGCAGGACTGTGCCATCAGGATGCACAACGCTCATTTTGGATCGGCGGTATCCCCATGGCAGTCTGTTCAAGATGCCTGGGCATCTATTCAAGCTTTGCTGCTTTGTGGATCCTGTTTCCATTATATACAGAACCCATTGGAACCATAAAAGGGAACCGGAAAAAGATACTGACGGGCGTAGTTCTGCTGAATATGGCAGATGTAGTTGGAAATGGCCTGGGATTTTGGGAAAATACATTACTTTCAAGATTCTTGATGGGATCACTCATTGGGATGTCCGCAGCCTGTATTCTGGCCTGTGGATGTATTGGGACTCAACAACAAAAAGAGGAAAACTATGGAACAGTCAGAACAAGTCATTAACACAAACGCAAGTTACTGGCCCTCGGTAGGGATTGCCGCATTGATATTCAGCCTTCTTACTTCTACTCTCCAGTTAATTACCGGTTATATCCAAATCAACTCGGAGCCAAGTGGTTCTATGTTCTCACCCGCTATGTTCTCTGGTATAGCCATTTGCCTGATTGGTGCTTTCGGGGGGATGGTTGCCGTGTGGCATTACGCAAGAGAATATCAGGTAACGATGAAGCTTGGAAAGGGAGCGTTAATCGGTTTTTTAACCGGGGTGGTTATGTTACTGATCGGGATAGCACTTAATAAGATTTGGTTGCTTATAGACCCGGAATTTACGCAAAAGCTGATGGACAGCACCATGGCCAATTTTGAAGCTATGGATGTCCCTGAAAACCAGAAACAGCAGATGATGGATGGTGCCGCCCAACAGTTTGAGAATAATCAGTCTATTGTCACGCAATTGATATGGGGCATCCCCATGTTTGGAATTTTAAATCTTCTTACCGGAATGCTGGGGGTTTCTCTGTTCGCCAGAGAAAAGGAAAATACCTGACAGCTTATGGAGCCTGACCGGGTTGATGCAAAACATTGTTAAGCTCGGGGCATATATGTGATCCCGGCGGTTCTTATACAATCTGTGGAGGATCTCCCGGAGCGAAGCAAGGGCAATGATCCTCCACAGAAACGTTTCTATCCGGGGCCGGCGGGATTCTCTCTACATAAAATGACAACTTTTCAAACGATATCGCAGTTTTATCTATATGAATCAGGAATCTAGGCCGCCGGATTTTTACACAGATAACCGATCCTGGGCAGAGCGCAATGGCTTTGCCGACTGGGCGCTGGCTGCAATGTGGCTGATTGCGGCCTTTCTCTTGTTTCAGCTGGTGGCAGGTGCCGTTGCCTACCTGTTGATTGGTGGCCGGGAAGCAGCCTCTGGGTTGACAGACCCCCGGGAAATGCTCTACCAAAATTTGGATCTGATTTTTATTGCGAATTCGACCGGGCAGATTCTGTTTCTGGGGCTGGCAACCTGGTTCTTTGTCAGGCTGCACACCAACGGTATGGGGAGAAAACAATTCCTGCGGCTGGAGATTAACCGTGATACTATTTCAATGACAGGCTTAACCGCAATGCTGATCCTCGCCATCCAGCCGGCCATATGGTTTTTAGCATGGCTTAATGCCCAACTGCCGGTTCCCGAGTCTTTCGAAAACATGCAAAGTTCTCAGCTAGAGCTGATAGAGCAGTTCCTGAAAGGAGACCACTTGCTGTTGCTTACCCTCTTTCATGTAGGCCTGGTGCCGGCGGTATGCGAAGAAATACTTTATCGGGGTTACGTGATGAGGGCTTTCGAGAAGAGCTGGGGCATCTGGCCGGCAATTATTGTGTCGGGGGTGCTGTTTGGGATGTACCACGTTCAGCTAACCAATCTCCTTCCCCTGGCTGCTATTGGCATCCTGTTGGGATTCGTCACCTGGACGTCGGGGAGCCTTTATCCGGCCATGGTCGCGCACCTGATTAATAACGGGGGCAGCGTGTTGGTGGCGACATACTACCCCGAATCGGCTTTTGCCGAACTAACCCCCGAAACCATGCCCCCGATATGGGCAGCGACACTGAGTCTGATCGGTGCTTCTTTTTTAATATATTTAATGCATCAGAAATATAAAGCTAACACTTACATGGGAGGAAACCATGTTTAGCGGGCCCAAGCCAAGTAAGATCAACAACTGGGTGTGCGTGATGGAACGCAGCACCGAGTTCGAGATAGAGATGGCCAAAAACTATCTCTCCAACCTGAAGATTCCATCCAACATACTGTCTAAACGGGATTCTGCTCACAGCCTGACTGTTGGCGAAATGGCCCTGGTATATCTCTATGTGCCCGAAGAATATGAAGAAAAAGCCCGGCAAGCGTTGGGAGAATGGGAAGGAGATGCGTAATGCGTAACACGTATTACGTAATACATAGGGGGATACTTTAAAGAAAGCAGAGTATAGATACGCATTACGCGCTACGTGTTACGCTTTGATAACGAATTATCTGCCTGATCACTAATCAACCAACATACCAATAAACTAACATTCTAATCCTTGAATGAACTGACCAAACGTATCCTTTTCGCCGTGCCTGCCGCGGCTTTTTTTCTGTACATAACCTGGCTTGGCGGGTGGATATTCACCGCCGTTATCCTTCTTCTGGCTCTGCTGATGCAGTATGAAATGACGGCTATTTGCACGAAGGCGGGATTTAAACCAGATCGCTACTTCCCCTATATAATTGCCTTATGGATACTGCTGGCGCCCGTTCTTCCTTACGCTTTCGAAACAGGTGTGGCTCTGTTTCTGCTGTTTGCAGCCACCCAGGTGTTTAGCAGCACGGGAGACGACATCCGGGAGCTCGTCTCCACCCTGTTTTGCGGAATATACGCGCCAGTCGGGCTGCTCCTGTTTCTGAAGATCCGTCACCTCGGCTCACCGGAAACCGGCTTTGTGCTGACCATAGCTCTGCTGCTGATGGTCTGGGGCAACGACGTCTTTGCCTATTTCGGCGGCAGGCAGTTTGGGCGCCGGCCGCTGGCTCCCTCCATCAGTCCTAAAAAAACCTGGGAGGGGTTCTTCTCCGGCTTCATCGGGTCCCTTGCCGGGTTGCTTATCGCCTTTTTTCTGATCCCCATACCCTTTCCCACCACTCTGGTAACGGCACTTCCTTTGATCGTGCTTGTGGGTATATTTGGCCCGATAGGGGACCTTACAGAGAGCAAGCTCAAACGCGCTGCCGGCGTCAAAGATGCCTCTAACATCCTGCCGGGCCACGGCGGTTTTTTAGACCGGTTTGATGCGCTTATCCTGGCGGCGCCCGCCTTTTACCTCTACCTGTATCTGTTAATCCAATTAGATTATGTCTCGCTTTAAGTTAGACTATTCCATACAAGATCTTCAGCTCAGCCGGCCCTTCACCATTGCGCGGGGCACTAAAGAGAAGGTCACCAACGTGTTTGTCCGCCTGAGCGCGGATGGCATCGAAGGCTTTGGCGAGGCCGCTCCCAACGCCCGGTACAGCGAAGACGCCGCGGCCGTAGCGGATTTTCTCAACAGCCTGCCCGCCCGCTTCTTCGACAACATCACAAGCGAGGATGGATTGGTACGGAAACTTGATGAAATTTCCCCATCCGTTAATGCCGCAAAGGTTGCTACAGAAATGGCATGGCTGGACTGGAGAGGAAAAATGCTGGGCATTTCTCTGTGGAGGCAGTGGCAGGCACCCTCGGCAACCGGGCCGGTAACCTCCTATACCATTGGCCTGGATACCATTGAGGTGATGCAGCAGAAAGTGGAAGCGGCGGCAGCATACCCCATATACAAAGTAAAACTGGGGACCGATCGGGATAAGGAAATCATTACAGGCATCAGGGAAGTAACGGACAAACCGATCCGGGTGGATGCCAACGAAGGGTGGCAGACGCTGGAGGAAGCCAAAGACTATATTCGCTTTCTGGCCGATCATAACATAGAACTGATAGAACAGCCCATGCCCGCCGCCCGGTTTGAGGATATGATTAAGCTGAAAGATTTTTCCCCGCTTCCCCTTGCAGCCGATGAGAGTTTTATGGGGCATGAGTCTCTTGAAGAGATCGCCCGGGCCTTTGATGTCATCAACATCAAGCTGATGAAGACCGGGAGCCTGGTTAAAGGCCATCGCATCGTTCAACAGGCCCGGGACCTGGGCCTGGAAGTGATGATCGGCTGCATGATCGAAAGCTCCCTGGCCAATACCGCCGGAGCTATACTCTCTTTATGGGCCGATTATGCCGACCTGGACGGCCACCTGCTCATCAAAAACGACCCTGTAACGGGTCTTATACTGGATGAAGAGAAGCGGATTACGGTACCCGACAAGCCCGGCCTGGGTGTGGAGGTCGGGGAGGAGATTGGATGGGGGTAGGGGCACAGGCGGGACGGGTCACCGCCGCGGACAACCATCCTGGAATGAAGGATCCGGGGGAGATCTTTCATGGCACGGGCCGGGGTTATTCGGCTCAATCCGCACAACACGGCGTCTGTGCCTGTAAGCATAGAACTCCAGCGATTATAATCGTACAGGGAAAGCGATTGCAATCGCAGAGCTCCAACGATTACTATCGTACAGGGGCACCGATTACAATCGCAGACGCTATACGCCCATAGGCGTACATAACGCCCCCGGGCGTAAAGCTCCAACGCCTGTAGGCGTATAGCGTCCTTTAAACGGCGTTTTTGAGGGGGATTGACGGGGCGTAGAGCGTCTGATGGAAGGCCCCGACGCAGAGCATTGGAACGAGATGATTAATAAAAATCATAATTCTTTCTTATTCCCACAATCTCCGTGAAAAACCAGCCCTGGCGCTTCGTGTCCATTACACTTTATGAACAATTTAATTAACGGGTTATATTTAACTCCTGAAGGGTAACCAAGAGAAATAAAAATGGATGGAAATATTAAAATTCTTTAATAATCGAATTAATTTGTAATACTTCTTTCTTAGGCTCTCTTGTAAATACACTATTTATAACAACTTTACGGGAGAAAGCCATGGAAGAGAGCAAACAGCACGCAGGCCGTCTAACCAATGGTTATTCAATAGAAATGGCTGTTGAAGTGTTGGATCAACAACTGAAACATATTCCAAACGTAAAAATATGGGCTGTATTTATGGGATATTCACGGAGTTATTTCAGCAGCAAAATAAAAGAGCAGTTCGGAAAGACTCCGACGGAGCTTCTCCGGGATATTCGTATAAAACATATTTATAACCAAATATTGACTCATCCAAATGAAACCAGTTATGGAGTCGCACGCTTGGTAGGGTTAGAAAATGATGATGCACTATATAAGTTCTTGTCTTATCACTTCAATACGAACTTTACAGAATTGCGAAGGAGTTTGCTGAACGGGAGGCAGATGAAGGACCGAGAACAAAGCGGATTGAAAAACTAAGGCTAAAGCTACAAGTTGAGACAAGCCAAGACTAAAAATTCACAACTCTACTGAAAACCGAACGAATAGGCGACAAAACGAACATATCAGCGACGGGTTTCGCTTGATTTCTCTGCAGGATGTATCAAATTACAGGTGCATTCATTAGAAGAGTAAAAGAAAGATGATGTGAATGTCTTTCTTTTGTGTTGCTTTTCTTCATGCGATACAGCAAAAATAACCTGTAATTAAGGAAAGGTACAATTATGAAAACGTTAGAAATGGATCAGATGGAGCAAATAGAAGGCGGAAGTTGTAGTGGTGCTATTGCTCAAGCAGTATTTACAGGAATGGTCATGACAACAGTAAGTGGTGGTTTTGGTATTGCACTTGCTATTGTTGGGGCGTATGCAAATGCAGATAATATTGCTACGCAGTGCTTTAGCTAAAGTAAACTGGTCTATAGGGAAGGTAACAGTAGGGAATTGCATTTCCTCCCTGCTGTTATCTTTTTTATATATCCTATTGATCTATTTAATGCCAAGATTGTTAAGTTCTTTAATTATAATTCTAGAAAGCATAGAATATTTTTAATGGCTAACATTCCATTCATACTTTTTAATACGAACCGCACACTTGCAAAGCATGTTCGATATTCTTGGCTTTATGTACTAGGCATAAGTATTTCTTGTATATTCCTCATTTCAGTACTAGTAATTGATTTTTTTCTAAAACAACCTTCTGATGTAGATTATCAAACAGCATTTTCATCTATTGCCTATTTTGTTGTACTGTTTGATGGAATGGCTATCTTACTACGAGTTCAAACCCGTTCATTTATTGAGCCTTACCAGTTGGCGTTATTTCCCATCAGCAGATGGAAAAAATTTCAATTCCAAATTGTTTTGTATCTGATAGACTATAAAACGCTCATATATCTATCAGTAATAGGGTGTATTACCATCTTTTTTGTAAAAAATTCTCTATACATAGCTGCTATTTTAAGTGTTTTTTTCTGGCTCTTGTTATTAATGATCATTTCAATATGGGTCGTGGCAATCTATGGATTAGCAGGCAAGTATTTAGATAAAATGGGAAATCAATTACAGAATCTGGGTGCTTTTTTTGCGGTACTTCTTTTAGGTGTACAGTTATTCGGTGATGACATTTTTATTAAGCTTCCAATCATTAAGCATGTAGGGAATGCATTGTATGGGCTTTGGGTAAGTAATCCATCATTCGTTTGGTATAACTTGCTGTTCCTTTTAGGTAGTTTAGCTCTGCCACTTATCTTGTTTGGGGTTTCGAGGATAAATAATCAATATTAAGATTAGGAGTAGTATTTGTGTACCTTTTGACTCATATCAAGTCACAATTTAAAATAGTTATCCGCTATTCAGATGTGATCTCGGGAGGTCTTCTTACCTACATGAGTGCAGGAATACTTCTTGGAATATTATCCCGGTCATATAATATCAATATGCCTTTACTTTGTGTTTTCTTCGCTAATTTTTGTACGGGAGTTCTATTCGGAAATATTTTCTGTGAAAAGTATCGTGCAATACGGGGATACCTGTTGACCCCCTGGTCTGTGCGTTCTGTAATTCTTTCAAAAAATGTTGTTTTGCTATGTTTGTCCGTTATTTATCCCCTGCCGATTCTCATTGTTGCTTCATTTCTTATTCCTTCAGATGGACAAGATTATATAAACGCTGTTCTCTATTTTATCACCTCCATACCGGTAAGTATACTTCTGGGTAACAGGCTCAGTCTGTCACGAAGAGCCTTGTTATCATCTAAAGTAGTTTTACCAGCACAATTTTTCATAGCTATAGCGTCACCTATTCCATATATACTTTTTAACGTTTGGCTAAATAGTCTAACCTTATGCATATTCTTCGCAGGTATCTCATTGACTATATGGTATTTATATGAACTTCCATCGGCCGAAAAGAATTTTCAAACCGCCTTATATAACCTCAATTAATTATGAATGCCATCGAAATAAAGAATCTTAGCAAGATTTATAAGAAAAATATTCAGGCTCTTGACGATTTTTCTCTGAAAATTCCTGCATCGGTCGTTTATGGGATAATAGGTCCTAATGGGGCGGGAAAGTCAACGATTATGAATATTCTTGCGGGTGTATTGGACAGAACGGATGGCGATATTTCAATTCTTGGTCAGCCGATCAGTAAAGATGATTATGAATATAAAAGAAAGGCAGGGTTTGTACTTGAAAACCCTTATTACATCGAAAAGCTTACTATAAAAGACTATCTGCATTTTTGTGGCGCTATGTATGAAATTCCTGTTGATGAAACCAAAAGTCGCACCAGGGAATTGTTAAGCTTCTTTGAGCTAACAGACAAGGAAGGTTCCTGGATTGAAGCTTGTTCCAAAGGAATGAAGAAAAAGGTAGCACTCGCGGCGGCAATGATTCATCAACCCCAATTGCTAATATTAGACGAGCCGTTAGAGGGTATGGACCCAATTTCTGCGAAAAAAACCAAAGACAATCTGCGGCTGATGTCGCAAAAAGGAAATACGGTTGTGATAACTTCGCATAATCTGGATACAGTTGAGAAATTCTGTGATGAAATAGCTATCATTCATCAAGGTAAGCTCATCTTTGAAGCTAAGACCACAGAGATACGTCATAAAATTAAGAATGAGGTGACGCAGGAAACCTATCGATCACTGGAAGAGATATTTGTGGATGTTGTATCAGATCAGGAGAACTCCAGTTCTTCACAGAAGTTATCTTGGTTATGATCTGGTAAAAATAATTTGTGGCTAAGTGTAAAAATTTTAGACGCATGCTTAAAAATTCATATGCAACATTGACTAATGAATTGAAAAAAGTACGGCGAAGATCATTTATACATATATGTCTCTCAGAATAAGAAGAATATCTATTTTTTAAGGGGACTAAAATGCCTGACCATTATACTAAACTAAATGCAGGAAGCAGTTATCAATGGACATCATTTAGCTTGGCAGGACTCATTGGTGAGATTGGATTGTAATACTCCCCAAAACTTGGACCATTAGTTAAGTTTGCCTAATCTAACCAATAAATCCAAGACTCATGAAACGAACACGACGAAAATTCAGCGCCAAATTTAAAGCCAACGTAGCCATTGAGGCCCTAAAGGAACGCCAGAGTCTTTCCGAACTGGCCACCCGTTTTGAAGTCCATCCCAATCAAATATCAAAATGGAAAAAGGAGTTTCAGGATAATGCTGAGCAAGCTTTTGAAGGGGCCAGAAAGCCCAAAGACCCCGAAGAATCCGTCAATGTGCAAAACCTGTATTCCCAGATTGGCCAACTTAAAGTGGAGAATGATTTTTTAAAAAAAAGCTTAACCAAGGCCGGACTATGAGCGAGCGGAAGGCACTGGTGGATTCGCAGCACCGGCTGAGTATCCGCCGGCCGAGCGAACTGCTGGAGGTTTCTCGAGGCAGTCTGTACTATAAGCCTGTGGGGGAATCGGAGGAAAACCTGCAGCTGATGGAGCGCATGGACCGGCTGTTTACCTGTGACCCTACTCTGGGAGTACTGGGCATGCAGGATGAGCTGGCCGAGCTGGGTTTGCACTATAATGTCAAGCGCATACGCAGACTTTTGCGGAAAATGGGCGTGAGCCCCATTTATCCGAGGAAGAACCTTTCACGCCTGGGGCAGGCACGCTATATACACCCGTATTTGTTGCGGGGTATGAATATCACTCGTGCCAATCAGGTTTGGGCTATCGATATTAGTTATATCCCTATGAAGAAAGGATTTATGTACCTGACGGCTATCATAGATCTGTACAGCCGCTACCTGGTTGGCTGGCAGATTTCCAATAGCCTGGAAAAACAAACGCAAACACAATTGCTAAGACAGGCCATCAGCGAGTATGGAACTCCGGAGATCATCAATTCCGATCAGGGGAGTCAATATACGTGCAGGCATTGGGTTGACACGCTGAAGGAATTTAATATTCGAATCAGCATGGACGGGAAAGCTCGCGCTACCGACAATGCCTTTATTGAACGTTGGTTTCGTAC
>CALJMB010000185.1 GCA_937982515.1 uncultured Balneolaceae bacterium
TGAACGCCAGCAGTACCCTGCGGATCCCGAAAGATTATGGCCGGGAAACACGCACTTTGTACCTGGAGGGAGAAGCTTTTTTTGAGGTAGATCACGATGAAGAGAATCCCTTTATCGTCATATCTCACGGCACCTACACAAAAGATTTGGGCACCCAGTTTAATGTAATGGCGTATGATTCCACCCATATAGAAGTTGCCGTGAAAGAGGGCCTGGTGTCTATGGGGTGGATGGATAAGGATAGTCCTGAAAAGGAGTTAGTCGAGTTAACCCCCAATAAGTTGGCTGTTCTAAAAGATCTCAAAGGGCTGACCGTCTCCGACATTGAGCACATAGATCAATATGTAGGATGGGCTGAGGGAAAGCTGGTATTCCAAAGTACCCCATTTCCGGAAGTAGTTGAGCGCCTGGAGCGGTGGTTCGATATAGACTGCAAAATAGAGGTTGCTTCAAGCGAATTGTATAAACGAACGCTGACAGCTACCTACAATAACATGCCGATGACAGAAGTACTCAAGGTGCTTTCCATATCTATGGATGTTTCTTACAACCGAGAGGGGCGGACTGTTACGTTTTTTGCGGAGAAGGGAAAGAGTATTTGATTGGCGATGTTTAATTAAAACTTTAATAACAGGAACTGACGGGATTTAGGATAAGGCCTGTAAAATGTAGTAAAGAATCTCCATCAGCGGGCGGAAGGGTGTTAGCGTCTTTGCGACGATATCAGTTATACCTTGATTACCCAAGCGGTTTGGAGGGGAGATTTCAGGTTGTTTTTTATTCCGGATTTACGTCGAATTAATTTAACGGGAGAACATGTATGATGCCAGGGAATAGGATACCACGCATACGGTTATTGAAATTCTGTTGGTTTGCAGTAGTTATGCTGTTCCTAAACTACAATGGTGTTTTAGCCCAGGGCCATCGGGATTTATTGGTCGATTTGAAAGGCCAGATGGTTGCTGATACAAAAAATAAAAGCACGTCTTCGCATAAGTTGAAGAAGATCATCCAACTGGAGGAGGGCTGGCAGACATTGGGGGAGGTACTGCTGGACATCGCCGAGCAGTCTGGATTAAAGTTGTCATATAGTGAACAATTGATTCCGTTTACACGAACGGTTGAGATAAAACAAGCCCGGGCTACAACAGAGCAGGCATTATGGAGCGTATTAAAGGGAACATCGCTTCGTTTTGGGGTTTCTGCGACCGGACAGCTCTTCTTTTTTGAAGTGCAGGAAAACAGCTTGGAAGTGCGGCAGGAATCCGTTTCCGGAACAGTCACGGATGCGGCCACCGGAGAGACGCTGCCCGGGGTGAATATAGCGGTCAAGGGCACTACATTG
>CALJMB010000186.1 GCA_937982515.1 uncultured Balneolaceae bacterium
TGATCCCTGTTCTGGAGACCTATCACACTGATAGATTACCGCCGAATGACTCTGCCAATGCTCTTTCGAATGCCGAAGATGTTCTTCTGTTTCTCAAAGAGATTTTCCACACAGAGTCTGAAGGGATATCGGTACCCAACCCTGTGGAAATAAACCAACCGGCACAGCTGCCACAGATAATAGAACATGCAACAGTTGAGGTCGGGTAGCAGCATGCTGTTTCAAAACAAAATAAAATACCTGATGGACAGCAGGGTATGGTTTATACTCTTATTGCTTGTCGCGGGGATACTGTATCCTGCCAAAGGCTTTTCACAATCTGCCGATTCCCCCGAGATGGAAAGTATATCGCCCAATATGGTGCCTTATGAAACGGAGCGTAGTATCGGCTACCATATTTTGGCTGTACCGTCATATCTGTTACACTGGAGCAGCCGTCCCATAGGGCAAGCGGTAAAATATGCTGAAGCTAAATTTCCACACTGGTTTAAAGGAGCGCGCGGCCCATCTGGATTATTCCCGCTTGTAGAAATCGGGGGCGAAGAAGATTTTGCCGCAGGGGTGCTACTATACCACGATCACCTGTTTTTTAAAGACCACAGGGCACGGGCGGAAATATTATTCGGTTCAAAAGTGTACAACGAATTTGATCTGGAGTACTGGATTCCTGTTAAAGGAATTAAAAAAAGCAGACTCATCTTTGAGGCCGGGTATGGAAATGCTCCTGAACGATCATATTATGTGAATAATCGTAATGAGAAGCGAAGTTATGCCAGTGAATTTGGGAGCCTTGAAGCAACGTACAGACAGCACATGAACAGCTGGGTGCAAATGCAGATCAATGTGAAGTATCGGGATCGAACCATTAAAACAAGCAGGTATGAAGACGATGCAGATGAGCAGATTCCTTCATCGTTACTGGGCAACAGCAAGTTGATTACAGCCGGAACCAAATGGACTTTAAATTACAAAAATGGAGGCAGGCGAACCTTAAGCGGAACGCAGTACAAAGTGGGTGCAGGGTGGACGCAATCGACCCAAAATCCCGATCTGAAATTCCTGGAATACCATGGAGCAATCCATCACTTTGTGCCCGTCCCCATTTTACCTGAAACCCGACGTTTGGGAGTTAAATTACAGCTACACAAGCAGGAAAATATAGGATCCGAAGCCATCCCCTTTTACGTGCAAAACACGCTTGGCGGAAGTCGTGATCTCCGGGGCTTCCCCGACAAACGGTTTCGCGGATATGGTGTAGTATCGATGACCGCAGAATACCGATATCCAATTTGGGATTTTATGGATGCGGTTATTTTTACCGATCAGGGCCAGCCATTTAATAACTACAGCGATATTGCGCTGAGCAACTTTCACTCTTCCTATGGTTTTGGATTTCACCTGCTCTCACAGCGGGGCCTGTCCTTCCGTTCAGAGTTTGCGTTCAGCAAAGAAGCCAGCCGATTTATCATCAGCATTAATCCTAATTTTTAATGATACATTTGATTAACAACCGGCTACCAATAGCACTCACAATCGTGTTGTTGACGGCATTCGTTTTCCAGGGGTGTTCCACTACCAAACCTTATGCCGAAGGAGCGATCAAAACATTCGATCCCGATACCGCCCGCATAAGGATGCCCGGAGAACAACCACAGTATCTGTACTGGGATCGCATTGACAACACCATTTTCTATCAGCTTGAAAAGCCGCTGAACCTGAACCGGTCAGTACGCTGGCTGGGTTACAGACTGGGCATAAGCAGTAAACGCCAGGCTGATAATGTGAATAAGCTGGATGAAGTACCCGAATCGAGCTGGTACACGTACCGCCATTACTACAAAAAGATGTCGCCCGAAGAGTTGGCAACCGGCCCAAATACGGCAGCCCCCGATACCGCGGGACAATGGACGATATTCAGCGCCAAACTGGAGGGAGCGAACTCCGGATTTTTTATCGAGGATGAGAACGAAAACCGCTATCTCATAAAATTTGACGGCTATGACTATCCCGAATTAACTACAGCCGCCGGAGTGATTTCAACCAAGATATTCTATGCGGCCGGTTACACTGTCCCCGAATCGGTAATCGTATATTTCGATCCCGATAAAGTAACCATTGGCGATGGCGTTACGGTAGGAAAAGGTAAACAAAAACGGCCAATGACGATGGAAGATTACCGAAGTATTGTGGAAGGACGCCCCGTCAACAAAGATGGCAGGATTCGTGCGCTGGCCAGTAAATTTGTGGATGGAATTCCCATGGGGCCATGGAATTTTAAAGGGACGATCAAGGATGATCCCAATGACAGGGTTGCCCATGAACACCGGCGGGAACTACGAGGCATGCGTGTAATCAGCTCATGGCTCAACGACACAGACAGGCGCGATGCCAATACAATGGCCGTATATAATAAAAACGGTTATATCGATCACTACATCCAGGATTTTGGAAATACGCTCGGCGCCAACGGTTCCTCTGTCCATCTGCCCATACACGGACAAGCTTATGTGATTGATCCCCGGTATATGTTCGTTTCGGCGATTTCGTTGGGTGGATATAAAACCTCCTGGGAAGCAGCTGAAGCTGATATCCTCTACCCTTCTGTAGGATATTTCAGGGCGGATGTATTTAAGCCCGGCCGCTGGGTCCCTACGCATCCGCTGCCGCCATTTGAGAATATGACGCTTCGCGATGCTTTCTGGGGAGCCAAACAGGTGATGAGCTTTTCGGACGAAGATATCAAAGCTATTGTGGAGACAGGACAATACTCCGATCCCAATGCAGAAGAGTATATCGTCCAGACCCTGATAGAACGCCGTGACAAGATAGGGCGCTATTGGTTTGCCAGGATGAATCCGATAGATCGCTTCCGGACAGAAATAAAGGATAACTCGCTTCACATTTCTTTCGATGATCTGGCCGTAAGCAGCGGCTTAGTAGATGCTTCAGAGCGTCAATACCAGGTGCAGGTTAAAGCAGGACGCAAGGTCTTAATCGGCGAGCTGCACTCTGATGAACCGGAATTTTTAATGAGCCTGGATAAACTCACTCTCAATAAAAACGAGAAGTCAATACTGACATTAACCATACATACTCTGGGAGATTCTCTGAACGGTAACGGTAAAAGCGTCATAGTCTATATCGAAGTAAAAGACAATAAAAGCAGAGTAGCAGGTATTCAACGTCAAGAGTAAAACGGTAGCTGTTACCGGCAAAATTACTTATGCCATCCTTCTTAAATCGGGGCCTGCACGCCCCACTCAGACACAATCATGCCGGGTTACTTTTGGTTACTTGGTTAAACAGAGTACATTAATAACTATTTACAATCCGCCTTAATTTGGTTGCTCATCAATAACTCAACTAACATAAACCTGATTTCAAATGAATAAAACAAAAGTACTCTATTGGTCTGCAACCGGAATTTTTAGCGTGATGATGCTCATGAGCAGCATTATGTATTTCAGTAGCCCTGAAGTAGCCCAGGGCTTTACACACCTCGGTTTCCCCGGCTACTTCAGGATTGAACTTGGAATTGCGAAAATAGCAGGTGTTGCACTATTGCTCGCACCGATAACATGGAACATAAAAGAATGGGCCTACGCCGGTTTTACAATAACGCTTGTTTCTGCTTCCACGGCTCACTTTGTATCGGGCGATCCTGCTTCTGCTATCGTTAAACCCATTGTGTTTCTCGGAATATTGACTCTTTCGTATATAACATATCATAAGCTCAAAAAGGCCGGTTAACCACCTCACGTTAATTGTCAACACGCCCTAAGCTTACAGAGAAGTATATTAGAATACAGACATTCCCGAAAATAGCCTTAAAACATGGCCCTTTTGTACAATATAACCTTTAAAAACGGAGCAATATGAATCGTGAATTAATGATCGAACGAATGACATGGCCTGACATCCGCACGGCGCTGGATGATGGGTATACCAGCGTTGTCATAGCCTGCGGGGCGGTTGAGCAGCATGGCCCGCATCTCCCGATTTTTCTGGATGCCGAACATGGCACCGCTTTAGCTAAGGGAATTGCACGCCGCCTGGGTAACGCTTTGGTAGCACCGACTATCCGTATCGGCTGTTCTGAGGAACACCTCGATTTTCCGGGAACTATTTCACTGCAGCACAGCACTTTTGAGGCGGTATGCCGGGACTACTGCACAAGCCTTGCCCGCCACGGATTCCGTCAGATCTATTTAGTTCCCTCACATGGCGGCAACTTTAAACCTCTGGCTGAAATGTCAGAGCGTCTGCAAGAGGCCGTTGGCCCGGAGATCCGGATTGAGGCATTCACTGATATGCTGGCAGTCATCAAACTCTGGAAACAGGTTGTTGAAGAAGAAGGCGGAAGCCCAGAACATGTGGGCGGACATGCCGATGTTGCTGAAAGTTCCATCATGCTTGCTCTGCACCCGGAGCTTGTTAAACAGGAAGCGGCTGCCCCCGGATATGTGGGTACTCTGACATCTTCTCACTTTAAGCG
>CALJMB010000187.1 GCA_937982515.1 uncultured Balneolaceae bacterium
ATTCTACAATTCTACAATTCTACACCCTTCTGAATCCGGAATTCCCGGCCCTCCTCCCTTTCCTAGCCATACAGCTCCGTAACCACCGTCTTTACTTTCTCCAGATCCTCATCGGTGATGTCATAATGAAAGGTGGCGCGCAGGGTTTGGTGACCAAAAGGAGCAAGCATAACCCCCCTGTCGCCAAGTTTCCCGACAGCCTCGGTGGCCGTTTCACCCTTCACATCAAATATAAGGATGTTTGTCTCCACAGAATCCGGTTCAATGGAAATCCTGCTGCATTCATGCAGGGTTGCAGCCAGTTCCCTGGCACGCCTGTGATCTTCCTGCAGCAGAGGCCAGTGATGCTCAATAGCGTAATCGGCTGCGGCGGCTAATACTCCTGCCTGACGCATACCCCCGCCCAGCATTTTACGATACCTGCGCGCCATCCTGATTAATTGACCGGAAGAGAGTATCATCGATCCAACCGGTGCGCCCAGCCCTTTGCTGAAACAGACGGAAATGGTGTGGGCTATCTCCCCGAAAAACGAAGGGTCTGTGCCCGTTGCCGTTACCGCGTTCCATATCCGGGCACCATCCAGGTGTATCTTGAGGTTATGATCATCAGCAAATGCTCTGATGGCGCGCAGCTCCTCTTCGGTGTAGCAGGTGCCCCCTCCCTTATTGGTGCTGTTTTCTATGGCTATGACCCGGGTTTCCGGCTCCCAGTCGAATCCGCCCCGCGGCATATTCTCCAACAACTCCGGACTCAGTTTCCCGCGCCAGCCCTTTATCGGGCGCAACTGTATCGATGAGATGTGCGAGGCTGCCGCCGTTTCGTAATTGAATATATGGCCGGTTTCTTCAATCAGCACTTCGGTACCCGGCCGGGTAAGCACCTTAAGACTTAGCTGATTACCCATGGTTCCGCTGGGCACGAAAAGGCCGGCTTCCATGCCAAACAGGCTTGCCACATTGTGCTCCAGTGCGTTTACCGTTGGGTCCTCTCCGTAGACGTCATCACCGACTTCGGCCCGGGTCATCGCTTCGAGCATTTCAGGGGTGGGACGGGTTATCGTATCGCTTCTGAGATCAATCAATGGTTGCTGTTAGTGGTTAGTTGGATGTTGGATATGGTTTAGAAACAGAGAGCTTGGAGAGTGAGTCGTGTGATCTTATTTAAGGATCTGAGCAACTTTGGAAGATATATAATTTTATCAGAAAAATGCAGATCGATCACCCCGGCGGGTGTGGGGACGCGGGAGGCATGCAACAGTAAGTTAGTTTTACAGGCCGGCGGATTGCACCGATACGGATCCGACACGTTCTAAAAATCCCCTTCAGAGCCTGTCTATTTCTGATACATCGCAGCGAAGTATGGGGGAAGGCTGCCCATCCTACATGATTGGTCCGCGGCTATCCCAAATTACTAATAACCATTACACGAATAACCAATCTCCGTCCCGCCTAAAATCATCCGCGCCGATCTGTGAGGATCTATAAGGATCTGCGGCCTTCGCCGGGGCAGACACACGAGCCTGCCCCTACAGTTTCCCGGTTTTCATCTGTGCAGATCTGTGGCTTAAACCCATCCGTGCCTATCCGCGTAAATCCGCGGCTCATATTCTTTCCGCCCGGTTTCAGGAATCATACGAATAGAACCCTTTTCCCGTCTTATCTCCCAGCTTTCCCGCATCCACCATCTTAACCAGCAACGGACAAGGCCGGTATTTGGGATCTTTGAACCCTTCATAAAGTACGTTCAGAATATCCAGGCACACATCCAGCCCGATAAAGTCGGCCAGGCGCAGCGGTCCCATCGGGTGAGCCATACCCAGCTTCATCACCGCATCTACATGTTCGGGCGTGGCCACCCCCTCGTGCACACAGTAAATGGCTTCGTTGATCATGGGCATCAACACCCGGTTGGATACGAATCCCGGATAATCTTCCACCGGAACGGGTGTCTTGTTCAACAGGCGGGCCATCCGTTCCACCGTCTCAAAGGTTGCCTGGCTGGTCTGCAACCCTTTCACAATCTCCACCAGCTTCATGAGGGGAACAGGATTAAAGAAATGCATGCCTATAAACTGCTCCGGGCGGGAAGTGGCGGCCGCCAGCTTCGTAATGGATATGGAAGAGGTATTGGAAGCAAGAATGGCGTGCTCCGGTGCTGCCTTATCAACCTCGGCAAACACCTTTTTCTTTAGCTCAACGTTTTCCGGGACCGCCTCAACAACCAGATCTGCCTCTTTCACAGCTTCGATGATACTCGTAAAGGTACTGATGTTATCGAGCGCCTGCGCCTTCAGGGCGGAGTCGATCTTCTCTTTCTTCACCATCCGTTCCAGGTTTTTCTCTATAGCCGACAACGCCTTATCAGCCAGCTCACGACTTGTTTCCGCCAGATTGACGGGTAGGCCATTCATCGCAAATACATGGGCAATTCCGTTCCCCATAGTTCCTCCGCCAATGACCGCTGCTTTTTTAATATCCATAACGAATGGTATCCGGTTCCTGAATTAGGGGTTGAATGTAACAAGCCAACACAAAGTACAACTGTAAACTCAAAGGATAATTTAAGTAAGCCGCTCAGCTTATGAAAGCCCCCTTCTGGCTGCGCTGTAAATGGTTTGGATGATAACGGAGGACGGGGTTATTGTGGTTAGTGGTTAGTGGTCGGTAAAGCGGCTATAGTGATGTAATTGGTTTAGCTTTTAGCAAGCCGGGAAATTCTGAATTCTGAACTCAGAATTCAGGAGGGCGCAGAAGCGTAGAACTGTAGAATCGTAGAATTGTAAAAACAGCCGCCCTACAGTTCTACAGTTCTACAGTTCTACAGTTCTACAGTTCTACAGTT
>CALJMB010000188.1 GCA_937982515.1 uncultured Balneolaceae bacterium
GAAAGATATATATCAACTGCTTCATACTACGGTGGCGAGCTGATAGATTACAGATTTGAAGAGACAGACTTTTCCGGGTTTGGCATATTTATTAAAAACAGCGTGGAATTCAACAGAAGCGTGAGCCTCAATTTAACCGTATACAGATACAGCTTTTTGGGAGAGTACATAAGTTTCGGGCCTTCATTTAAGATTAGATGAGATTTTAGTATATAAAAAATGGCCTGTCGGTGATTTAAAAATATCCCCTTTTCACTCCTATATCTCCTAAAAGGGATTTATTGAGTTCGTGTCAGGTCATACGATTAGACAATTTACAGAGAGTGCCGGGGTTTTTGTATTTAGAAACGATCTCAGCGGGTGAATATGTGCGTCTATCCCCAAGCGCCTCCGTAAGGGTAGGGGTGCCATAAGATGAAGAATGAAGTATCCAGCCACTACACACGCCTGGTAGTAATCAAATGAATTATATAAAGGCTTGCCTGACCACTGCTTACTCTTTGATGTTTGCCCTATGCCTGTATGCACAGGATACCCATGTACAGAATGGGGGAACTTCTTTGCCTGAAGCATTGGCGCACATTGAGTACCGGTTCGGCGTGGAAGTAAGTGATCCGAATAACCTGACCGGCGGGCTGCAGGCAAAGCAAACCGGCTGGCGGGATGCTAACACGGCAGGATTAAGCCTGATCCGGCTGCTCTCCCCCCATCACCTGATGTTTCTTAAGGAGGATGATAGAAGCTATATCATTTCAGTATTTGATACCGGGCGGCGGTCTGTTGAGGAGGGAAAGGCACAGCTGGAATATCTGGGACATCGCTACAGCGACAGAACAAGTTGGGAAGCACGAAAAAGTGTATTGCACTCATGTATGCGGGAGGCTCTGAAGCTTGCTCCGTTTCCACCGGCACCGGATTCAGTCCACTGATAACCGCCCGGCGGGTCATGGATGGATATACGGTGGAGAATGTGGCTCTGGAGACACTACCCGGACTTTTTGTAACCGGATCCCTATACCGGCCGGTCCGGGCGGAGGAGAAACTTCCTGTAATCCTGTCGCCTAACGGTCATTTCGACGGGGGACGATACAGGGCAGATCAGCAGTTCCGCATGGCCACACTGGCTCGTATGGGAGCTATAGTTTTCAGCTACGATCTGTTTGGCTGGGGGGAGTCGCAGCTACAGTTCAGCTCAGAGTATCATCGCACTCCGCTTGCAATGATTGTTCAAATCCTGAATGGCATGCGTATTTTGGACTACCTTATCGGCCTGGAAGAGGCCGATCCGGTGCGGGTGGGGATCACGGGCGGATCTGGCGGCGGCAGCCAGACCATGTTGCTAACCGCTCTGGACGACCGGATTGATGTTACGGTACCGGTGGTTATGCTCTCTTCTTACTTCAACGGAGGGTGTCCATGTGAGATCGGCCGGCCGGTACATGTATGCGGGGGAGGAACAAACAATGTGGAGATAGCCTCTATGGCAGCGCCCCGGCCCCAGCTGGTTATATCCGATGGCAATGATTGGACAGCTCATGCTCCGGAAGTGGCTTTACCCTATCTGGAGAGAATTTATGGTTATTATGACAGGGAATCTTTAATCAAAAATGTGCATCTTCCTGAGGAGGGGCACGACTACGGCTTCTCCAAACGGGTGGCGATAAACCCATACTGCTTTTTCACCTGTAACAAGGCTAGTGCCCGGTTGGAATGACGCTAAATAATGAACAGGCTAAGAACTTGGCAATTTTGCCCTCAGGGGAAAGATTTTTAAAACATTCAGCTTTTACTATTAACCAAAACAGATACACATGTACATCAGACACTTACTCACGGCAACTATTCCTTTGATCCTGTTACTTTTATCAGCCGCCTGGCATCTGGTAGTCGCTCAAAGTAGTTCCGGAGGCGATGTCCTTCCCCTGTGGGCGGAGGGAGCACCCTATGCCGAAGGGGATGCTCCGGAGGATCAGCCCGCCATGACGGTATTTTTGCCTGACGAGGAGAAGGCGACCGGGGCCGGGGTAGTGATTTTTCCGGGTGGAGGGTATAGGCACCTGGCAATGGAGCACGAAGGATACGATGTAGCCCGGTGGCTCAATGAATTGGGAGTAGCGGCTTTTGTGGTGAAGTACAGGCTGGGCGAACGCTATCATCATCCCGTTCAGCTGGGCGATGCTCAGCGGGCAATTCGTCTTGCGCGCGCTAATGCAGAGAAGTGGGGCGTGGAGCCTGGCAGAATCGGTATCCTCGGTTTTTCTGCCGGCGGACATCTGGCCTCTACAGCGGGAACTCATTTTGATGCGGGTAATCCTGAGGCTGCTGATCTGGTGGACCGGTATAATTCCCGCCCCGATTTCATGGTCTTGATTTATCCCGTCATTACGATGCAGAAAGACTATACCCACAGAGGGTCACTCCATCATTTGCTTGGGGAGAACCCACAGCCGGAACTCGTGGATTTATTGTCAAATGAGCGACAGGTGACCGAACAGACTCCGCCAACCTTTATTTTACACACAACGGATGATGCCATAGTACCGGTGCAGAATAGTGTACAGTTTTACCTTTCACTGGTTGAGCATGATGTCCCGGCCGAAATGCACCTGTTCGGGGAAGGTCCTCACGGTTTCGGCCTGGCGCCGGATAATCCAACCATCTCGGTATGGACAAGCTTGTGTGAGCAGTGGATGAGAAGCAGGGGAATAATTCGGCAGGAATAACCCTGACAGAGTTCCAAACCCTTTCAGGGTTTAAGGGATGTAAACAGACTCAAGCAGATTCATACATATAACAATTACGAAATAGCCCGGTCCAGATGCCTGTAGCCTCCATCGATGTGTACAAACTGTCCGGTGGTATGAGAAGAACGCTCCGACAGGAGGAACAGCACCGTATCGGCAATCTCTGAAGGTTTCGTCATACGCCGTCCCAGGGGGATTTTTGAAGTTATTGCATTTTTTCGGGCCTCCGGATCCTCAAAAGTATCGAGCCACTCCTCATATCCGGGGGTCCAGGACTCGGCGAGGACTACGGCATTTACCCTGATGCCATCATCCCTTAGTTCCAGCGCCCATTCGCGGGTTAGCGCTAAAACGCCACCCTTGGCTGCTGCATAAGCAGAGGTGCCCCCCTGCCCGGTAAGGGCAACTTTAGAGGCGATGTTGACAATCGGTCCCGACGATTTCTTCAGCCAGGGGAGCGCCGCTTTGGTTACGGCAAAAAAGTGGACCAGGTTTAGTTTCAATGAATCGACAAACTGCTCATATGACTTGTCCAATCCAATTCCGTCGTTGACACCCAGGTTGTTAACCAGTCCTTCAAGCCTTCCATAGTGATCTGTTGCTTTTTCGACGGCTGTTGCGCATCCTTCCGGTGTGATCAGGTCGGCTTGTATATACAGACAGTCATGCCCTGCTGTTCTGAGATCCTGTTCCATCTGTTTGCCGCGAGTGTGCTTATCTACAAAAACCGGTATACCGCCTTCATCGATAATATGGCGGACGGTTGTTTCCCCGATACTGCCCGGAAGACCGGCTCCGCCCGTCACCATAATGACTTTGTTGCTTAATTGTAAATCCATCCCTTTTGGTTATCTGTTATGAGGTTTGATTATGTAAGCTCTAAAATAAAAAAATGTATGTGTGGTCAAAGCTTGTTGATGGATAAGAGAATTGATTCTTAAAACTGCATGTAATAAGTATACAGAGAGTCTTAAGCGAAGCTGTTATCCTTCTTATTCGCTCGACCGCGGGGTCAGCGTCCGGACGGGCTCATTCTGACTCCTGAATTCTGAATTCCCCAAACCCACTGGCACATCTGGTAAATTTTTCATATATGGAATGATAACGGTATGTTATTTGGGAATAAAGGTGGATGGAAAAGATTACAAGATGGGGAAAATAGATTCACACCAGCACTTCTGGAAGTTCGATCCGGACAGGCATGCCTGGATCAATGGACAAATGAACGTTTTGAAGAGAAACTTCATGCCGCGGGATCTTACTACAGAGATGAATAAAGCGGGAATAGACGGATGCGTGGCTGTGCAGGCCGATCAGTCTGAAGAGGAAACAGATTTTCTGCTAGCATTGGCCGATGAATATGATTTTATAAAAGGAGTGGTAGGATGGCTGGATATATGTGCAGACGATTTTGAAGAGAGGTTGAATCATTATGCAGATTATAAAGCCCTAAAGGGCCTCCGGCACATCGTGCAGGATGAGCCTGATGATTATTTTCTGCTGAGGGATAACTTTCTGAGAGGAATGAAATCACTTGGGGAATTTGGCCTGACCTATGACATCCTGATCTATGCCCGGCACTTGCCGGTGGCCGTAGAATTTGCCAGTAAGTTTCCCGATCAGAAATTCGTGGTAGATCACATAGCCAAACCGGAGATACAGGCACAGAAAATCGGTGAGTGGGAGAAGGGAATGCGAGAGCTGGCACAGCATCCCAATATGTATTGCAAGATCTCCGGAATGGTAACGGAAGCCGATTGGAAGCAGTGGAAACCGGACGATATCAAACCATACCTGGATGTGGTATTTGATGCCTTTGACATCGACAGGTTGATGTTCGGTTCCGACTGGCCGGTATGCATACTGGCTGCGGAGTATATTGAGGTTACTCAACTGGTGGGGGAATATATAAAGCCGATGACCGAAGAAGAACAGCGCCTGATTATGGGAGAAAACGCCCGCAGATTTTATAACCTGGATTAGTTATTCGTCATTTGCCGATGGCGAGTGATGGTAACAAATAACGAATAACGAGTAACCAATAACCAACCTGAAAACTATGAAGCTAATCCACATCCTGTTATTGTTCATGTGGTCATTGGCCTGTTTTAATGGCTGTAAGAATGCAGAATCTTCTGAAGAGCAGGTGCTGACCAGGGAGGAAATATTAAACGAATCTGATGAGGCTTTCGATCAACGCATGGCGTGGTGGCGTGACGCCACTTTCGGCATGTTCATCCACTGGGGTGCCTATGCGGTTCCGGCGGGTGAATACAAGGGTGAGGAGGTGCGGAGTACCGGAGAGTGGATTATGAATGAAGCTGAAATTCCCGTCTCCGAATACGAAGAGTACGTCCGGCAGTTCAATCCCGTACAGTACGACGCCGGCCGGTGGGTGCAACTGGCCAAAGATGCCGGGATGAAATACATCATAATTACCTCTAAACACCACGATGGATTTGCACTATGGGACTCCAAAGTGAGTGAATACGATGCCGTGGATTTTGCTCCGGTCGGAAAAGATCTCCTGGCCCAACTAAAAGAAGCCTGCGACCGGCATGGCATCAAGCTGGGTTTTTACCATTCCATCATGGATTGGCATCATCCTGATGCACAGGCTCCTCATTATCCGGATTATAACACTTCAGAAAAGAATAATCCCGATTTTGGCAGGTACGTAGAGAACTATCTGAAGCCCCAGTTAGAGGAACTGGTGGAAAAGTATGATCCTGCAGTGCTCTGGTTCGACGGAGAGTGGATCCCCGAGTGGACTCACGAACAGGCAGTGGACATGTATATATGGCTTCGGCAGATGAAGCCCGATCTCATTATCAACAACCGGATTGATGTGGGCCGCAAGGGCTTTCAGGGGATGAATGAAGAAGGGGGAGAGTTTGTAGGCGACTTTGGTACTCCCGAACAGGAGATTCTGGAGGGAACCAGTACGTTCGACTGGGAAGCTTGTATGACCATGAACGACACCTGGGGCTACAAGAAAAATGACCACAACTGGAAATCGGCTGAGATGTTAATCCACAACCTGATCGATGTAGCTGCCAAAGGTGGAAACTACCTGCTGAATGTAGGTCCCACCGCTGAAGGGCTGATTCCCCAGGAGAGTGTGGACCGGCTCAGAAAAATTGGCGGCTGGGTGGAGGTTAACGGTGAAGCTGTTTATGCCACAGAACGCCTTCAGAACCATTTCAGAGAGGGAGAGGCCATCCGCTACACTCGTAAAAAGGGCAAGCCGGTTTATTATGGAATACTTCTTGAAAAGCCGGACGAGTCGGTTCGATTCAGTTATCTGAAGCCAGAGGAAGGATCGGATGTATACCTGCTGGGTCACGACGAACCCCTCAAATGGAATTTTAGTGAAGAAGAAGGATTAAAGGTGAATATACCTGCCGATGTAAGAAATAATGTGAAGTTCAGCCCGGCCTGGGTATTTAAGGTAGAAGGAAAAGAAGTCGGTTAATCGGCCTGGCACTGCAGACACTTTAGGGGATTTATGGGGTGTTTAATCAGAGATTTTAATCTGACATCAGAGCCAGATCTAGGGCGTGTGGACAATTAACGTGCTTCGTGTCTTTGGGTTGATTTTGGCCCACTCTGCGTTGCTTTCCTTGGCCAATGCACCACATTGACCTGCGCAAAGCGTCTTGATTGGACCAAAATCACCCTCAAATCTACATTTGCAGGCTAATTGTCCACACGCCCTAGTAAGTTCATAACAACATGATAGCAAAAGATCTCAGACCAATAGTATTGTATAAGGCATTAATCACGCTGACCGTTCTGTTTTGTCTTACCTGTGAGGTATACGGACAGAAACGCTCCTTACCTCAGGCCGCAGATCTGAAGGTGGAATATCTGTCCAACCCTTTGGGGCTCGACACCCTTCGGCCGCGTCTGTCGTGGATCTATAGCGATACTACCCGTGCAGCCCGTCAGACAGCTTATCGTATCATTGTCTCATCAGACCGAAAAGAGGCAGAGCAGGGAAAGGGCATGGTATGGGATACCGGACAGATTGCGTCGTCAGAAACGGTTAACATTAACTATGAGGGTAAAAAGTTAAAGAGTGGAGAGCGTTATTATTGGAGGGTTCGGGTATGGGATCAGAACAACAAGCCCGGCGCCTGGAGCAGAATACATTCTTTCCATATGGGCTTGCTCGAGCCGGAAGACTGGAAGGCCCGGTGGATTACCACCCCCGACAGCTCAATTGCTTCTCCTCTGATGCGAGGCCGGTTTACTGTTAGTAAAGAGATAGAATCCGCTTATGCGTATGTTACAGGTATGGGATATTACGAGCTGTATTTGAATGGAGAAAAGGTGGGAGACCACGTGCTGGATCCGGCCATGACCGATTTCAGAAAACGGATGCTCTATGAGACTTACGAGGTCATTGACTTCCTCAACAAGGGAGAGAATACCTGGGGCCTGTGGCTGGGGAATGGAGCATTCAGAGTAAAAGGAAGTGAAGACAGGTGGGCCTGGCCGGATACGGATAACTATTTCGGCACTCCCATGGGACTGGCCCAGCTGCACATCCGCTACCGGGATGGCTCAACAGAACTGTTTACGAGCGACTCCTCCTGGAAGACAAGCGCAAGCCCTGTAACCTATAACAACCTGTTTGGAGGGGAGACATACGATGCCCGCCTGGAACAGCCGGGATGGAACGAGCCGGGTTTCAATGATAGCGCCTGGAAGCAGGTTCGCATCGCAGAAAGGCCGCAGGCAAAGATGGATTCACAGCTGATGCCTCCTATACGGGTAACACAGACGATTTCACCTGTGGGGAAAACGGAGCCGGAACCCGGCGTATACCTGTTTGATATGGGGCAGAACTTTGCCGGATGGTGGCAGGTGAAGACAGAAGGCAGGCGGGGAACCGTACTGAAGATACGCGGTGCCGAAACTCTGAACGATTCACTGTTCCCCGCCGTATTAAAAGACGGAGACCGGTTGAGCACCGACAAAGCCTACCATCGGGATGTCTGGACTACGTATGTTCTGAAGGGAGAGGCTACGGAGATTTATGAGCCCCGCTTTTTCTATACAGGTTTCCGCTATGTGGAGGTTACGGTTGACGATCCGGCCGGACTTAAGTCACTGGAGATCAGAGGACGTGTTGTACATACCGACCTGAAAAGAAATGGCCGTTTCACTTCCTCCCACTCTCTGCTCAACCAAATTTATGAGGCTGCCGTATGGTCGCAGCGGGGCAACCTTCACGGTTATCCAACCGACTGTCCCCATCGTGAAAAAGGAGGATATAACGGCGACGGACAGGTGATTGCGGAGACATCCATACACGATTTCCACATGCAGGCATTTTATGAGAAATGGCTGAATGATATGGCCGATGCTCAGCAGGAAAACGGGCGGATACCCAACACCTCTCCCACCATTATCGGTGGCTATGGAGGCGGAATAGCCTGGGGCAGCGCCTATATTCTCATTCCATGGTGGATGTACCAATATTATGAAGACCGGCGTCTGCTGGAGCGGCACTACCCCGGCATGAAGCGGTATATGAGCTATCTGCGAGAGCTTGCCTCCGGCGATGATGACCCTGCGGAAAAATATGTCATTGATGAATTCGGAGGACACTGGGATTCCCTGGGAGAGTGGGAAGCTCCGGTCGGAGAGAAGAACGGGCCGGTTAACCCGTTGACCAACACGTACTACTGGTATCTCGATGCAATCACCATAGCCGGGATTGCAGATATCCTGGGCAAAGAAGAGGACAGGGATAGGTTTATGGTACTCTCCGATTCGATTAAGACGGCCTTCAACAGAAAATTCTTTGATCCGGAGACGAATCTGTATGGAACAGAGGAGCCGTATCAAAGTTACCTCCTGTTTGCATTAAACGGAAATCTGGTACCGGAGGGACGCCGTGAAGCCGTTGCGGATAACCTGATCAACGATATTATGATCAACAGAGAGGGGCACCTCGGGACCGGTATTCTGGGCACCAAACATCTCTTCGGGGTGCTGGCGGGCCTGGAGAGGGAGGATGTTATCCACCGAATCGTGACCCAAAGAACCTTTCCCGGCTGGGGCTACTGGATCGAAAACGGAGCTACCACCTTGTGGGAAAACTGGCGGGGAGAGAATTCTCATAACCACCAGATGTTCGGCTCGGTCAACGAATATTTTTATAAATATCTGTCAGGAATTCGTCCGCCCGTGGAAGAGGGCACAACAACAGGTTATAAAACAATCCATATCAAACCTTATATCCCTGAAGGGATGGATTATGCCGGGGCAACGCTGCATACCATCCGTGGAGAAGTGCGTTCTTACTGGCAGCGGGAGGAAGGGCGTCTGCATCTTTCGGTCACCCTTCCGGCTAACACTTCGGGCAAGATCAGTATTCCCGCGCTTGGGTATGAAGAGGTTCGTATCACAGAGAGCGGCAAAACGATATGGGAGAACGGAGTCATGGCCGCCCGCGTCCCAACGATTACCGACGGAAGCAGGACGGGAGATTACATTGAATTCAAAGTTTCATCCGGAAAATATATATTTAAACTTTCAGAGCTTCGTTAATCTGCCAGTACTTTTTCTGCCGTCAGGCTGTCTGAGATAAATACATCGATATTTTTTCCTGCCAGGGCTCCCCGGATTACATCGATCTTCTCCACTCCGCCGGCTATTCCCACAACCGTATCGATATTCATCATCTGATCGGGAGACACACCGATGATTAACTCTTTGAGTCGGGTATCTACCTCTTTCCCTTCGCTATCAAAGAACCGCAAGGCGACGTCGCCGACGGCCCCCGATTCC
>CALJMB010000189.1 GCA_937982515.1 uncultured Balneolaceae bacterium
CTCATTACACATGAAACCCTTCCTGCATATTCTCGGTCACAATATGTCCGTCAAACAGATGGATGACGCGCCGGGCGTAGTCGGCATCGTGGGGAGAGTGGGTGACCATCACGATGGTGGTGCCCTTCTCGTTGAGCTCGGCCAGTAACTTCATCACTTCATCGCCGTGGTCGGAGTCGAGGTTACCGGTCGGCTCATCGGCCAGGATCAGCCTGGCATCGGCTACCGTGGCACGAGCGATGGCCACGCGCTGTTGTTGTCCGCCGGAGAGCTGCTGAGGATAGTGGTTGCGGCGGTGCATCATATTCATACGCTCCAGGGCTGCTTCGGCTTTTTCCTTTCGGTCGCTTGAAGATACCCCCAGATACAGTAACGGCAGTTCTACATTTTCAAAGACGGTGAGTTCATCGATCAGGTTAAAGCTCTGGAATATGAACCCGATGTTCCCCTTGCGCAGCTGCGCCCGTTCTCGTTCAGACTTGCGGGACACTTCATGCCCCATAAAATGATATTCGCCACCGGATGGATTGTCCAGCAATCCCATAATATTCAACAACGTCGACTTTCCGCAGCCAGACGGACCCATAATGGCGCAGAACTCTCCCTCGTTGATCTCTAGGTTTACGTTGTTGAGGGCCGTGGTCTCGACTTCTTCGGTAGTATAGATCTTCTTAAGGTTTTTGGTGTGTATCATGATAATCTCCGTTTGTTAATAAGGAATGGAACGCAGATGCCACAGGATATTCACAGATTCCATCTGTGTAAATCTGTAATATCTGTGTCATCAGCGTTCCTTTTTAGTGTCGATTCAACTACTCCGGAACCTCGTAGGGTTGCTCTTCATCGCGCAGAGTATTTCCCCGGTCGGGCAACGATTCTTTCAGATGATTGAGCAAAACCAGAGTCAGCTTTCTGGTTTTCTCGCACTGCTTCTGCATTTGGGCTAACTGCTTTGCCGGCAACATTTCCAGATCACTAACTACATACAGTTGACTTTTCACTTCCTGAGCGGAGCTCTGGGAATAGTCCAGAAAGCGAATAAAGTCGTGTTTATGGCCCTGACTAAATCCTTTTGCTATGTTGTTCATTACAGAGAGCGAGGCTCTTTTCAACTGATTTGTGAGTGTGAATTCTTTTGCGAGTTCTCCCCGGGTCGCCAGTAAAAAAATATGCTTCACCAACACCCGTGCTTCCTGCCAGCATTTCAGATCTTCAAATTGTTTTATTTCTGTCATATCAGCTCATCTTTAGTTAAAGGTTGTATATAACAGACTGTTTTGGAAGCGATTCCTTACAAAATTTTTTGTAAGGAATGTGAAGCGAGCTCGTCTTACATAAGTGAAAACTGATTGTTGTCAGTAGTCAGTGGTTTGTTGTTGGTTGTAACAGTAACTTAATTTTAGAATTATGGCTAAGAGTAACTTTGAAACATTAGAAGTATATCAGCTTTCGGAAGAGTTGGCGGATCAAGTATGGGATATAGTTATCCATTGGAATTATTTTGCACAAAAAACCGTAGGCTCACAGCTGGTTCGTGCTGCAGACAGCGTTGGTGCCAACATTGCTGAGGGAACCGGTCGTGGTACATACAAGGACAATAGGCGGTTTGTTCGCATGGCCCGTGCTTCCCTGTATGAGACCAAACACTGGCTTAAGCGAGCTTACAAGAGAAACCTTTTGACTGATGAACAAACTCATCGCCTTTCACCACTTGTTTCAGAACTAACACCCAGACTCAACGCCTATTTAAATTCTATAGGCAAATAGGCAAGTAAACTTGACAACTAACAACAAACAACCTGCCACATACACCTTATTCCAAATTCAACACCTCGTTATCTCCAAAGGTATCGTAGCCGGAGGTTATGACCCGGTCGCCGGGTTGCAGGCCTGAGAGTACTTCAAAATACTCGGGGTTCTGCCGACCCAGGCGTATGGGGTGCCGGAATGCCTGTTCTTCGCCCTCAACTACTTTAAATACCCAGTTGCCGCCGCTGGTCTGGTAAAATCCACCCCGTGCCAGCAATACAGCATTGGCCGATTCCCCCAGCTCCAGCCGGATTCTCAGCGTCTGTCCCCGGCGGAGGCCGCGGGGTATCTCATCCTCGAACTCCATATCTACCTCAAACTGTCCGTTACTTATAACCGGATATATTTTAGTAATCACCAGGTTGTGCGACTGTCCGTCGTAGTTAAAGCTCCCGCGCAAGCCGGTAATAATACGTGCCAGATGAAACTCATCGATCTCCACCCGAATCTTGTAATTATCCAGGATATCCACTTGCCCGATACGCTCACCCATGGAAACAGACTGACCCGGATTTAATTCGATAGTAGAAAGTTGACCGGAGATGGGAGCCGTAACTACCAAGTTATCCAGAATACGCTGTACTGCTTCCAGACTCCGGTACATCCGCTGCTCTGAATCATCAAGCTGTCTCAACTGAGTAATCATCTGGAGAGAATCCTTACGATACGACTCGTACGTCAGTTCATATCGTTTTTTCTGATATTCATAATTCTCGCGCGTCTGTTCAAACTCCTGTTCCGAAATCAACTCCCTCTCTATCAACCTGGACTCCCGCGCAAATTGCGACCTCAGAATCTCCATCTGAGATTCCGCACTGGCCAACTGTTCCCTCAGGCGCAAGGTATTTTGCTCCAGATTCAGCCGCGAGTTTCGCACATTGTTGATCTGATCGTAAAGCTGTGCTTCCCGGTTCATCACATTGAGCTGAAGGGACGAATTGGCCAAAGTCAGGATGGTATCTCCTTTCTCAACCATAGTGCCCGACTCCAGGTAAATATCCTGCACTACCCCCCCTTCGATGGCATCGAGGTAGATGGTTTGTATAGGCTGAACCGTACCCGTAACCTGAATAAACTCCTGAAAAGCATCTTCCCGTACCGTGCTGATGGTTAGCCTTTCCTTATCAACATTCAGGGTGGAACGCACATCCATCAGTACAAATGCATAGATGAAAGAAACCGCCAACACCGCTCCTCCGACGCCTATAGCAAGACGCCTGGGTGTCCATGTCTTCTTCTCTATCTTTCTATCCATTCCCGCACTGGATATGTCCCTGGTTGAACTCTGCAACATTCAATTACTTATTTAATAACTCGTTTAATGGTCGGATGATTTTTTTGCTACGCGTTTTGGCACCCCTAAGCATTACACCAGCTTTTGCCTGTAGGTTAATGACTAATGCATTCAGGTCTAATCAATATACATGCCAAAAACTAAAATCAGCTTATTCTGCGCTCAAGGCGGGCACCCAGCTCCACCACTGTTCACTCTGATACAAAAGATGTTCGATATCGGACAGTTTTTATTACATTATTTGTTAATGCACCAGATGATACAAAGGCACCCATGTTTGGCAAAGGTATTTGCATAGCTGCAACGAGAAGTAAAGCTGTCAGTTTTCAGACTTCAGCTATCAGTGCTTACTTTTTGTAAAAGTGAAGACAGCATGCGTTTAATTTCTACTACTCTGTTAATTAAGCTCTTGAAAATATCTTCTGAAATTAAATTCAAATCTTTCGCTAATAAGATCTGATACTCTAACTCAGATGCTGAACCAGAAGCAATATTTAGAAAATGTGCCAGCTGGGCCTGGCTATTCCTGCCACAGCCCGCGGCAATATTGGAAGGAATAGACGCAGCAGATCTGCGCATTTGGCTGATCAGGCCATACAGCTCTTCTTTTGGAAATGAAGAGGTTTCTTGATAAATGTTTAAGGTGAGTTCATGTGCTTTTCCCCAAACAAGTAGTTTTCTGAAATTCTTCATAATCTTTCACTTTTATATTAGTATTAACTGATTGCTGACCGCTGAAAGCTGACAGCTCTTCTATACAGACTGTTTAAAACAGAATTCCTTACATTTTTTATCACAACTAATATTTAACCCAGTGACTGACACCAACTCCGCGCATATTCTCGTCGTTGATGATGACCGTGATGTACTTCAGGCGGCCAGGCTGTTCTTAAAACAGCATATGGCCAGGGTGGATACAGAAAGAGACCCCGGGGCGCTCCCTGCTCTGCTCAAAAACCACACCTATGATGTGGTTCTGCTGGATATGAACTTTACCGAAGACGTCAGCAGCGGACGCGAAGGGTTTCACTGGTTGAAGAAAATACAGGAGATCGATCCGTCGCTGGCGGTTGTGCTCATCACCGCTTACGGAGATGTGGAGAAAGCGGTTAAGGCCGTGAAGATGGGCGCCACAGACTTCGTGCTGAAACCGTGGCAAAACGAAAAGCTGTTGGCTACCATCACCTCAGCTCTGAACCTGACCGAGTCCCGCCGCGAGATAGATGTACTTAAACATCGCCAAAAGCAGCTCAGCAGCGACATTGATCAACACTATCAGGATATTATCGGACGCAGCCCGGCTATCAATCGTGTGTTCCGGACCATCGAAAAAGTGGCCAAGACCGATGCCAATGTGCTCATCACCGGCGAGAATGGTACCGGCAAGGAGCTGGTGGCCCGCGCGCTTCACCGCAGATCCGCCCGCAGCAACGACGTCTTTATCAGCGTGGATATGGGAGCCGTTCCTGAAAATCTCTTTGAAAGCGAACTGTTTGGCCATACCAAAGGCGCCTTCACCGATGCCAAAGAAGCCCGCGCGGGGCGTTTCGAGGTGGCCTCGGGCGGAACGCTCTTTCTGGATGAAATAGGCAACCTTCCGTTCCGGCTTCAGCCAAAGCTGCTGTCGGTTATCGAAACCCGAAAAGTATTCCGCATCGGTTCTAATAAACCGGTAGATATCGATATCCGGCTGATCTGCGCCACCAATGAATCAATACCGGAGATGGTCCGGCATAATCAGTTCCGTCAGGACCTGCTCTATCGCATAAACACCATCGAAATTCAGCTGCCGCCGCTGCGGGAGCGAAACGGAGATATTTCTCTGCTGGCCAGACACTTCCTGAACCGGTATGTACGAAAGTACGACAAAGCCATCGAGAATATATCGGAACCGGCTCTGGGCAAGCTCAGACAATACGCCTGGCCCGGCAACGTGAGAGAGCTGGAGCATGCCATAGAGCGTGCGGTTATTATGACTGATCACCATGTGCTACAGCCGGAAGATTTCTTGCTGAGCCCCATGGATGAAAGGGATGCATCTATGGTATTCAAAGACTTTAACCTGGAAGAGGTCGAAAAAACGGTGATTCGAAAAGCGTTGGATAAACACGAAGGCAACATCTCTAAGACCGCCGAAGAACTGGGACTGACAAGGGCCTCTCTGTACAGAAGAATGGAGAAGTATGAACTTTAAAATAAGCTGTCAGCCGTCGGCATTCAGCTATCAGTGTTGGAAAGAGAATTTAGCTGAAAGCTGAATGCTGATCGCTGAAAGCTTAAACCCTATGCTTAAAAACTTTAGATTTGGCGTCATATGGCGGGTAGGTTTCCTGTTCGGAACCTTTGCACTGTGGGTATACCTCGTCTCCCATACGGTGTACTACGTCAGCACGGTTGTTCTGGCTCTGTTTATCATCCTTCAGATCGTCCGGCTTATCCGGTATGTAGAGCAGACCAATGAAGAACTGAGCCGCTTTCTCAACTCAATCCGCTACTCCGATTTCTCCCGCTCTTTCTCCGGCCATGGGCTGGGGGAATCGTTCCAAAGCCTGAATGAAGCGTTTTCCAGAGTGATTGAAGAGTTCAAAAAGGAACGGGCCGAAAAGCAGGAACACTACCGCTACCTGCAGACGGTCGTTCAGCACGTGGGTATCGGTCTTATCGCCTTCAACCAAAAAGGCGAAGTTGAATTGATGAACACCGCAGCCAAACGCCTGTTTCAGCTATCCACTCTCAGAACGATCGACGGGCTGGAAGCGATAAGCCCGCAGTTACTCAATACTGTTGCCAGCCTGAAGGGTGGAAACCGCACCCTAGTACGTATCACAACCAACAGTGAAATACTCCAGCTGGCCATTTACGCCACCGAATTTAAGATGCAGGACGATGTGTACAAGCTGGTCTCATTCCAGAACATTCATACCGAACTGGAAGAAAAGGAGATGGAAGCCTGGCAGAATCTCACCCAGGTGCTTGCGCACGAAATTATGAACTCCATCACTCCCATCGCTTCTCTCTCTGACACTGTTCATATGCTGCTGGAACACAACACACAGGAACAGGGCAACAGCTTTTCTATCGATGAGGAGACCGTCCTGGATGTTAAAGAGGCACTCACAACGATCAACAAGAGAAGCCAGGGACTGATGCGCTTTGTGAACTCATATCGCGACTTCACTCAAATCCCCGAGCCTGAGTTTGAACTCTGTTCGGTAAAGGAACTGCTGCTCCGCGTTGCCAGCCTGAATAAGGGTGAGGCAGAAAATAGCGGTGTAGCCATAGATATAGAGGTTGATCCCGAAACACTGGAAGTAACGGCCGACGATCAGCTCATCGAACAGGTGCTGATTAACCTGATCAGGAATGCCTTCCGCGCTCTGAGAAAAACAGAACATCCCCGGATAATACTGCAGGGCGGGCTGGATAATAGTGGCCGGGTAATCATTGCGGTGCGAGACAACGGCCCGGGTATCAACCCGGAACATCTCCCCAAGATATTCATCCCCTTTTACAGCATAAATCAGTCTCCAAAACATCCGGGAGGAGGATCGGGCATCGGCCTCAGCCTCTCCCGGCAGATCATGCGCATGCACAAAGGCTCCCTTACAGTAACATCAAACAAAGAGACCGGCACAACCTTCACCCTTCGCTTCTGATCGCAGATTAAGCGGATTGCGCGGATCACGCTGATGCACGCAGCCGGTGGCTGCGTTTGGTCCCCTAAATCCCCTTCAGGAGATTTAGGGGTCCCGCCAGGCAATCGCAGATTGCCTGCTCTGCGTAATCCGCGCAATCCGCTTAATCTGCGATTCGTGTTTCATCTTTATCCTCGTATATTCCATGAAATTTCAAACGATTAGGGCTGATATTTTATGCATCAACAACCATTGCTCTCGATCATCATCCCATTCCACAATCAGCGGGAATGGGTCGAACCCACCCTTTCGGCACTTTATGAAATGAAGGCCATTCCGTTTGAGCTCTTTATACTGGACGATGCCTCAAGCGATGGCAGCAGAGACACCATACAGTCGCTGCTGGAGCATTACCAACATGAGCACACATACTTTTTTGAATATACCGGACCGATAGGCCGCGGCAACTGCCTTAATGAGGCCCTGCGCCAATGCAACGGTTCCGTACTCTGGATCCCCCCATCCGTCGAGCGTATCTACGAAGAGCTTCTCTATGAGGCGGCTTCCCATTTATATAAATCCAGCTTCACCTTTTACTGCGCGGCCGATTCCCTGCCCTCTTCTTCCCCCGATCAATGGATCGATTTTATTGAAACCGCCGGCTGGCCGGATGACGGTGACTTTCTGTGGAACCTGAACCTCATTCCCCACAGGCAGCGCTTTTTCAATCCCTATTTAACTACCTGCCACGCCCTGGAACTGGCTGCCCGGCTTATTCCTTCTTCCAGAGCCGGACAGATTGAATCATGGCATACATCTGCACAGGAGGAGGCTCCACAGGAAATCACCCCGCAGATACGATCTGAAATAGCCTATACGCTCCTGAGAGGACGTAATATCACGGAGGAACAGCGTAACCGTATTCTCAGCTTTTTGAGTAAAAACGAAGGTGCCGCTTTAGAACCGACACCGGCTTCCGGCAGCCTGAAACTGCTGGACGAGGCCGAACAGATGAAGCAGGACGGCCGCGACCATGCCGCCCTGGAACTGGTAGAGCACGTTCTCGCCGAACAACCGGGTAACCGGCAAGCCATACAACTGAAGATCGAAATTCTTGAACGCCAGCACCGTTTTGTAGAAGCTTCAGAGGTTAAACATGCGATGAAAACCTCCGAAAAACCATCTGCACCTGCCTCTCCGCGTGCAGAGGAAACGAAAGTGAAAACAAGTGTAATCATCCCCACCGCGCTATACGGAAAACCCGCTCTGGAAAACTGCCTGCTCTCGCTAGCCGAACACTGCAACCCCCAGACAACCGAGCTGATAATCATTGACAACGCAAGCCTGGACGATACCCACGACTATCTGGCCGAACTTCAAAGCAAAGACTTTTTCCGTTGCAAGGTAATCACCAACAGACAAAATGCCGGATTTGCCGCCTCCGTCAACCAGGGGCTGGAACGGGCGAGCGGGGCATACGCCTGCATTATGCACAACGATGTTGAACTCACTAACGACGCCCTGCACCAGTTAGAACAGCTTATGGATGCCCACCCGGAATTTGCCGTTGCCGGCCCTCTTACCAATAAAACACTCAACCCGGCTCAAACTCCTGGCAGCGGGACAGGAGATGAAGGGCTGATCAGCGTTGATTATCTGGACAGTTTCTGTATGATGCTCCGTTTGGATACCGGCCTGCGTATGGATGAAGATTATCAGCTGGCTTTTTTTGAAGATATCGACCTCTGTTTCCAGGCGCGCAGGGCCGGGTATAAGGCGGGTATCGCCGCCGGCGTCGAAGTGGAGCATCATTTTGGAACCACCACCTTCCCCCTGAATCTGGACACAGAGAGCGAAGAGTACTGGAAAAACGTGGCCCGGTTTAATGAAAAATGGAATGTTGAAGCCTTCGCAGAGGAGGAACTCAAATCTAAAAGCGGATTTGACCAACTGCTGGAACTGGACGCTATCGTCAATCCCCTCTATCCGGAAGATTCTATCGTACATTGGTTCGAACAACTCTTTACCGATGAGGTTAAAACCGAAATTCTGAAGTCCGACCACGACCCGGATACCCTGTGCCGGCTGGTACACCTTATGATGGTTATGGATCAGCGCGAAGTGATGAGAAGGCTGGAAGACCGGCTGGATGAAATAGAGCTCCCGGCCTCACTTATCAACCAGCTGGTACGGTTTTATTTCAACAAAAATATATACTCCCGCTGCAATCACTATCTGGACAGGCTAAAAGAGGAAGAACGCTCGCTGCAGTCGGAACTGTACAGGTTATCGATTCTGATCAATGAAAAAGAACTGGAAGCGGCGGTACCCAAGCTCAGAACACTGCTTGAGGAAGCCCCTGCTCATCCCCTGCTGTATAAACTGACCGGAGACATCTACCGGTTTGAGGGAAATAAGGAAGAAGCGGCCTCCTTTTACCGGATAGCGCATCAAATCAACCCCTTTGAATACTCTCCGGACGGGATAGAAGAGCTGAAGCTAAAAAGCCAATCGTGATTTTCAGCTTTCCCCCGCATGCGTTTTGCGATGCCAATGGGTTATCCTCGATAATCAAGGCCGGAGCTGTGTACACCCCTAAATCCCCTGAAGGGGACTTTGGGGATGTGGCCGGTTCCGTTCAAATGTAGCACATCTCCAAAGTGTCCTACATCTTCTCCAGGCCATGCACCCCAAAGTGGCAGCCAGCCCAACAAGTCCCCTTCAGGGGATTTAGGGGTGAACCGGAGGGGCTCCGGGTTCACGCCATGGCCTCCCCCGCCCGTTCAAAGCCTCTCCCCCGCGGCCTCAGGCTC
>CALJMB010000190.1 GCA_937982515.1 uncultured Balneolaceae bacterium
TTGCTCTGAATTTCACCTACATTCAGCCATGATCGGGGGTATGGGTTTGGCGGTACCGGAACCTGCATTTCCTGAATAAGATCAGCCGTGTTTTTCTGATAATATTCCACCGTACCCGTCAGCCGCTCATCCAACAGGGCAAAATCAACCCCAAAATTGTATTCACTTGTTTCTTCCCATTTTAGATCGGGGTTGTCGTTACTTACCGGGCCAAAACGCTGAACAAAACTTCCTCCCACAAAGAAGTTGCCAGTAGGCCCGAAACGCTGCCGCGATATCCCGTCAAAAGGAGCGTCCTGGCCGGTTAACCCGTAACTTCCCCGCAACCTCAGGCGGTCCATGAAATGAATATCTGCCACATTCAAAACTTCTACTCCTGCACCGACAGACCAGAAGGTACCCCACTGATGGTTGGCACCAAACCGGGTAGAACCATCACGGCGAATGGTACCATTCAAGAAATAGGTATCGTTGTAATTCATATTCAACCTGGCAAAACCAGCAATCAGCCGGTTGTCATTTTCGTAACTGGAGATATCACCCAGCCCATTGTCAAAATCCTGTACGAAATCGAGGTTACTATACCCCACGGCATCCGAAATAAAATCGCCACCGCCTACTGTTGTTCCACTAAATTCGAAAGACATGTATGAATATCCTGCAAGAGCTTCGAGGCTCAGGCTTTCAGACAGAGTGGTAAGATAATTCAATGTTAAGTCAAACTGTTCTGAGCTGTTTTCATTTGTATGGCGCTCCGCTCGTCCACGTCCCAGTGAAGAAGATGTGGCTGAACCAAATAGTTTATTTGCCTTCGCAAAAAAGACGTTACGGTAGTCAGTGTATGTCTGTAACGAATAAAAAGTAGAAACGCTCAATCCAGGTACAAAGTCATACAACTGGTAATCTGCCTTTAATGCTGCACTTAGCCTTCTGGTTTCCTGGTTGTTCTCTGCCGTCTCAACAATAGCCACGGGATTAAATATATCAAAGGCATCGATTTCGGTGAATCCGCCAGTATTGCCGGCACCAGCGCTTCTCACAGGAGCGGTAGGATTAAAGGTCATCGCATATCTGAATGCCTCATTAAATCCAAGGCTGGCCTCTCTATTAGTAGCCCCAAGGTCAAACGTCAGGGTAAGATTGTTATCCAAAGTGGAGTGAGTGAAATTCAACCGTCCACCGGTCTGCTTGAACCCTGTAGTTCGAAGCAGTCCCTGGTTATCTCTGAAGTTTCCGGAAACACGATAAGTGGTGGATTCACCACCCCCGGAAATAGACAAATTATGAATATGTGCATAACTTCTCTGCGTTATTGCTTCGAACCAGTCGGTATTGGCTCCCAGTTCATTAATCTCGAAACCAGTAATATCGCTGAGTTCCCTGAACTGGTCGGCGTTAAGTACATCAATTTTGTTTTCCACACCAACAAAACTGTACGACCCGTCATAGTTGACGGTGGTATGGCCTGCCCGCCCCTTCTTGGTGGTAATGGCGATGACACCTGCCCCTCCTCTGGTACCATAAATTGCCGCAGCAGATGCGTCTTTCAAGACATCGATTGATGCAATATCGTTTGGATCAATATTCTCCATGCTTGCACCCACTATACCGTCTACCACTATAAGAGGCTGATTATTACCAAAACTGGAAAAACCACGCAGGCGCAATATTGGATTATCATTGGGATTGCTACCAGGGCTGGATATCATTAGACCTGGTACTTTACCCTGGATTAGCATTGCCGGATTGCTCACATTCCCGGCAATGAAATCTTCCGAGCCGACACTGGAGATCGATCCCGTTATCTGCTTCCTCTCCTGCGTACCGTAACCCACGACAACCACATCTTCCAGCTGCCGTATATCGGCTGAAAGAGATATATTAATCATACTCCGTCCATTTATCGAAACTTCCTGGGATATATATCCGATAAATGAAACCACTAGTGTATCCTGTTCTGATGGTACATTAAGGGTATAGGTTCCATCGGCAGAAGTAGAGGTACCAATTGTAGTGCCCTTAACAACGATATTAACTCCCGAGAGAGGCTGCCCGTCTAAAGCATCTAGTACCAGACCAGAAACCTGAAATTGTTGTGCAACAGCCTGAACACTTCCCAAAATTAACATCAACAAAATAATAGTTCCCATCCTGGTAACGGGCTTTAATACTTGTCCCGGCCTGAACTTAAGAATTGCCTTATGTACACAAACGGATATAACATTCCGAATGATAGAGTACATTTCTATCCCTATTATCACCATAATTTCCCCTTAATATTAAAGTTATAGAAACAAGATTAATTAAAAGTCTGTAATTGTTGTTTCTAAGTATATATCCCCACAGAAATAATTACAGAGTTGAAAACCTTGATATGTGATACCCCTTTTATATAAATGTTTTATACACCTGCTAGTATTTACTAATTTTATTAAAAATGCAAATTTTTTTAACAGAACTAAATTATAACATGCTTTAGAACGAGAGTTGAAATGAACGGTTCACTTTTATCTTGTAAACTTTTACTTGTTACTTATAATTGCTTCTTCATTTGCTCGAAAAAACAAAACAGGCTGATTATTTCTGGCAACTATGATAAGCCGGTGTCCCCCAGGCAGGATAACCTGCCCTATATCGCGTACTTCACCATCTGCAACAAACCCCGATTCGTACAAGTTCTCTGCAAGAAATGAGCCCTTACCATTACCTTTCATATACCACCCATAGCTCCCGTCATACCGCCCACCTAATGAAGGCTTAACATCATAAAAGTTGCCTCCCATTAAAAGATCTAAATTTCCGTCATTATTATAGTCTCCGGATATAATAGAGGAAACTGACGACCATTGAGCCTGTTCAGGTAATGGTTTGATACTAAACATCCCGTTACCCGTATTCTCGAGAAAAACTGAAGCCAGCGTGTAAACCTCCTTCTTCTCCAGTGATGCCCCGGTCAATGTTTTTCCAAAAATTTCTTGTATTGTTTTCCCGGCATAATGATCATAACTGCCGAACTTAGTACGTAAAAATCTGAACTGTGTAAGCAGTTCGTCCCTTGGTGCCACAGGATATTCTTTCCCTTCTTTTGTGTAACCAAGGATCGGATCTACCTGGCCATCGCCATTAAAGTCTTTTAAATACAAAACTATTGGACTCTCTTTTGTGGGTTTAAAAAAAGAATTGGTTCCCATATTTCCCACTACTAGGTCGATATCCCCATCATTGTCAAAATCTGCAGC
>CALJMB010000191.1 GCA_937982515.1 uncultured Balneolaceae bacterium
GCCGGCCCTATACGCCGTATCCGCGTTCCCCTTCATGCAACTGTTGCCATTACCGCCACAGCTGTCAGCCATAAATCGGGAACGACAACCTCCGGAAGATATCTGTAAACAATACAATGCCAATCATTATATTATAATGCATGCGCCTGTGGTTTAATTCCTCAAAACGCATGTGTATTTAACATATCCATGCGCCCCAATATCAATGACATTTAATACTACCAGTCATGAGCATCCAGCAACGAAAGAAAGACCACGTCGACCTGACGGTTTCGGGTGATGTGCAGTACCGGCAGAGTACCGGATTTGACAGGTACCAATTCCGGCATAACGCGCTGCCCGAAGTTAACTTTGAAGAGGTCACCACCGAGGCGAACCTGCTGGGCCGAACCTTCTCTTTTCCGTTATTCATCTCATCTATGACGGGCGGATATACCGAAGCCGGTGCGGTAAATGCTGTCATTGCGGAGTTTTGCGAAGCCCACAACCTCCCTTTCGGAGTGGGGAGCCAGCGCATCATGCTGGAAGATACCGGCACAACTTCTTCCTTCTCCATTGTGCGGGAAAAAGCACCTTCGGCATTTATTGCGTCCAATATCGGCGGAGCACAGCTGGCAGAGGGGCTGTCGAAAAAAGAACTCAACTTGCTGATTGACAGCATTGAAGCGGACGCGGTTATTGTGCACCTTAATCCGCTTCAGGAACTGATTCAGCCGGGCGGGGATCAAAATTTCAGAGGGATTGAGGCCGGTATCGGGCAACTGGTTAGTGCCTGTCCCGTGCCGGTTATGGTGAAAGAGACCGGCGCAGGGATCTCCGGAGAAGTTGCCCGGCGGCTGCTCGACCTGGGGGTGAGCGTAATTGATATAGCCGGGGCAGGCGGCACCAGCTGGGCCAGGGTAGAGAACAAACGGCGAGAAGCCGGTGAAGCTGAAGATCTGTTCAACGACTGGGGCATACCAACACTGGATTGCCTGCTGCAGGTGTCGGAGCTAAAGAATACGTACGGCTTTGAACTGATTGCATCGGGAGGCATTCGTACCAGCGCCGATATTGTCAAAGCGCTCTGTCTCGGGGCCGATTTTGCGGCTGCTGCGCAACCAGTCATCAAAGCTGTGGCCGAAGGGGGCCGGGAGAAGCTGGAGCAACTGGTGGAGACATGGAAGCGGCAGGTCAAAATAATGCTGACGTTACTGGGCTGCACAGAGCTGAAAGATCTCGGCAGCAACCATCTCTATCTGACAGGCAGGCAATCATAACATCTTATATTAAAATGCTTATATTTGGCCTTTCGCAAACTCAGGCAAAGCATTTTGAAGATAACAAGCATACAACAGGAACTTTCAGGTCTGATTGAAGAGAAGCTTTCCTCTTTGGGGCTGCCAGAGAACCCTTTCTCTCTGTATGAACCGGTGAGATATACCCTCTCTTTGGGCGGGAAGCGGGTGCGTCCTTATTTTGCCCTCACCGGTTGCGGACTGTGCGGGGGCGACATTGAAGAAGCCGTACCGGCAGCCATAGCGATTGAACTGCTGCACAATTTCACGCTTCTGCACGATGATATTATGGATGGCGCCGCAACACGGCGGGGCAAACCCAGTGTGTACCGAAAGTGGAATGCTTCTACAGCTATTCTTTCGGGAGATGCCATGTACGCCTGGGCTTTCGATCAGCTTCAGTATTATGGCAGGGATGATCGCTACACCAAAAGCCAGTATGCGGCTATACTGGATATTTTTCTTGAAAGTGCCCGCCTGGTGTGTGAAGGACAGGCTTATGATCTGGAATTTGAGAGCAGGTCCACAGTTACTGTAGACGACTATTTGCAGATGATACGGGGTAAAACAGCCGCTCTGATCAGCGGCGCTTTCAGGCTGGGGGGAGCTGTTGCAGGAACTTCGGAAGCCAGGCTGGGCGAACTGCATGAATTGGGAACCGAAGTGGGTATCGCGTTCCAGATTCAAGACGACTTACTGGATATTATTGCCGATCCCGAGAAATTCGGGAAGAAGCAGGGGGGGGATATTTTAGAAGGAAAGAAAACATATTTGTCCATCCTTTCGTTACAGCACGGTAGTGCAGCCCAGAGAAGCTTTCTGGAAGAAATCTTCCACAAAACAGATGTCAGCGAAGAAGAAGTGGAAGAGGTGATTTCGCTTTATCAGTCATTGGGAATTATACGCCAGGCATCGGAAGCCGTCAAAAAGCATTATGAACTTGCGGTAAGTCATTTGGATAATCTGGATGATTCTCCCTACAAAGAGGATCTTATCGAATTCCTCACTATGTTAATAAACCGAGAATACTGAACCTGAAAAGTTTACATGAAGTTAACATATATGCGTTTCAAAACCGGCGCCTTACTATTAATGGTTGTGTTGGTTTCACTCTCCTGCGCCAAAGAAAACCTGATCAAACGGGGCGACACTCTGCCGGTAGCTTACAAAAAGGCTATGGGCCTCTACCAGGATGGGGATTATTCCAACGCGGCAGAAGCTTTTGAAACGGTTATAAGCATTGGCCGGGGAACCCAGTACGGAGAGGAAGCACAATTTTACCTGGCGGAATCGTATTTTAATGACCGCCGGTTCTTACTGGCGGCTTCGGAGTACGAGCGCTATTCAGCGTTGTTTCCGCGTTCTTCCAAACGGCAGGAGGCCGATTTTAAGGAAGCCTATTGTTATTACAGGATGAGCCCCCGCTATCAGCTCGATCAGGGCTACACACGGACGGCCATAGAGAAGTTCCAACTGTACAATTCGCGGTATCCTGATTCCGACAAAGTTCAGGAAGCAGCCGGATATATCGATCAGCTCCGGTCCAAACTGGCTCATAAAACATATGCCGCTGCCGATCTGTATCTCCGCACCGACCAATACGAAGCAGCCATTATCTATTACGATCTGGTCATCAGCCAGTACCCTGAGTCTGCATGGGCAGAACAGGCCCTGGTGAACCAGATCAGCACGTATGTGGAGTATGCCGACAATAGCATAAGTGCCAGGCAGCAAGAGCGCTATCAGCAGGCGGTAAAAAGCTATGAAACCTACCTGCAGCTGTTTCCGGAGGGCAAGCACCGTTCCCAGGCAGAGAAATATGTAGATGACGCCCGGGTAGCCCTGGCGGCACTGAGAAATTCTACAGACACCACAGCTGCTACTACCAATTAGCCGTATGATGGCATCCGGCGAAAAAGCGATAGGATTATTCGGCGGTACATTCGATCCTGTGCACAACGGCCATCTGGCTGTGGCACAATCTTACCTGAACAGTGGATTTATTGATGAATTGTGGGTCGTCCTCACACCCGATCCGCCCCATAAGGCCGGGCGGGAACTGAGCAGGTATGAGCTGCGCAAAGAGATGCTTGAACAAGCATTTGCCGGTATGAGCCGCGTAACCATAACAGATGTTGAAACCAGGTTGCCGAGGCCGTCCTATACCATCCAGACGGTGCGCTACCTGGCTGAGCGCTACGGCGATTACAGCTTTTATCTCTGTATTGGAGAGGATTCCCTCGTTGATTTTGAAAGGTGGTACAAGTGGGAAGAGATATTGGAGCACTGCGATCTGCTGGTGGCCCGCCGCCCCAATACCGAGATAAACCCGGTTAATAGTAAGATTAGCCGCCACGCTCATTTCATCGAGCACAGCCCGGTAGAAGTTTCTTCTTCGGAGTTAAGAGAAAAGATTTCCCGGAATGAGGAGGTAAGCAATCAGATTCCGGATGCGGTACGCAAAACCATTCACAAGCACCGCCTCTACCAAAATTATTAAGTACTTCTTATAAAGAACTCGTTACCTGAGGTTGGGGTATAGCCCGTGCAGGCCATTCCTTTCGCCGGCAGCCGGGCAGGCCTGGCTCTTCCCCCTCCACGGGAAATCCGCAGGCAGGCGGATAAGGAGGCGAGACTCGTATCCAGGTTCTTTATTCACTTTCTGATTTTTCAACGTTTAGTAAAGCGCTAAGTGAGTCATTAATATTTGAATTCAATACTATGGAACAGAACCGGAAAGAGTTTATTAAGCTATTGGGGATGAGCAGCCTGGCCGGGTGGGCGAACCTCAATTATACTTCTGCACATTTCGGAGACCGTAAAGCCGTTGTCAAACCTTCCCGCCTGAAAAAGGGAGATACCATAGGGATGATCAGCCCGGCAAGCATCTTGCCCGACAGAGGCCGGTACGCAGAAATTGTCAACACCATAGAAGGGATGGGCTTCAGAGTGGTATTGGGACGCCACGCAAAGAACCGCTATGGGGATCTGGCCGGAAGCGATGCCGAGCGGGCGTCTGACCTGAACGCCATGTTCCAGAACCCGGAGGTAGATGCTATTATTCCCTTCCGTGGAGGCTGGGGTTCCAACCGGATACTGGACCTGATAAACTTCGACGCGATCCGAAGAAACCCGAAGCCGTTGATCGGTTTTAGCGACATCACCTCTCTATTGTTGGCTATTTACAAAAAAACCGGCCTTGTTACCTTTCACGGCCCTGTGGGCAGATCTGAGTGGACCGGGTTTACCCGCACCTACTTTAGAAAAGCGCTCATGGAAGATGAGCCCTTCATTATGCATAACCCCGTTGGTGAAACGTTTACTCCAACCATGAACGTGTTTACTCCGGGCGTGGCCCGCGGCAGGCTGCTGGGTGGCAATCTTACAGTTCTCACTTCTATGCTGGGTTCTGAATATGTGCCGGACTGGGAAGGATGTATTCTTTTCCTGGAAGATGTAGGCGAAGATGTATACAGGATAGACCGCATGTTGACCCAGCTGAAACTGAACGGCATACTTGACAGAATCAGCGGATTTGTGTTTGGCAGATGTACAAACTGTAAACCCGGTAATTCATATAGTTTAAGTCTGGAACAAGTTTTATCAGATCACATACAAAGGTTGAAGATACCTGCATTTTATGGATCCATGATCGGCCATATAGACCATATGTATACCATTCCGATAGGTGTAGAGGCTGAACTCAATGCTTCTCAGGGATCCATTAAGCTGTTAGAAATGCCTACAGCTTAAGTGCATCAATCATTAATTAAACATTGTTCAACCTATGAAAAGCGTTAACTATTTTTTAGTTATTATTGCAATATATGTTTTTACATCCTGCGCGGGGTCAGGTTCAGTTTCCACGAATCCGGCAGATATACAGGGAGACTGGCAACTGACATCTTTAGACGGAACCAAGCTTCAACCCAGTGGAGAGGATGCCGCTTATACTATTAGTTTTAATACAGACAGCACCATAGCGGGACGGGCAGACTGTAACTACTATGCCGGTACCTACACCGCATCCTCTGCCGAGGAACAAGGGAGGCTCAATCTGGAGTCCGTTTCAGCTACTAAAATAAAATGTGGCGAGCAATCGCGATACGATGAGTTTATTCAGTCTGTTCAAAACGCACAGTCTTTTCAGGTAGCCGGTGGCAACCAGCTGGTGCTGAGCGGAAGCGATGCGAATAAAATAGTCTTCAGCAGGACGGAGGCTGAGGAGGAAGGCTAGGATGCGTTGGCCTGGTAAAAGAAAACTTCACCCACAGATAAATCTCGCTCCGTCTTTTTTTGTGGCGAAGACAGATTATTAATATTCATCCACAGCTTTAAGAACGTTTTGTTGCAGATGCAATAAATCTGCTATACCACCTGGCTGTGAAGAAGTACGGGAATACCCGGGGCTAATGAGATGCCATGCTCTTACACGCTCCGGGTATTCCTTTTTTTGTTATCCTTCCTGCTTATGTGGATTCCGCTTCACGCTGCCGGAGATAGATCTGCGCGGGCTGGCAACCGCAGCCCGGCACAAACGGATGTCCCCGTTATTATTCAAGATGGCCGTATATAATACACCTTGTACATTTTACAATCATTAGGCTTTTCTAATATTTTATTAGGAAAGTGAATAAAATATAATTAGGTTCAAGGCTACAGGGTCTGTAAACGGGTGAAAAGGGAATGCCTGTCTGATTAAGCAACATGTTTAGCTATGGAGAAAAAACGTCGGATTCTTCTGGTAGATGATAATAAAGCCATTCATGAAGATATTGAAGCCATTTTAATCAGTTCGCTGGGCGAGGCAGACCAGGATCTGGTTGAAATTGAAGATGAATTGTTTGGGGAATCAGAAAGCCCGAAGCGGCTGGCGAATGATATAATCTATAGTATTGATCACGCCTATCAGGGTGAAGAAGCCATTGAAATGGTCGACCGGGCAGAAGAAGAGGGGTATCCGTACGCGTTGATTTTTATGGATGTGCGCATGCCGCCGGGCATAGATGGGGTAGAAGCCATTCAGAAAATATGGGAAAAGTACCCTCATGTGGAAGTAGTTATTTGCACGGCTTATTCCGACTACTCCTGGGAGCAGATTGTTAACAGCCTGGGAAATACAGATAAGCTGCTATTCGTAAAAAAGCCCTTCGATGCCACCGCTCTGAAGCAGATGGCTCTGACACTCACAACGAAATGGAAGCTGCAACAAAAAGCGATAAAGTATACCGAACATCTCGAAAGGGAAGTGGAAGAGCGGACCAGAGCGCTGAATCAGCTGGTTGAAGATTTCAAGAGGATGAAGGAGAAAGCTGAACAAGCTTCGGCTGCAAAAAGTGAGTTTTTGGCTAATGTAAGTCATGAGATACGAACACCCATGAACGGGGTGATCGGCATGAACAATATGCTGCTGGAAACCGACTTAACCAGAGAACAGCGAGAGCTTACGCAGATGGCCAAAAGCAGCGCCGAATCGCTGATGAAGATCATCGATGACATTCTCGATTTTTCAAAGATTGAGGCGGGGAAAATGCAGCTTGAAAGAATTCCGTTCAACCTTAGAGACGTAGTAAAACACAGCGTAAAACTGATCTCTTTATCGGCGGGGAAGGAGGAAATTGAAGTGACCTATTCGCTGGACGATGCCATTCCCGATAAGTTGGTCGGAGACCCTACAAGGATACAGGAAGTATTGTTAAACTATGGAACCAACGCGGTTAAATTCACATCGGAAGGAAGCATAACGTTCAGCGTTGCCTGTCTCGATGAAACAGAAGATGATATGTATCTTAAATTCTCCGTGGCCGATACGGGAATTGGAATACCGGAGGATAAGCAGGCCTGTTTGTTCGAGCCTTTTTCTCAGGCCGATACTTCAACAACCAGGAAGTATGGGGGTACGGGACTGGGGCTGGCCATATGCAAAAAGCTGGCGGAATTAATGGGAGGCGAGGCCGGACTGACAAGCCGCCTGGGGGAGGGGTCTACGTTCTGGATTACAGCCAGGCTCTATAAAACCGGAACAGATAGCCCGACAGAAACGATACCAGAGCATGAGAGGCTCATACAGCCTTATTCCGGGGCAGACGGTTCACAAAAGAACTGTAACATATTGATCGCGGAAGACAACCTCATCAATCAAAAAGTGGTGCAGAAAATTCTTGAAAAGGAAGGGCACAGTATTGATGTGGTTGCTAATGGACTTGAAGCTGTAAAAGCGGCGGAAACCGCTAAGTACGACGTCATACTGATGGATATCCACATGCCGCAAATGGATGGGCTGGATGCCACCAGAAAGATTCGGGAAATGGAAGAAACATCGGGCGAACGCGTCGCGGTCATCGCGCTTACGGCCAGCGCCATGAAAAAAGATAAAGATGAGTGCCTGAAAGCGGGAATGGACGATTACATAATCAAACCTATAAACAAAGGTGAGCTGATTAAAGCTATAAACCGGGTTATGTATGCTAAATCAGACAACACAGGCGGTTCCGGCATCTGAACGTAAGGCAGGTTCAATATGAGATGGAAATGGGCCATACTACTATTGGTATGTATGTTCGGCGGTATAGACGCCCGGGGACAACAGCCGGGGAATATTAAATTTAACCACCTCACCCGGGAAGACGGGCTGTCGCAAAGCACAGGACAGGTAATTTTGCAGGATAGCCAGGGCTTTATGTGGTTTGGTACCCACGACGGCCTGAACCAGTACAATGGCTATGAAATGACGGTGTTCAAGCACGACCCGGAAGACTCTGTCACCATCAGCGGGAACAATATCAGCTATATATATGAAGATAGCCGGGAAAATTTATGGATAGGCACAAACAGCGCGGGCCTGAACCTTTATAGACGGGATCGAAACGTATTTATCCATTTTAAGGCGGATGAAAACAGCCCCGGCAAGAGTATAAGCAATAATACGATTAGCAGTATTCTGGAAGATGCCAAAGGCAACTTCTGGATCGGAACTTATGACGGCCTGAATTATTTTAATCCCGATAAACAGGAGTTCAGGTACTTTTACGCGTCCAATTCCAATCCCGGGAGCCTGAGCAGCAACATCATACAATCTCTGCTCAGAGACGAAAGAGGATATGTGTGGATTGGTACAGCCAACGGTCTCAATTTGTGGGATCCCGTTACAGAAACCTTCACCGTCTTCAAACACGATCCTTCCGATCCCGCAAGCATTAGTGATAACGACATTAAAACGATCTACCAGGATAAACAGGGTACGCTTTGGATGGGTACTGCAAACGGCCTGAACTCGTACGATCGCCATACCGGCCGGTTCAGAAACTACCTGCACGATCCCGAAGACGGCAGCAGCATTAGCGGGAATTCCATTTTAGCCATACTGGAAGACAACCAGGGGGTTTTCTGGGTCGGGACAGAGAATAATGGACTGAATGCCTTCGACAGGGAAACCGGTACATTTTACCATTACATTCAGGATTTGGATGATCCCTACAGCCTCAGTAACGACGCCGTCTATTCCCTTTATGAAAACGATGATCAAATTTTATGGATAGGCACCTACGCCGGCGGAATTAACTATCTGGACAGGAAGCAGTCCAGGTTTGAGCATTACCGTTACGATCCCTACGACGCCAATCCGCTGAGTAATAACTCTGTTACCGCTTTTTTAGAAGACAGCAGAGGTAATTTTTGGGTTGGAACCGACGGGGGAGGCCTCAACCTCTTCGACAGGCAGACCAAACAGTTCCATACTCTCAGGCATGACCCGCATAACGACAACAGCCTCTCCTCGAATGTAATTTTAGCCCTTATTGAAGATTCCAAGGGTTATGTATGGATCGGCTACTACCGGGGAGGCCTAAGCAGATACGACACTGAACGGGGGGAGTTTACACACTACAGACACGACCCCTATAACCCAAACAGTCTGTGCCATGACGATGTCTTTGTGCTGATCGAAGATTCCGCGCATAACATTCTGGTTGGAACCAACAAGGAAGGGATGTGCACACTCGATCCCGAAACCGGACAGGTTACCCTTTATGACGGCGAAGAAGGGGCCGTTCGTGATCTGTATGAAGATTCATCCGGAAATATCTGGATCAGCTACTATGGCGAAGGGCTTAAGTTGCTGGATCGTGACAAAACCCCTGTCTGGCACATATATGAAGGGGAGAATGGCCTTCGCAGCAATGTATTACTAACTATGTATGAAGATAAAAAAGGAAACTTCTGGGTAGGAACCAAGGAGAGAGGGCTACATCTTTTTGACCGCGACAGCCGTACGTTTACCAACTATACTATAAAAGACGGGCTGCCCAGTAACGACATAAAAGGCATCCTGGAGGACGATCACGGCACACTCTGGATCAGTACACTCAACGGTATTTCGGCGTTTGACCCTGAAACGGAAGATTTCACCAATTATAACACCGGCGATGGCCTGCAGGGCAGAGAGTTTAATACTCTGGCTTATTATAAAGACCGGCAGGGTTACATGTATTTTGGGGGAATCAACGGTTTTAACAGGTTCCATCCGGATAGCATTGAAAGCAGCGCTTATGCATATCCCATGGTGTTTACCGACTTTAAGATCTTTAATAAATCTGTACCTGTGGGCGAGGGTTCCCCGCTAAGCAGACACATTAATTACACTAAACAACTGGTATTGCCTTACACAGCATCGGTGCTCACTTTTGAGTACACAGCGCTTAACTTTAACCGGTTGAAAAACCTCCGCTATGCATACAAGCTGGATGGGTTTGAAAGTGCATGGAACCATGTCGGAACCCGGCGCAATGCCACCTACACCAATCTGAATCCGGGCCGATACGTATTTCGGGTGAAATATATTAACAGCGATGGCCTGATGAATGATGAGGGCCTGTCGCTGGAACTGAATATCACGCCGCCCTTCTGGGAAACCAGTTGGTTTTACCTGTTATCCGGCATGTTCCTGTTCGGATTAATTGCCGGCGGGTATCGGTTCAGAGTTCGCCAAATCACTCGTCAAAACAGAGTACTGGCCCAAAAGATCTCTGAGCGTACGTCAGAGTTGTACAAAAAAAACAAGGCCCTGGGAGAAGCCCTTGAAAACCTTAGGCGAACGAGGAGCGAATTGGTAGAGAACGCCCATAAAGCAGGCATGGCAGATATCGCTACAGGGGTATTACACAACGTGGGGAATGTCTTAAACAGCGTAAATACATCGACCTCCATAACGCGTGAAATCCTGGAATTCTCAAAGCTTCATAGTTTTTTCAAAGCCAACCAGCTTCTGAAAGAGAACCTGGACAACGTTGAGGAATTTCTGACCGAAAACCCAAAAGGGAAAAAGCTGCTGGAGTATTATCTCAAACTGGATGAGCTGCTCAGGAAGGAGTTAAGGACGCTTCAGGAGCATAATCACCGTTTAGAACAGAAAATTCGCTTGATTAACAACGTCATTGACGCCCAGCAATCGTACGCACATATAGGGTTAAGCAGTGAAAGTATATCTCTGGTAAAAGTTGTAGAAGACGCCCTGACGATCTACTCTAACTCTTTCGAACGGCACCATATCAAGGTAGTAAAACAAATGGAAGATGTCCGCCTGATAGTTAACCAGAAAACTAAATTGGTTCACGTCCTGGTCAACATCCTGAAAAATGCTAAAGAAGCCATTGTCGAGCTTTCCCCTCAGGAAAGACTCATAACCCTGAGAGCCTATCAGGATGAAAAGAATGTGTATTTATCCGTTTCGGACAATGGCTCCGGTATCAGGCAAGAACATATCAAGAAGATATTTACGCACGGCTTTACTACAAAGTCCGACGGGCATGGGTTTGGGTTGCACAGCTGTGCCAACTATATGAAGGAAATGGGCGGCAAGATTCGGGTAGAAAGCGACGGGATAGGAAAAGGCGCAACCTTTATTCTCTCCTTTCCTACTGGTGAGAAGTGAGTAGGGAACAGTAGGCGGTAGGCGGTAGGCAGTGGGCAGTAGTCAGGAAACGAGCAGCATCCCTCGCAAGGCGCCTCTCTGTAATCCCAGGATGG
>CALJMB010000192.1 GCA_937982515.1 uncultured Balneolaceae bacterium
GTTTCCACATCTCCCGGAAAGCCGTGGCCAGATGGGCGGCAAACCGCCGGCCGTCACAGAGAGGCGATCGGGCGACCGTATCTCTCAGGCTTGCCCGGATCTCCGCCAGCTTTTCAGTATCGTTGGCCAGGGCAACGGCTGTATCGACGTATTCTTCCCAGGTTTCGGCCACCCATTCGGGAAAGCCTGCATTGTTGAGATGGGTGGCGGAGTGCCGCCCGGCAAACGTAGGGCCGGGCCTGGTGATGACCGGCACGCCCATCCAGAGGGCTTCGCAGGTCGTGAGTCCGCCGGAATAAGGCCAGGGATCGAGGGCGATGTCAATTTTATTGTAGCTGTCTAGAAGAGCCTGGTGCCCCGATTGACCTTCGAATATAACACGGTCTCTTTTAACACCATACGTTTCCAGAGTTTCTGCTATCCGATCCTGAAGAACCCCGGTGGCATACTGTTTGCTTTTAAGAAAAAGCTTGCTTCCGGGTACTCTGTTTATAATTTTTGCCCAGTGCTTCAGAGTTTTTGTATTCACTTTGGTTGGATTGTTGAAACAGCCAAAAGTGATGTAGCCGTTTTTAGTACCGGGATGTGGGGCCACCTCAGGGGCATAATGGGGCGGCAGGTAGGAAACATAGTCATCCGGCATACGTACCAGCTTTTCTGTATAATAAGCCTCTACCCGGGCAGGGGTTTCGTACCAGTCGGTGATCAGATAATCTATAGACCTAAGTCCGGTGGTATTAAACAATCCCCCTACCCATTTTACTATGACCGGCGCCGGTTCGAGCACAACAGTCTCCAGCCGGTTATCTTCAGCATGTCCGGACAACTCTACCAATATGTCAATTTCATCATCGCGTATGAGTTTCGCAAGTACCTCATTGCTGTATCCTATGACCGATTGCCATTGGTCCACCGCGTCATGGATTTGTTTGGTTACAAAATCATAGGTGTAATTTGTTGTATAACAGTATAACTCAAACTGCTCTTGCGGCAAATACTTTAAGGCGCTGGTGATCATCCATCCTACAGGATGTCTCCGGAATCCCCCGCTCAGGAAGCCTATACGTAATTTTTTATGTGCGCTTTTCATGGATGGTACAGGCCGTTCCGGTCGCGTTTTTGGAGAAAAATGTTGATCCCATTTTAAGAGAGCATTAAAGATCTCCTCCTTGTTCCGTTCCGGATTATAGTGTATACCCATCAGGTAGTTTGTCATGGCAGGGACTAAATGGGGATTTTCATCTAATGCTTTGAGCAATTGCTCTTCCGATTCATCAAAGTAACCCAGATCCTGCAGGCAGCTTGCATAGTTAATTCGAACATCTGATACCGCTGAATTCTGTTCAATCAATGCTTCGCATAATGCTAAAGCTTCGTCATACTTGCCTGCATGCTTATAGATGTCGATCAATAGAGTATTAGACTTCAGGTCATGAGGATAATGATCCAGCACTTTTTGAACGGCCTCTTCAGCCTCTTCGAGACGAAATTGACTTCTTAACACCTGTGCTTTACCCAGGTACGCATCCAGGTAATCACTATCTAATTGGAGGGTAATATCAAACAACTCCAGCGCCTTAGGCAGGTTTCCCAGATCTCTGAAAATACATCCTAAGCGAAAAGCCACGCCTGCATCTTTAGGATCTATACGATTGGCTTGCTGATAACATTGGAGAGCCTTGTTTAGCTTCGCCTGTGCCCGATATACCGAGCCTAAATGCAGCCATCCCTTGAAAAAGTCCGGGTTACGGTCCAGGGCCTTCCGTTCACACTCTACAGCTTTTTCAAAACGCCCCAGGCTATACTGAGCGATAGATATGGCATGATGAGTTTCTGGCACGTCTGCTCCCGCTTTCATAGCTTTATCCAGCCATTTAAGTGCTGTCTCAAACTCTTTTTTCTGGATATAGGCAATACCCATATAATGAAACACCGGCCAGGGTATCGGCTTTTGCCGAACCAGCTTGCGTAGAATCTTCAGGCCTTTATCAGGTTCGGGATTTTGCGGATTTAATAACTCCTGTACACGGGCTATTTTGGCTTTCAAAATGACTATCTCCGGGTTTGTCTCAGCATTGGCAGTTTTGTCATCAGGAGTAAAAGCAAACAGTGTGCCAGTGGAGGAATGAGTAAGAAGTGAGGCGTAAGGAGTTGGAGAGGTAGGGTTGTGTATGCTGAGATCAAGCCTGTCGTATTGAGCGGAGTCCCGCCGGGGTTTGGCGGGGGCGGTCAAGGGATCTCCGTAGCGGTGAGGATGAACCCATAAAAGGCATGTGCCCGGCTCAAATGCGGAAGAGGCTGTCGCACGCATCCTTTGATTCCGGGGGATTCTTCGATGGGGCTAAGGATGACAAGCGTTGTTGGAGAGGGAATACTGTGGGCCATTGGGTTCCCGGTATGTATTCAGTGGAGGAGTGTGGCGGAAAAATTTTCCGCTTTTGGGGCAATATGTGCGGAGTATGGTTCTTTACAAAGGCCACCAAAACACCAAGGCACAAAATAAATTAGGGCGCGTGGACAATTAGCCTGGGGAAGCGGATTTTAGGGTGATCCGCAGAGCGCATGGCGCAAAGGGCGTAGCGTCCTCGGGGTTCACGATATGCTCTATGCGCTTCTTCGAACTTGTCTGCCTGCTGGCGGATCACCCTAAAGATCTACTACGTTGAATGTCAACACACCCTGGTTTTCCTGGTTCTGGGCCAGCGACCCAATTGCCCCGGCCTTCAGGCCGGGGTTAAA
>CALJMB010000193.1 GCA_937982515.1 uncultured Balneolaceae bacterium
TAGAAGGCAGCTTGTTACTGCCACTCCTCCCTGTACCGGGGGTGGCACGAGCGGACGCTCGCGCCATGGAAGCCTTGCGCAGAACGCAGCACGTTCCCGGGCGTACAGCCGTACGCCCCTACCCATCGCACCTGCCGGGGGAGACGCCGTGCGCAGAACGCAGCTCGTTTCTACTTTCTACTTTCTACTTTCTACTTTCTACTTTCTACTTTCTACTTTCTACTTCTCGCTGCTTACTGTTCCCAGCTCAATCTGTGCCGATCTGTGGCCAGACCCCCGTCCGCGCTCCCTCCGCTAATCTGCCTTGCAGGTACATTTCACCGGTGGCAATATACGCTGTTCCAGATTCATCCTGTGGAGCCGGTCTTTTCTCCATTCAAAACATCGGCTGCATGAGGCAAACTGCTCCAGATCCCACAAGTCGGCAAAGACACGTCCTTTACTCAGCCTGAGCGCCTGTTCAAATGCCGTTTCCAGTGCATTGAGGGTGGAGGGGGCGAAGGCTCCTTCCGCGAGAAGCTTATCCATAAATCCGTTGCCGGCGCGGGTGGGAATGATGGAGCAGGCCGTAGAGCCGTGGTCAAAGGCGAACTCCGCGGAGCGCACCGTCCATGTGATATGCTCGCGGGCATCGGTTAAATAGGGCGGATTCAGCAGAAGAAACGTACGGACATCGATGTTGTGCCGGATCAGAAACGCGGCCGCTTCGGCGTAATCTTCAACCGTAATTTGCTTATTGAGGCGGGGCAGTACTTCCGGGTGGATGGTTTCCAGCCCGAGGGCAATCTCCAGTTTGCCGGTCAGCCTTTCGCTGAACTCCAGGCAGGGGAGGCCGCACAGTTTAGGATGATTTTCGACGATCACCCGGTCAAAGCCAGACAGAAGGCCGGCAATGGCGGGATGATCTTCAGGCGGTATCGCTTTGGAGTCAAAGAAGTTTCCGCTGTTGTACAGCTTAACGACCGATGCCTCCGGCAGGCGTTCCAGGGCGTATTCAATCTGGCGGGGAATAGCCCCTGCCGGCGTTGGCCCGTCGAGGGTGTGTTTCCAGAGGTCGCACATCACGCATCGGAACGGGCACTCTTTGTTGGTAAGGAAGATAGTATTTACAGAACGTACCATGCCTGTGGCGTCCGTTTCCTGCTCATTCAGAAACAGATAGGGGATATTCGGATCGACGGCTTCTTTAGGGCCGCGTAACCGCTCGATTGGTAAATGATCAGGCATAGAGTGAGTTGAAGTAGAGGCGGTATTCCATCTCATTGCTCGCAAACAACTCGCTGAACTTCTCCTTCTTTAAAACCCCGTGCTGAAGGCGCCGCTTGGGAAATACCGGCATATCAAAACCGGTTACGGCCTTTACGCCCCGCTTCACAATCTCGCCCTTCAGCGCGTACAGCTTCTCATGGCTCCAGTCTGTAAGCCGGATAAACGGTATTCCCTCAGAGACCTGTATGACGTTGGGAAGAGAATAGGGGCTGAATCCTCTGAAGCCATATTTGCGGGCGGGGGCATAGGTGCGTACATGTCCCCGGCTCTGTCCGCCCGAATAGGTAAGAGAATGTTTGATTTTATCCACACCCCAGCCCTCGTGATACAGCAGGGGATTGTTAAGTACGCTGCGGATGGTGAGCTCGGGATTCTCCTCAATGGGGTAGGCTTTCAGGTTTTCATCCCCTCCGTCGCCATCCGCCAGATACTTCCAGCCGGGATACTGCCGGCGGATTTGCCTGCACAGGGCCAGGGTCATGGCGGCGGCTTCCACGTCCAGCGCCTTGTAATCTTCAATAGTACGGATCGTTTCCCGGTAGTCGATCTCTGAGGGAGCTACCTCCATAACCTCCAGAAAAAGCGCAAGTCCGAGCCGGTCCAGAAATTCATGGGCCTGCCGGGCATCGGGGCTGTCTCCTGTGGAAAGAGTAAACGCTTTGAGCCGCTGAGGGGAAAGACCCATACGGAGCATAGTGTGGTACAGGGTCAGGAAAACTGAACCGCTGTCTATCCCCCCGGAAAAGAGGACGCCGATCGGTTCTTTTTCCGGTATGGTCTGCAGCCACTTGCCGCATTCGGCAGCGAGGGCGCTGATGTACGCTTTGCCTATGTGATCCGGGTCGGCATCAAGCGTTTCGCGTTCCGGTTCGAAAAAGCGTGTGTAGGTAGGATTGGGATCGGGGCAGCCGATCACATCCACCCGTACCACATAATGGGCGGGAACCATCCGGGTGTAGGAAGGGTGAAACTGCTCGTGCAGATTCAGTTTTTTGAGATGGTTATAAATCTCATCCATCCGCTCGGCCACAATAAGCATGGGGCCGGATTCTTGTTTAGCCAGGAAATAGCGCATCGGCCGCCCGATGGAGCGGGCCATGTATACCTGTTGTCCATCTCTTTTAACCAGGGCAAACTGCCCGTCGATATGGCGGATGCGGCCCGGATCTCCGGAAACGAGCCGCTCTTCAGCCTCTTCCGTAGACATATTGAAGATGTGATTCTGTTCCGGGTCCAGCAGGTTTACAAAATCGGAAATGTATGGGTGATGGGTGTTCATAAACTGAAATAACGTGGTTAAAGATATTTGAATAGGTGTCCGCGCGATTAACTCTTTAGAAGCCGGTCCGATCACCGCGTAAATGAATATACTTATTGGCTGCACTTTTCAAAACTTGTGCAGAACGTTAATATTTATCAAAAGTGTGGTTGTTTCGGGCTATTGCATAAACTAAATTTTATAATTACTCTCAATCAGTGAATGTATCACACAGAGGATAATCGATACGGCGCGCGTGAATGTGTGCCCAGACTTAAAGATCTGCAAACTTAAAGGAAGACTATGAATAAGTTAATTCAGGTAAAATTAAGTGCCATGATGTTTCTGGAGTTCTTTGTCTGGGGCGCATGGTATACGGTAATATCTGTATATATGACGAAGCATGGCATGGAAAACCTGGCACAATGGCCGTTTACCGCCAATGCCATTGCGGCGATTGCAGCACCGTTCTTTGTGGGGTTAATTGCCGATCGTTATTTTGCCACGGAGAAAGTGTTGGGTACGCTGCACATCTTAGGCGCCGTGTTTATGTTCCTGACACCTCTGGCCACGGGTAACCCCCTGATTTTCATCTTACTGCTTTTCGCTTACAATCTCTGTTATATGCCTACCATGAGCCTTGCCAACACGCTGGCTTTTCACAATATGGAAGATCAGGAAAAGCAGTTTCCCATCATCCGGGTTTTCGGAACTATTGGCTGGATTGTGGCGGGACTTGTAATCAGTTTTGTGCTGGGCATATTTGTGGCGGAAAGTGTAGTTCCTGAAGAAACCGCCTTGCCGCTGTATCTCACCTCCGGGGCCAGCCTGCTGTTCGGCCTGTATAGTTTCACTCTTCCCCACACACCGCCTCCGGCCAAGGGAGAGAAAGTCTCCATTCGAAGTATCACCGGGGTCGATGCGTTTAAGGTGTTGGGCAGCCGTTCCTTCTATATCTTTTTGTTTAGTTCGCTTCTGATCTGTATTCCTCTGCAAGCCTATTATATTTATACCCCGGTATTCATGGGGAATACCGGTTTTGAGAACATAGCCGCCACTTTGACCATCGGGCAGATGTCTGAAGCATTCTTTATGGTGCTTATACCGGTTCTTTTTGTTCGCTGGGGTGTTAAATGGATGCTGGGAGTAGGCATGCTGGCCTGGGTTGCCCGGTATGCCTTGTTTGCACTCGGCGCACCCGCCGAAGTTACCTGGATGATTATTGCAGGTATAGCTCTGCACGGTATCTGCTACGACTTCTTCTTTGTAACGGGGCAGATCTACGTGGATAAAAAAGCAACTGCCGATATCCGGGGACAGGCGCAGGGGCTCATTGTTTTGGTTACTTATGGCGTAGGCATGTTTATCGGAGCCCAGATTGCCGGCGCGGTCTACAACAGTTTCCTGGGCGATGTCGGCCGGCTGACTTTGCAGCAGTGGCAGGAATTCTGGTGGATCCCCGCTATCTTTGCCGGCGCCGTGTTTGTCTTCTTTATGATATTCTTTAACGATCGGGTGATTGCAGAAGGAGAAGACGTAAGTGAGGCCGATATTAAAGTGTAGGATATTCAGAAATGGAGGCTGCCGGAAGCAGCGGGCGGCAGCCTCCATTTTTCTCACTCAGATAAATGGTTCATTATCCCGGGCTTTTAGGTATCTGGTTCGTTATTTTGATGCAGTAATGAGTTGACTAAATATCCATTGGCATGAGAGATAAAAACCAGGGCAAGCTTATCGATGTGGAAAATCCACTACAAGAAAGACTGGGCAAGGCCTTTTTTAATGACATACCCAAAGTTCCCGGTGTCTACAGAATGTACAGCAAGAGCGGGCAGCTGTTATATGTGGGCAAAGCAAAAAACTTGCGCACCCGCCTCTTCTCATATCGGAGAGCCCGTAATGACAACGTTTCGGTGAAAGTCAGGAGACTTATCCGTATGATTTATCGAATCGATTATGAATGTTGTGTAACGGAAGAAGAAGCGCTCCTGAAAGAAAATAAACTTATACGCGAGCAAAAGCCGGGTTTTAATGTGGCTAAGAAGAAGCCTAACACCTACTACTATCTGAGAGTGATTCCCACAGATTCCGGACTCTCATTTCGTCTGTCCATGGAGTTGGAAGAGAAGGAAGATGGAGGCTACGTCTACGGCGCTTTTAAGGGGCATCGCACTGTGCGACAGGGAACAGGTGCCTTGTTGCGCCAGCTTTATCTGCTGGAAAATGAATTGACTTCCGTTTTTGGTTTTCCCGGTACCCTGCTTAGAAATCTGACGCCGTTACGGTATGATCTCAAGTTTCGGGAAAGGGGATTCCTTACAGAAGAAACCATAGATAAGCTGCATCACTTTTTACTGGGCAGTTCTTCGGAACTGATGTCGACGCTTGTTCAGTCGGTTGCCGAACGCGACTTGCTGCAGGATTTTATGGGCAGGCTGATTCTCAAAGATTTTGAATCGCTTAAACAGTTCCATGTTTACTGTGCCAGACGAAATCATGAATTAGTAGAAACCCTACAGCTGCCTTCCCACCTTATACCTCAGCAGAAGCTTGATGACTATCTGGTACAGGCCGCTTTTGTCCGATGAAACCGGCGTTTCTCTACCTGTATGAAAGTTCCCATCTTACCCTGATATAAGGCCCCAGGCACCGGTATTTTACGTAACGTTACAAATATTAAATTTTCCTAATATTATTTTTTGTACTATATTTAGGAACCATTTATTCGGAAAGAATCGGCGTAAAGCAGAAGGCCGGCTTTTCCTTCTGTCTATGCTTAACTCTAACGCATGCTGAGGAGAAGAATGAAGGCTTTGTTTCTGGTACTGTTATTCCCCGCCCTTTTATTTGGCCAGATAGTTGTGAACGTTGATGGTCCGCCCGATATCTCTTATTCCTCTTCTGAAGTTAATCCTGTTGATGTCCGAAATGGCAATGTAATAGCCGCTCAATACGAAATAGTCCGTGATCTTTCCGGAGACAACGAATATTTTGATCTTGTCATCCATGCCTATTCTTATCGGGACGCGTTAAAACCATCGGACGTCGAGGCTCTGTTTACTGTAGACGGGCTGGGAAAAGTTTTTAAAGCTCTGCGCTGGACTTCGCGTTACGAACCTGGGAAAGTAGTCAGCTCTATAGTCATACGTCTAAGTAAGGAGGAGCTCAAAAGCATAAGTTATGCAGGATCTGTAGGGCTGAAAATTGGCGTCAATTCATTTTCTTTTTCCCACATGGCCAGATACGATATGAGGCAGATTGTTGCACGAATTGAGCCCCATTTCCACAAAAAACCAAGCTTTTACAACAGCAGTACAACCGGGATAAAAGTAATACGAGGCAACCGAAATGGGAAGTCTTTGACCTCAACGTTATGAGCCTCCAGTCAATCGCCCATGCGCTCTGACACAACCCGGAGTACAATTAAAATTGATTGCCCGCCCGAAACAAAATAATGAGATAGCACTATCATAGATTGATAAAACTAACTATTCTCATCGGCTTGCAGAGACTGATCCATGTTTACTTATTCAGGCAGTATAAAGAGGAATTACCAGCTTGCTGATGGAGAGTCTGTCCTTTATCTGTTTACGAAAGCATCGGTACTGATTACCGACAAAAGAGTTCAGAAATTATCTTCTCCGGGAGAAGCGCTGGGGTTTACCAGCATCTTGCTGGAAGATATTACATCCATTCAGGTACGATATGATACCAGTACCTGGGCTTTGATTTTGGGTATATTGGCAGGTATAACGGGCCTCGGCGCAATTATTGAATTTCACGCATTGGGGTTATTGGGGCTGGGGGTTGGTGCTATTTTCATGATCTATTACTTTCAGTCACTGGAAAGTGTGATAGAATTTAGGAGCCCGTCTGCCGGCATTAAGCTGCCGCTAAAATATCTATCCGACATGAATATTCCGGATTTAGTAAACAAAATTGAGCAGGCCAGAATGTTGACGAAAAAATAGATAAAATTTAGGTGTTTTAGTGATGACAGCCCTCTTCCTTTTTTCCCTGATATGCGATTAGCTTACGGCATATTTACGTAAGTGCAACTACCTAAAGCAAATAAGTCTTTTCAGTTAGCAGAGGTTTTGCTATCATAGGCGTTCAACAAATTAAACGGCAACTTTGCTTAAGGCATGTTACGATGGAAATAAAGGATTATGATGTAAGTGGGGTATATCCTCACGAGGTTAACGGACATGTTGTTAATATCAAGTGGTCAGCCAGGAAAGAAGTTGATGATTGGAGAGAGAAGCCTTACATGTATGAGGCTGTAGCCAGTGTTGGGAAAGGGAAAAAAACTACAACTATTCGCATTGTTGAGGCAGATCCCAGAGAGGCTCAGCAGAAAATAGAAGAGAAAATAAATCGCTTTTTCCGGGAGGAAGAGATATAATACGCGCCGCTATCATAACTGGAAATTGGTAATCCCCCTTTTTTTATTATTTCCCATCTCATTTCCCACAAGTTATCTCTGTAAATTCAGAAATAGCCGGAGCTATAGCATTAGTAGCCGGCTATTCTGTTTAGCTGCTCATCCGAAGTCGAAAGCGGGATTGCCCTTCATATTCCAAAGCTTAATTTAAGCTCATTTAAATTCCACCCACTTTCTACCACGCCTAAGTACATGCACCCCCATCTCAGAGCATTGTCATCAAAAATACCCCTTCATAGTTCATATATGGGGATTTTATATTACACGTCTATTATAATCGGTTGGAGGCCTGAGATTTAATATTGCTTTTCCCGGAAAGGTCTTGACATATTAGCTTTATTTAGGGTACATTGTGGGTAGAAGTGGGGGAATGTGGGAATTCTTGGTCCACTACGGAATTTGTTAATGTCTGGTTAACTCTGGGGTGCTTTAATGCCTAGTTTTAAAGGTCAATATGAACACAGTGTAGATAGCAAAGGTCGCGTAAGCTTCCCGGCTAAACTACGCAAAAGCCTGAACCCCGAGGCACAGGAGCGCTTTACTATTTTAAGAGGGCTTGAGCCATGCCTTTATCTGTACCCGGAAGATGAATGGCAAAAAGTAGAAGACCAACTTTCCCAGATCAACAGTTTCACCAAGGAAGGCCGTACGGTAAAACGTAATTTTCTGCGTTTTGCCGAAGATGTCAGCCTTGATAACCAGAATCGAATCCCGCTTCCCACACAATTGGCAGATTGGGCCGGTATAGACGGTAAGGCCATTTTTATTGGCAGTGGCGAACGTATTGAGGTATGGTCGCCTGAAAAACTTAACGCTATCGACTCCGGTCTCAGCTTTGAATCGTATCAGGAACTTTTTGAGCGTGTGATGGGCGACCATGATACCAATGACGAAACATGAAACAGATTCTTATTATGAGCATGTACCGGTATTGCTGCATGAGTCCGTAAACCTGCTGGTTACAGACCGAAACGGTATTTACATAGATGGTACCCTCGGCGGAGGAGGCCATGCCAGGAGAATTCTGTCTCGCCTTTCTGATGAAGGCAGGCTTATCGGTATCGATCAGGACGATGAAGCCATCCATGCCGCCCTTTCCCACATAGGTAGTGATCCGCGTTTTTCTCCGATAAAAGGCAATTTTGGTTACCTTGCCAGGCTATTACCCCCAGAGATACACGGTAAGGTATGCGGGATTCTTTTGGATCTGGGCGTTTCCACCCATCAAATTTCAGATCCTGAACGGGGCTTCAGTTTTCAATACGATGGCCCGTTGGATATGCGCATGAGTAATCTCAGAGGCGTCGACGCGCATCAGGTGGTTAATACTTATGCCTACGAAGAGTTGCGTGATATCATCTTTCACTATGGCGAAGAAAGGATGAGCCGCCAAATTGCACGTGCCATCATCGATGCCCGCCCGGTTGAAACTACAGCTGAGCTGCGTAACATTATAAAATCGGTTGTACACGGCCGCCATCAGGTTAAGAGTCTGGCCCGTGTATTCCAGGGCATCCGCATTGAGGTTAACCGTGAGCTGGACATGCTACGGGGAGCACTGAGCCAGGCGCTTGATATACTGCAGCCGGGCGGACGCATCGTTGCCATCTCTTATCACTCGCTGGAAGACCGGATTGTAAAACGTTTCTTTAAATCCGGAAACCATCAGGGGAAAACGGAGAAAGATTTTTACGGAAATGATTTATCGCCCATCCGGCCTCTTTCGGGCGGAATTATTACCCCGTCCAGGGATGAGGTAGAGCGGAACCCGGCTGCCCGAAGCGCCAAAATGCGCGCGGCAGAAAAAGTTGAGGTTCGGGGGGCAGAAGTATGATAGTCCGGTCTCCTTTAAAAACTAAAAAAGTTCGGCCAAATCTTCGAAAGGTATCGCCCGGAGATCACGCGGGAAAAATGCGTGACGGCCGGAGCAGCTTGCGGGGTGAGGGAAACTATGGATGGCCTGTCAACGAAAAGTCAGAAAAAAAACGGAAGGGATTTCCGAGGGTGAAGCCCTGGAAAATAATCCTGGGTGCTTTTCTTGTCGGTGTGCTGGGTGTTCTGTACCTCAACCATGTGTTTGCCACACAGCAACTGCTCGACGAGGTACAACAGCTGGAGGACGAATACAATCAGGCTCGCCGTATAAACTCCGAGTACCGGTTAATGTACGACCGCATGATTGGCCCGGCCGCAATTTATGAAAAAGCTAAAGAGCTCGGATTCATTAATGGCGGGCCCGCAGAAAAAGTCATTGAGGTGGAAAGGAAATGATGAAAGAGCGTACTGCCATATTGAGCCGGATGTTTGTCGTTTTTGGGCTAATAGTGTTGGTTCCATGTGTCATTGCACTGCAATTACTACGAATAAACTTTCTGGAGGGAGATCAGTTACGTGAACTGTGGAGCAACCAGGCTATCGACACCATACGGGTGCCGGCCCAAAGAGGGAATATTTATGATGACGATGGAAGCTTGCTGGCAACCAACACGGTGGCTTATAAAGTAGCGCTGGATCCCCGTATCGACGGGCTTACCCGTGATCAGATAGGAAAGCTGTGCAAAACGCTGGCCGGGCATACCGCTCTGAGCGCTTCTGATTATTTGAGAAAGATAGACCGCGCTCCAAGCCGATCCCGCTACGTAGTGCTGGCCGACAATGTCAATGCCGAAGCATATGAAGCAGTGCGTTCGCTGGGCATACACGGCGTTATTCTGGAAGAAAATTATAAGCGGCGGTATAACTTCGGTATGCTTGCAGCCCATGTCCTGGGCTTTGTGAATTATAATATGGACGGTGTTACGGGCCTCGAAAAAAAGTATGATGACAAATTGAGAGGAATAGATGGTGTACAACAGGTAAGGCGAGATCGTAACGGGCGTATTTTTGCCTATGTAGGTGCTCCCCGCAGACAACCCCGACAGGGATATTCTCTTTACACCACGATCGATTCCCAAATTCAGGCCATTCTTGAAGAAGAACTTAAAGCCGGGATCCTTCGTACGAAATCTAATTACGGTTCTGCCATTGTGATGGATCCACAGACAGGAGCTATAAAAGCAATGGCAAATTATCCCACATTCAATCCCAACAATCCCGCCTCCTCAGAGAACGAGAACCGTAGGAATTATGCGGTTTCTGATATGATTGAACCCGGCTCTACTTTTAAGCTGGTTACCGCTATTGCAGCTGTTGAACAGGATGTTGTGAGTTTCGATGAGAAATTCACAACTCCTAAAAGCGGACAGACACTTATTCACGGACAGTGGATGCGCGACCACGATCCTTTGGGTACACTGACTTTTACCGAGGTCATCAAAAAGTCCTCCAATGTGGCTACGTCGGAAATAGCCCGGCGTCTTTCAAGAGATGTTTTTTACCAGTATGCCAGAAATCTCGGGTTTGGTACACTTACAAACATCGATCTGCCGAGCGAAGAATCAGGCCGTTTGCAAAAGCCGTACGAGTGGAGCCGTGTATCGCTCCCCTGGATGGCTATCGGATATGAAGTGCTGGCTACTCCTATTCAGCTTATACAGGCCTATGCTGCTTTTGCCAACGGGGGAATTATGATGCGTCCATACCTCGTGGAAAAAATAACAGATCAGGAAGAGAACATAGTCTGGAAACATGATCCGGTAGAAGTCAGGCGGGTTGCCAGAAAGGAGACGGTAGAAAAGCTATACCCCGTGTTCAGGGAAGTGGTTACTGATTCGGGTACTGCTGCATGGGCCCAGGTAGAAGGCCTGTCAATTGCCGGCAAGACAGGAACAACCCAGAAATATATTAATGGGCAGTACCGTAGCTCTTATCGGGCTTCTTTTGTAGGATTCTTCCCGACTGAGAATCCCAGATATGTGGTAATGATCGTTCTCGACGAGCCTGAAACCAGCATATATGGCGGGAGGACGGCCGGACCCATATTCAGGGAAACCGCAAAGCGTATTGCGGGGCTTGATAATCAGATCGAGAAACAGATGATAGAGCATGATGAGCTAAACAGGGAAACCCTGCTGACTTATGTCCCCAATCTAAGGGGATTGAGCCTGCAAGAGGCAAAAACATTGTTAGGCATCCAGAGGCTGCCATATGATAGTGAGGGAAATGGAACCCTGATTGTCAGCCAGAACCCTGCTCCCGGTACGGAACTACAGCCCGGAGCCCGGCTGATATTGACTCTGGCAGACAATACAGTCGATGCAGACACAACCCGGCTACCGGACAATTATGCAGTTATTCCCGATGTTGGCGGGATGAGCATGCGAAAAGCATCCATGCTTCTCATTGACCAGGGCTTCGGAATCAGAATGATCGGTTCCGGAACGGTTTCCACACAGTTTCCAGGGCCAGGAGACTTTATGGAAAAGGGGCGCACTGTGACGATACGGGGCCAGGAGACATCCATGGAAATACTGGCAGGCCGATGATCACGTTGGATAATACTCAAACGCCGGGAATAATAATCTGTGTCTGTTGGCCTTATTTAACGATGCCAAAGCACCTTGTACGACTATAAATAGCGTTTTAATTAACCTTAGATGAATTGCATTTATAAGTGACTCTTGAACAACTCATAGCATTATGTAACCCGATTCGGGTCTCCGGGCCGCAGCCTGCCAAAATCGGTGCGCTTACGCAAGACTCACGCGAAGTCACAGGCGGATCGGTGTTTATTGCTGTAAAAGGTACCAGGGTTGACGGGCACAAATTTATAGATGACGCCATTTCCTGTGGCGCCGGCGTAATAATATGTGAAGAAGTTGTTAGCCATAAACAGAACGTATGTTTTGTGGAAGTAAAAGATACGCGGTCGCTGATCGGGCCGCTGGCCCAGGCATTCCAGAATAACCCGGCCAAACACCTGACATTAATTGGTATTACAGGAACGAATGGAAAGACTACGGTAGCTACATTGGTTTATCAGGTGCTCGCCCAACTCGGGGCCCGGCCGGCTTTGCTTGGTACGATAGAAAAACGTTTTGGAGACGAAGTTATGGACAGCCGGCTCACCACTTCAGATCCCATTGAACTTGCACGGGATATGAGGCGGATGGCCGAGGTCGGTTCCACCCATTTGGTAATGGAGGTCTCATCTCATGCATTAGAACAGCAGCGGACAGCCGGGCTGGACTTTGCTGTAGCCGCCTTTACTAACCTGAGCCACGATCATCTGGACTACCATTCCGGCTTTGAAGATTATGCGCAAACCAAAAAGCTACTTTTTGACGGCCTCCGCTCCGATGCCCATGCAGTTATCAACGCAGATGACCGGTATGCTGAGCTGATGACGGAAGACTGTTCCGCGCAGGTTACAAAGTTCGGTTTTCTGGAAGATGCCGGGATTCCCTGCCGTGTTATCTCGAGTACTACGGAGGGGCTTACCCTTACCATTGGAAAAACAGAAATTACCAGTCCCTTGGTAGGTACATTCAATGCGTACAACATTGCAGAGGCCTTTATAATATGCCGGACACTTGGATATGAAGAAACAGCTGTAGCGGTAGCCCTGTCATCAGCTGCCGGGGCGGCAGGGCGGATGGAACGCATACTGTTTGAAGATACCGGCGCGCCTGTGGTGTTGGTAGACTACGCGCACACCCCCGATGCTCTGGAGAATGTTTTGGTGACACTCTCAGAACTAAAAACAGAGGATCAGATTCTGCATGTGGTTTTTGGATGTGGCGGTAACCGGGATAAGGCCAAACGTCCGAAAATGGCTTCTGTAAGTGAGAAGTACGCGGATCGGGTTACGATAACTTCAGACAACCCCCGTGATGAAGACCCAGATGCCATCATTGACGATGCCATGAAAGGGTTTCGGTATCCGGATTCCATCATACGTATATCTAACCGGAAAGAAGCCATAGAACAGGCTGTCGCCAAAGCTGACACCAACACCATTCTGCTCATTGCCGGCAAAGGCCATGAAACATATCAGGAAATTAACGGAGTGCGCCGCCACTTTGACGACCGCGAGATTGCACGTAAAGCGTTAGGCGAACCTGCCGCCAACACAAGTCCGGAAGGGGGTGTCTGATGCTTTTTGAACTGATAGAATGGCTTGAAAAAATGTATCAGCCGCCGGGGCTTAGCGCTTTTGAGTTTATTACAACAAGAAGCGCTGTGGCAGCTACGATGTCTCTGCTCATCAGTCTACTGATCGGCCGGCGTATTATCCGCTGGCTGGAGCGAATGCAGTTAAGAGAAGTGATACGGGACGATATAGGCCTGGATACCCATCTCTGCAAAGCGCAAACACCTACCATGGGAGGTATGATTATTCTGCTGGCTATCCTCATCCCGGCGCTTCTTTGGATGCGTATGGATAGCGTCTACACGTGGATGATTGTACTGGTTACGCTCTTGCTGGGGGTGGTGGGCTTCATTGATGATTATATAAAAGTGGTTAAACGGGATAAATCCGGACTGAGCGGTCGCTTTAAACTTGCCGGGCAGATAACTATAGGCCTGGCACTAGGTAGCGTGCTCTATTTCTGGCCCGATTTTCAGGATTTTAATACCCTCGCTACCGTACCCTTTCTGAAAAATGTAAACATTGATTACGCCTTCTTGGGTGAAGATCTGGGGTGGGTCATCTACATACCTGTGGTTGTTTTTATCATTACGGGTGTAAGCAATGCCACCAATCTGACGGACGGACTGGATGGACTCGCAGCCGGAACATCAGCTATCGCGGGTTTAATATTCGGAATTTTTGCCTATGTCTCCGGTCGGACAGACTTCTCTGACTTCCTGGATATTATGTATCTGCCGGGATCGGGAGAGCTGACCATCTTCTGCGCCAGCCTGGTCGGGGCGTGCCTGGGTTTTCTGTGGTACAACACGCATCCGGCTTCTGTATTTATGGGCGATACCGGTTCTCTGGCGCTTGGCGGGGCATTTGGCGCTATTGCACTGATGCTGCACAAGGAACTGCTGCTGCCTATTATCTGTGGCATCTTCTTTATGGAAACCGTTTCTGTGATTATCCAGACCACCTGGTTCAGATATACCCGGAAAAAGTACGGAGAAGGAAAACGTGTGTTTCTGATGACGCCGATTCATCATCACTTTGAAAAAAAGGGATGGCCCGAATCCAAGATCGTGGTGCGATTTTGGATTATTGCCATTCTGCTGGGAATTGTAAGTCTTCTAACGCTGAAATTAAGATGAGACAGGTGCAGGGAAAACATATCGTCGTTATTGGTGCCGCCCGGAGCGGTGTGGCGGCGGCATGCCTGCTACAGCGAAAAGGAGCGCGTGTGTTTGTTACAGATAACAACACCATTAATGAGCATTTTAAATGCCGGTTAGACAAACATAACATCGCTTTTGAAGAGAACGGCCATACGGATAAGGCCCGGGGGGCAGACTTTGCCGTGTTAAGTCCGGGGGTACCGACAGAGGCCCCGCTGGCGCAGGAATATCTTAAGGCTGGTAAAGACATTTTTTCGGAGATGGAGGTGGCAAGCTGGTATAACCATAGCCCTCTGGTAGCTGTTACCGGGAGCAATGGTAAAACTACGGTAACCAGCTGGCTGGCCCATACATGGAAAACAGCAAACAAAGACTATGTGCTGGCCGGTAACATCGGCTATGCATTTTCAGACAGGGTGGAAGACACAACAGCGCAGAGCAATACCATACTGGAAGTGAGCAGTTTTCAGCTGGATCACATCAGCACATTCCGCCCGCACATAAGCCTGTTGCTGAACATTACGGCCGATCATATGGATCGCTATCAACACAGGTTTGAACGGTATGCAGAGGCTAAATACCGCATCACAAAAAACCAGAAAGCTGAAGACTGGTTCATCTATAACAATGACGATCCGGCCATTCAGCAACACGTAGAATCACTTAAAAAAAAAGAAGACGCTCCCCGGCTGCTGGCCTTCTCGAATACGGCAGAAATATCCGAGGGAGCATTTATCAGAGACCGCAATATTATCCTAAGAATAAATGACGAGGAACACGTACTTATGCCTATAGAAGAAGTAAGTCTTAGCGGCAGTCATAATCTGAACAACGGGCTGGCCACAGCTCTGGCTGCAAGAGCTGCAGAAATCACAAATGAAATAATACGCGAGAGCCTTCGCACATTTGAAGGCGTGGAACACCGCCTTGAGCATGTACGAACGGTTGATGGCGTTAAATACATCAACGACAGCAAAGCTACCAACATCAACGCCGTTTGGTATGCAATGGACAGTTTTAATGTGCCTATGGTCCTGATCCTGGGCGGCCGGGACAAAGGGAATGATTACACCGGCCTGATCGATCAGATCCGCAGCAAGGTACACACGATCGTAGCTATCGGCGAGGCCCGGCCGGTGATTGAAGAGCAATTGAAGGCAACAGTGCCTCAATTCGAAACCGCCAATACATTGGCTGAGGCTGTGCGCCTGGCAAGGAAGTACGCTAAAAGAGGTGAAGTCGTATTGCTGAGCCCCGCCTGTGCCTCGTTTGACATGTTTGAAAGTTATGAGCACAGAGGAAACGAATTCAAAAAAGTAGTAAATGCATTGTAGGAGTCGTTAGTCGTCAGTGGTTAGTTGTAAACCATAACAACACACCACTGACAACAAACCAAAACATGATATACACCACGCCAAATAAAAAGGTATCAGCCATCCTGGGTACAAGCCCGGATGATATGGATCTGCCGAAGCAGGGCAGTGATCGAATCCTGCTTATATCCGTTATCCTGCTCATGGTAATCGGCGTGCTGGCTGTGTATTCTGCAATTGCTCATTTCGCAGAAGCCAAGCAGACTACAGCCGGAAGCCTGGTTTTTGGACATACTGTCAAGCTGGGTATAGGGTTCATCATTATGCTGATCACCTCCAAGATTGATTATCATCTGGTGGCGAAGTTCAGCAGGCTGGGCTTAGTTATGAGCTGGCTGCTACTCATAGCGGTGTTTCTGTTTGGGCCGGAGGTATTCGGCGCCAGGCGGTCGTTAAGTGTAGGCAGTTTTACGTTTCAGCCTTCATCACTGGCTTCGGCTGCTCTGTTAATCCACGTTGTTGTACTGTTGGATGAGAAACAGGAGTACATAAAAGACTTTAAAAGAGCTTTTTTACCCATCATGTTCTGGGTTGTAATTACCTTTGTGCTGATCGGAATAGAGGATTTTAGCAGTGCTGCTCTGTTGATGGCCATATGCCTGCTGGTCATGTTTATAGGACGTATCAGCACTGCGCAGCTGGGTATGTTGGTGCTTATAGGTATTATAGGAGCCTCTGTTCTCATTTTGAGTTCGGCCGAGCGTCAGAGTCGCATTCAGCAATATGTTGAGCAGATCGCAGACATAAAAAGCGGAGAGTTCAATGTAGGTGAGGGCTATCAGGCCCAACAGGCACACATAGCTATTGCGCAAGGCCAGCTGTTTGGGGTAGGTATAGGAAAAAGTACGCAGCGCGATTTCCTCCCGGCCCCTTATAACGATTTTATTTTTGCTATCGTAGCAGAAGAATACGGGCTTATGGGTTCTGTTTCATTAATCGTTCTGTTTATAGTAATCCTTTTCCGGGGATTGGTGGTCATTGCTAAAAACGCGACCGATACCATCGGCATGCTTCTGGCGGTTGCTTTTACCTTATTTATTGTTTTGTACGGATTCGTTAATGCCGGTGTGGCCTGCGGTCTGCTTCCGGTAACGGGGCTCCCAATGCCATTTGTAAGTTACGGTGGAACCAGTACGCTTATCGCCGGACTAATGGTCGGTGTTCTGATGAACATCTCCAAGCATAACCGAAAAGGACAACCGGTGTTTTATGCATAGTACGGCAAAGAATATATCATCCCACGACGGACCAGCCACCGCCGCTATGAGAAAGCCTCGTATTCTCATAGCGGCCGGTGGAACTGGCGGACATGTATACCCGGCTATTGCCATTGCCGACGCGTTGCGGGAGATAAACAGGAATTCAGAAATTCTGTTTGTGGGTACTAAAAACCGCATGGAATGGAATGCCGTGCCGAAGGCGGGATACGATATTAAAAACATCTGGATCAGTGGCCTCCATCGCAGAATGACGGTTAAGAACCTTTTATTCCCGGTTAAACTGATAGCGAGCCTCGTCCAGAGTATGAACATTATTGCTGCATTCAGGCCGCACCTGGTTATTTCATGCGGGGGCTACGTTGCAGGGCCTGTGGGATGGATTGCCAGCAAACGCAATATTCCACTGGTTATTCAGGAACAGAACAGCTTCCCCGGCGTTACAAACCGCCTGTTGGCTAAAAAAGCGGATATAATATTTACCGCTTTTAAAGAGGCGGAAGGATATCTCCCCAGGGAGAAAGTCATACTTAAAGGCAATCCGACCCGGAACACACTAACTGCGGTGGATAAAGAATCGGCATACAGGCATTTTGGATTCACAAAAGAGCAACCCACACTCCTGGTATTGGGAGGGAGCGGCGGTGCCCGGGTCATTAATGAAGCTATGTCACAGAATATTGGTCAGCTTCACAACGAGTTGGGGTTGCAGATTATCTGGCAGTGTGGCGAAAGGTATTACGATAGCCTCCATACAAGGTTGAACACCGACGGGTTTGAGCGCCTGAGGCTGGTCGATTTTCTGCACCATATGCCCGAAGCCTATGCGGCGGCCGATCTGGTGGTAAGCCGGGCAGGGGCACTGTCTTGTTCGGAACTGGAACTGACCGGCAAGCCGAGTATACTTATACCTTCGCCTAATGTTGCGGGTGATCATCAGACAAAGAATGCCCGTTCAATGGTAGAACAGGGCGCGGCGGTTTTGCTGGAAGATGCCGAGGCTAAAAGCAAGCTGCCACATCTGGTGCGGGAGGTTATATTTGACCGGGCCCGGCTCAGGAAGATGAGTGAGGCCGCGCTGCAACTGGCCCGGCCCGCCGCCGCCGCGGAAATAGCAGAGGAAATCCTCGAATTGATAGAAGTTAATAAGAATTGAAGTACACTCATCCACTGATTCTAAGTCATCGGATGAGTTATGTGGTATCAGGATGACAAGCCTGATTAAAACGAGATATGACATGAGTAAACAAGTTCAAACGCAACCGGTATTTGGGCGAACCCATCACATACACATGGTGGGTATCGGAGGCATTGGTATGAGTGGAATGGCCGAAATATTGCTCCAGAAAGGTTACAGAGTAACAGGCTCAGACGCCAGCAGGGGCGAGTCCATCGAGCATCTTAGAAAACTGGGGGCCGAAGTATTCATCGGCCATAAGGAAGAAAATATAGAAGGTGCTGATGTAGTAGTGTATACCAGCGCTGTAAATGCCCATGATAATATTGAGACTAAAGCGGCCCTGGAACATGGCGTCCCCGTAATAAAGCGCGCAGAAATGCTGGCCGAGCTGATGCGGATGAAGTATGGAATCGGTATCGCGGGTACCCATGGAAAAACCACTACCACCACGCTTACAGGACATGTAGTTCAGGATGGCTGCTTTGACCCGACCATTATTGTAGGAGGAAAAGTGCACAGCTTTTCCCGCACCAATGCTGTAGTGGGTACGGGTGATATTATTATTGTGGAAGCGGATGAATTTGACAGGACCTTTCTCCGGCTAACACCTTCTTTAGCGGTTATCACGAATATTGAAGCAGACCATCTGGATATTTATGACAATCTGGACGATGTAAAAGAGGCATTTGTGGAGTTCGCCAACAAGGTGCCGTTTTATGGGGCCGTGGTGCTTTGTCTGGATGATCCCAATGTGCGGAGCATTATCCCCCGGATCGATCGCAGAATCATAACTTATGGCCTGACTCCCCAGGCCGGGATTCGGGCTATAGATATAGATATGGATCACTTTTATACAACGTTTAGCGTGCTGAAGGGGGAGGAAGAGCTGGGAAAGATCAGGCTGAAAGCTCCCGGAGAGCACAACGTAAAAAACGCGCTGGCGGCCATAGCTGTAGGCCTGGAGCTGGATATCGACTTCAAACTCATTAAGTCGGGGTTGGAACGTTTTCAGGGGGTTTTCCGCCGGTTCCAGCTCAAGACTGAAAAAGACGGGGTAACGGTTATCGACGACTACGCTCACCATCCCACAGAGGTACAGGCCACCCTGAATGCCGCCCGCAAAGGGTGGAAGGATCACCGGATCGTGGCGGTATTTCAGCCTCATCTCTATTCACGTACACAGGATCTGTACAAAGAGTTCGGGCTGTCTTTTTTTGACGCCGAGGTATGCGTCATTACCGATGTGTATCCTTCGCGCGAGCAGCCCATTGAGGGTGTTACGGGTAAGCTGATAGCCGATGCCGCTAAAGAGTACGGACACAGGCAGGTGCATTACGTTGAAGACAAAAACGAGTTGTCTGCCCGGCTCACAGAACTGGTGAAGCCCGGAGATGTAGTTATCACTATGGGGGCCGGAGACATCTATAAATACGGCGAACAGTTTACAGAAGCGTTGGAAGCCGGAATAGAAAAAACGAATTAACAGTGAACAGTGAGCAGTTAACAGTTAGCAGTGTTTATAACATAGATATGACTTTGTGGAATCCCTGTTGCAGGAGGATTGATGGGTAGGATGCACGTCCCTGATACTGGCAGCCAAACATCGGGCAGCGCCAATTTCTCTGGCAAATAGTAAAAACGTTGGTCACGGCAGAAAATGACATCCATATAGCATATGGTAGAAAACAAAACAGATAAAGAATCGAAGCCGGAGGCGCGCTCAACAGGCTTAAGCGCCCTTCCGTGGGTTGCAGGGGCTATTCTCCTGCTGGGCGTAGCCATCATGGCGGGCCTGTATTGGGAGCGAACGGCTACGGTTCAGAGCGTACGTTTCAGCAACGCTTATTTTGTTTCTGATGAGGAACTGGAGCAGCAGGCCGACATTCCTTTGGGAGTTAAACCCGACAGCCTGGACTATAAGGGCATTATGGATCGGGTAAAAAAGATCCCCTATGTAAAGGATGCCCAGGTGAGGGTTGAACCTTCTGGTGATCTGGTGATCCACATCACCGAACGCCGGCCCCTGGCGCTTCTGGCTGATGGCACACATAAATTCTATGTCGATGCCGAAGGCATGCAGCTGCCGCTGGTGTTAGGCAAAGCCGTGGATGTGCCGGTGCTTTATGGGTTTGAAACAACTTCGCCCGGCGATACGCTGAAGAGCAAGAACTTTGAAGTGGTAAGCTGCTTTTTGAAGCACATAGCCCAAAATCCTGTTTATGATGCTACGATCAGCGAAGTAGCGTGGACGGAAGCCGAAGGTGTGGTGGCATTAAGTAATGATAACGGTGTTAAACTGATCTTTGGCAAAGGAGACTTTGAAACAAAACTCCGCAACTGGGAAGCGTTTTATGCCGGGGTTATCCGGCAGAAAGGCATGGAGAACATGGAAACTATAGACCTGCGCTTCCGGGGGCAGATTGTAACACGCGAACGTTGAAATAATAGAAAATCCCCCGAGGCTTCGGGGCCGGCTATAAAAACATTATGTATATGTCGACCGCTTTTTCACCTCTAAATTCCCTAGAGGGGGCTTTTAACTTTCCCCTTCAGGGACACGGAGGGGGTGAACGGGCAGTTGGTTGTCGCCGGCCGGGAATTAACTGATAAAAGCAGGTATCATCCTGAATCAGGCTGGCAAGGCCCGATTCAGAATGATATTAAAAACAACATATATAACAGCACGCAATATCACTATGGAAGACAAAGAAGATAGAATCGTTGTTGGCCTTGATATGGGGACAACCAAAGTATGCGCTATTGTCGGATCCATCGATGAACAAGATCGCATCCATATCCTGGGCGTAGGCAAGGCTTCCAGCGACGGGCTTAACCGCGGGGTAGTCGTGAATATCGACAAAACGGTTAATGCCATCCAGACAGCTATTGAACAGGCCCAGCTTGCCTCTGGCATAGAGGTTAATTCCGTTAATATTGGCATTGCAGGAGACCACATCCGCAGCATGCGCAGCAAAGGGGTCATCACCATCAATAACCGGGACAATGAGATTACTGTCAACGATGTAGACCGGCTGCTGGAAGACTGCCAGCGTATTATGCTGCCGACCGACCAGCAGATCCTTCACATCATTCCCCAGGAGTTTGTCGTAGACGGGCAGGATGGCATCAGCGACCCCGTAGGCATGAGCGGTATGAGGATGGAGGCAGAAGTTCACATTATCACGGGGCTGGTTTCGGCGGCCAAAAACATCTACCGCTGTGTGGAACGGGCGGGATATCAGGTCGCTGACATCATCCTGGAGCCGCTGGCCTCTTCTTACGCCGTGCTCGACGATGAGGAGAAGGAAGCCGGAGTGGTGTTGGTGGATATCGGAGGCGGAACCACCGATGTAGCCATATTTCAGGATAACACCATCCGCCACACAGCCGTCATTGCCATCGGTGGCAAGAAAGTGACCGACGATATCCGCGTGGGGCTGAGCGTACTGGATGACCAGGCCGAAAGGCTAAAGCATGTACATGGCGAGGCTTATGTAGACATGATCGAGGAAGATGAGGCGATTACCGTACCCGGAATTGCAGGCCGGCCTCCTAAAGAAATAACCAAAAGTATACTGGGCAAGATCATCCAGGCGCGCATGGAAGAGATTCTCGAGATTGTTGCCATAGAGATAAAGCGGAGCGGCTATGCCGATGCTCTCAGCGCGGGCGTAGTCATTACCGGGGGCGGTTCACTTATTAGAAACGTGTGTCCCCTGGCGAATGAAGTACTGGGCATGGACGCCAAGATCGGTAAGCCGCTGGGCCTCAGCGGCGGCCTCATTGAAGAGGTAAATAATCCGATCTATTCAACGGGCGTGGGCCTGGTTGTGCACGCTATGCGCACAGGCAGCGGGGGGCCGATCGAAGCCATGGTGCCTTCTTCATCCAAGGGGCCCAGTGTAGAAAAAGTGATGACCAAAATTACCGACCGTATGAAGAGCTGGTTTAAAGAATTGTAACAGATAACAAAGAACAAATAACAAAAGAGGAGATCTGCCGGAGTCAGTCCGGCAGAACAGTAAATAACTACCTAGATTAATCTAATAGTAATAGCAATCAAAAGGAGAAATTATGGCTAACCTTAACTCTCGCTTTAGCTTTGACGTTGACGGTCAGGACAATGCGAAAATAAAAGTCATCGGAGTAGGTGGCGGCGGAGGAAACGCCGTCAACAACATGATTGACAAGGGTCTGAAAAGCGTAGAATATATTGCGCTTAATACCGATGCGCAGGCTCTGAAAAACAGTAAGGCAGATATAACCACACAGGTTGGAACCAACCTGACCAACGGGCTGGGAGCCGGCGCCCGTCCCGAAATCGGGAGGGAGGCTGTGGAGGAGAACCGGCATGAAATCGAAGAGATTATCGAAGGCGCCGACATGGTATTTGTGACGGCCGGCATGGGCGGCGGTACCGGAACCGGCGGGGCCCCGGTAGTTGCAGGTATTGCCAAACGCAAAGGAATACTGACGGTGGGCATTGTAACCACCCCTTTTCTGGGCGAGGGCCCCAAGCGCATGAAATACGCCCTGGAGGGAATCACCGAGCTTAAGAAAAACAGCGATACCGTTATTGTTATTCCCAACGAGCGGCTGATGGATATTGCCGATGAAAACACCACGCTGCTGGAAGCCTTTGATGCCGCTAACCAGGTATTATATAATGCCACACGCGGTATCTCGGACCTCATCCTTATGCCCGGACTCATCAACCTCGATTTTGCCGACGTGCGTACCACCATGCTCGACGGAGGCGCCGCCATTATGGGGTCGGCAACCGCAACCGGAGACGACCGCGCCGAAATCGCGGCCCGCGAAGCCATTAACTCTCCCTTGCTCGACGGAGTGAGCATACGGGGGGCGCGGAATGTGCTGGTGAATATATCCTCAGGCGCCGACCTGGGTATGCGCGAAACCATGACGGCAACCAACATCATTCAACAGGAAGCCGGAGAAGACGCCGAGATCATCCTCGGAACCGTTCTCGACGAAAGCTTTGAAAACGAGCTGAGAGTAACCGTTATAGCTACCGGCTTTGACCTGGCCGACAGCAACAAGGAAGCGCGTGTGGCCCCTAACAGTCATAAAGACGGTGCAGCCGAAAGTACCGTGGAAAAGATGGGATTGCCCAGAGCCAGCGACTTCACCGGGCAGAGCAGGTATTCCTCAACCAATGAACCGTTTTACAAAGGGGAGAAGAACCTGAAGCATATGGACTCTCCCGCCTTTCACCGGCGCAGGCTTAAAAACGTTAAACCCATAAACCAGGACGATGACGAACTGCAACAGCCGCAAGCTCCCCGGCACCAGGGCGACACCTTGTTAAATAACCGGCGCGAACGCATCGACAAAAGCGATACCGAACAACCGGCATTCCTCCGCAAGATTATGGATTGAGGGGGGTGAATGGAGAATTAGGAAGTAGGAATGAGCTTTCGCCACAGTCGGTGGCGCGATTCATCTTCCTATAGCCAGGAGCCTGTCCGGCCTGATCTCCTGCGGAACGATCTTGCCACTGATCCGATCACTCCAGGTGAGCGGATCAGTGAAAGGGCAGAGCGCCGGCATAACACAGAAATTTACCATTTCCCACATACAGGCCGATGCCAATTGACCCATTGGCCTGCCCACATTAATCAGACAAAGATTGCTAAATCTAAAGGGAGCCCTTTGAACGGGGTTCCCTTTTCTGCTTTGGGATATCCGCCAGGCCCGGATCGGATGTAGTCTCCCCTTGAGGGGAGATGGATGGCTGAACCGGTTCTTCAGCCATCCTGAGGGG
>CALJMB010000194.1 GCA_937982515.1 uncultured Balneolaceae bacterium
TATTTTTATGTCTGAAAAACAAGAAACCACGGCTCCTGTTGCTGTAATAGATCACATTGCTATTTTTGTTAGCAACTTAGACCGCAGCGCTCAGTTTTACAAAGATATTCTCGGCCTGGAGGAGATCCCCTGCCCTTTGGTCCATCGCCCAATCCGGTGGTTTTCCCTGGGCAAGGGCCTCTCGATTCATGTCATAGAAGGCGACAACAGCCATATCCGCCACGACAGGCAAAACCATCTCGCCCTTCAAACAGACGAATTTGATCTCTTCCTCAATCACCTGAAGCAGTACAACATCGAATACTTCGATTCCAAAGGCAACGCGGGCGCTGTCAATCAGCGGAGGGATGGCTACCGGCAGATTTTCTTCCAGGACCCCGATGGATATTGGCTGGAAATGAATGATGTAGAGATTGAATAGAGAGAGGTATAAGCCGCGGATCCGCCAGGAGTCGGACAGGCACGGATGATGTCAGGCAGGGCGGCTATCTTGCCCGTCATGTTCAGGCCGGGGGCGTTCTCTTATGTCATCAAAAAGAATGATTCCGTCTCACCATATAAAAAGTGCTCTGGCTGTTCGTTCAGCACAGAGCACTCCGGAAAAGGAACCGAATCTTGCGTTAATTTGATCGGCCCAGGCGGCTGATGTCTCTTTGCAGCTCTTCAAATGCCTTCGACTCTTTAAACTTAACATAGAGTTCTTCCTCCTGAGAAAGGGCATTGTCAAGTGCGGCGCGGGCATCGCCCACCGGTATCCGAACCAGAACAAAGCATTCATACCGTGTACCGTCAGAACTCGGCGCAAATTTAATCTGGTCCGTTGCAATGCCTCGCAGGGTCTGATTGGTTATGGTTTTTCCGGCGCTGGTAAATGACTCGCTGAAGTTGGAATCGGTACCGCTGGTAACCTCTTCCGTAAACATCTTTTCGAGTGCTTCTACCTTAGATTCGAGCTTTTGAGCGATGCTGATCCTGGCCTGGCTTTCCGCTTTTTGGCGGGCGGTTTCTCTGCGGGTGGACGTACTGGAAGAGACCGCGTACAGATATTCATTGTTGTCTTCCGGAGGATTGGTGTACCATCCCGGGAGCTGATCGATCTCTTTCTGCATTTGTGTAGCAGGCTTTGGGCTGCAGGCAACTACCGCCGCCATGCATAATATAGTAACAGCGCCTGGCCATTTTAATTTTAACATAGTTGTATCCCGTTAGTTAAAAGAGTGATTAGAAATATCTTATTGTAATATTCGAAAAGTTACAAATATTTTTTTAAATCCATCCCATTAAGCTTCATAGAAAATATACCATAGCTTATGTATGGATATTTGTATAAAATCAACATTCCGTTACACAATCATACAGGGTACGTACGGATTATCAAAGCCCGCACAATCTAATAATGCGTAAAGGAACGCCAGGTTTTTTCTCTACTCATTTCATCTGAACCTTTTTTTGGGATACCATTATGCGCAGCACCTACAAAATTCGCTGTAACACATCTGAAATACTAATCTTGCTCTTTTACCTCGTTATGGGATTCCCCTTCACAGGTTTCTCTCAGCATACATTCGAGGAATGGAAAAAGGAACAACTCCGGGAGTTTCAAGAATTTAGGAATGAACGGGATAAGGAGTTTTATGAACTGTTAAAAAGCAATTGGGTTGAAATTAACGCGTTCAAACCCAGGCCTCAGTACGATGGTGCCAAGCCCTCCCTCCAACCCAAACTTGACAAACCCGCAAATCTGATCCCTTCGGATGAACGGCCTGAAATACCGGCTCCAATAAACGAGCTCTCTTTAGAGTCTGCCAGGGAAACAGTAAGCATCAGACAAGAACACGAAGAGCATCTTCCGCCAAACGAGTGGGCATCCCGGCCGGGATTTCTCAATACGCCAATTGATTTTTTTGAACTATCACTTGAGCTCCACTACCCTGAATCGCTGAAATTTACCTTACCTGCCCGGAATGAAGAACATATCAGCAACGTCTGGAGGCAGCTGGGTTCAAGTGATTACCAACCCGTAGTAAAACAGTTTGGCGCTATCAGAGAACGTATCGGATTAAACGACTGGGGATACATTCTGCTCTTGCACCAGGCCGGACAGCATATATACGGCGCCGGTTCTGATGAAAGCATCTTGTTTACCTGGTTTATGATGACCAGAGAAGGATTCATAACCAAGGTAGGCTACGATCAGAATGGCGTATATCTGCTTATTGCATCCGAAGCACAGTTCTTCGGCACCCGATACTTTACCATCAACAACCAGAAATACTATGCCTTGGATCTGAACAACGGGCAGGTTGTGCCCTCTTCAATCTTCACCTATGAAGGAAATCACCCCGATACGGGAACCATTCTCGACCTGAATTTACAAGCCACGCCCCGCTTACAAAAAAGCCTGATGAAGAGATCCCTCCACTTTACCTATGGAGATACCACGTATAACATTCCCGTGCATATCAACAGGAATGTTATCGCCTTCTATGAATTGTACCCGCTCACAGAGTTTAATATCTACTTCAAGGCATCAACGGCCCCTGAAACCCAGGCGGACTTATACACCCCACTTGCCCGGGCTGTAGAGGGCAAAACCGAGACAGAAGCGGTGAATATGATTTTACGATTTGTTCAGACCGCATTTCAATATAAAACCGACCGGGAACAGTTTGGACGCGAGAAGTACTTTTTCCCTGAAGAAACGCTCTACTATCCTTACTCTGACTGCGAAGATCGGGCCGTTCTTTTTACCAGGCTTGTGAAAGATATACTCGGGCTTGAGGTAATCGGTATAAAGTACCCACGTCACCTGGCCACAGCGGTTAAATTTACCAATCCGCCTAAAGGAGATTACGTTATGCATCATGGAGAAACCTACACCGTTTCCGATCCAACCTATTACAACGCCAACATCGGCATGACTATGCCTCAGATGAGGAAATACAAGCCCGAAATAGTAACTTTTTAAGTGCTGGACGCACAGCGATGTGTGCATAAAAAGTGGCTTGGCACGTCCCACAGGCATATTTTTATCAAAAGTAGGTAATCACAAAAAAAAATATTATACTAAAGCGGTTGATGATGTTAGAAATTTTTATTACTTAGCATTATCCGTTAATCAGTAGCACTAGAAGTTAAATTTTTGGAGATTTAAGCATGGCAGAACGAGAAGTAGGAACTGTTAAATGGTTCCATAATGGTAAAGGATACGGGTTTATTACACGTGAAGAAGGCGAAGATATTTTCGTACACTTCAGTGAAATAGCGATGGAAGGTTATAAAAAACTTGAGGAAGGGCAGAAAGTTGAATTCACCGTAGCTGAAGGTGAAAAAGGCCTGCAGGCTCAGGAAGTCATACCTGTCTAATTTTTACATACTATTTACACAGGCACTATTCCCCGAGAGTAGTGCCTTTTTTATTCGGCCTCTATACGGATGAGAGGCGCGGTGGTAATGTACTAATGACCAGAACGACACATAGAAGTGCGTTTCACGCCTTCATGCCTTCTTTTTGTTGCTTGGCTTTGTAAGCCATGGCGTAAATTTTCATCTGCTTTACCATTGAGGCCAGTCCGTTAGAACGGGTGGGAGAAAGATGATTTTCCATCCCTATTTTTTGGATGAATTCGGGACTGGTATTAATAATGGTGTCGGGATCCTGGCCAGAATAAAAACGAACCATCAATGCCACCAGGCCTTTGGTTATGGCCGCATCGCTGTCTGCTTCGAAGTGCACCTTCCCGTCTTTCAGATAGGTGTGTAGCCAAACCTGAGATTGACAACCCCGCACCAGATTTTCATCTACTTTATACTCGTCATCAAGTGGCTGCAGTTCCCGGCCCATCTTTATAATGTATTTGTAACGTTCAGTCCAATCTCCCAGGGCTTCAAATTCTCTTATAATCTTCTGTTGAATGTCTTTAATATGTTCCATAATGACTGCTTTGTACAAATTAACCTTGAAGATACAAATTTTCCCAGGAAAATTGATGATCAGAAAGAAACTTTGTACCCATAGGACAATGGAAGCTCAAAGAAAGAGGCTTAATGTGATAATAAACCAATAGCCGGATATATATATAGTATACAACAGAGAGCGGCACCGGCTGTGATACTTTTATGGCCGGCTTATTCTTTTACAATGCTATCTAAGAAATTGGGGCTGTGCGGATCCAGCTCATCCAGTTTCAGATGATGGCCCAGCTTATCACGTTTGGTTTTGAGATAGCGAACATTTTCCGGATAGGCGCCGACTTCGATGGGTACGCGTTCGGTCATTTCCAGCCCGAAGCTCTTTAAGCCCACACGCTTTACCGGATTGTTGGTCATAAGACGCAGTTTAGAGATATTAAGCGCCCGTAAAATCTGAGCGCCAACCCCATAATCACGGTGATCCGGCTTAAATCCCAGAGCTTCGTTGGCCTCAACGGTGTCCATCCCCTGCTCCTGCAGCTTATAAGCCTCAAGCTTGTTTACGAGGCCAATGCCACGCCCTTCCTGGTTCATGTACAACACCACTCCTCTGCCCTCCTTTTCAACCCGAAGGAGCGCCTGGTGCAACTGTTCCCCACAGTCGCAGCGTTTAGAGCCAAAAATATCTCCGGTAATACAGGAAGAGTGCACGCGCACAAGCACCGGATCGTCTTCTTTCCATTTCCCTTTAACCAGCGCCAGATGATGGTCGCCCGTCAAACGTTCTTCAAATGCGTGTAGTGTAAAATCACCATAAACGGTGGGAAGCTGAACTTCAACGAGCTTTCGAACCAAAGATTCATGCTGCATGCGGTAAGCAATGAGATCTTTTATGGTGATAAATTTCATATCAAACTCTTCGGCTATCTTGACGAGATCGGGGATCCGGGCCATTTCTCCGTTATCCTTCATGATCTCACAGATGATGCCGGCAGGTTTTAACCCGGCCATTCTTGCCAAATCGATAGCCGCTTCGGTATGCCCTGCCCGGCGAAGCACGCCGCCTTCCACCCCTATCAAAGGGAAGATATGGCCGGGGCGGCGAAACTCACCAGGCTTAGAATCATCTTTAATCAGCTCCCGAATGGTATTGGCACGATCGGCAGCAGAGATTCCTGTCGATGTCAGCTCTTTGTGATCGACAGAAACTGTGAAAGCCGCTTCGTCCGGGTCTGCTCCTTCGGTAACCATGTAGTCTAAATCCAGGGAATAGGCTTTTTGCCGAGTGATAGGGACGCAAATCAATCCACGGCCGTATTTGGCCATGAGATTCACCGCTTCGGGCGTCACCTTTTCGGCAGCCATTAAAAAGTCGCCTTCGTTTTCACGGTCTTCATCATCCGCAACGATGATCATGCGACCTTGTTTGATATCTTCAATTGCAGACTCAATACTATCAAACTTAACTTCACCGGACATATATAAGAGAGGAATCTATTTGGTTTTATTAGGATTTACATCCGTAATAGCATTTTTCATAAAACGGGCTTTTACCCCGCTGTCTATTTCAGCCAACACGGAGTCATCATCAACAGTTGTTACCTGTGCAATCATTCCACCCGTAGTAACGATCTTATCACCCTTTTTAATATTTGAAACTTTCTCCTGAATTTCTTTCTGTCTTTTACTTTGGGGACGGATGATGAAAAAATAAAATATAACAAAAATAGCTCCCAGGAATATGAGGTTAACCCATCCGGCATCATCCGGGTTACCCATGAGCAAAACGGCTAAGTTGGACATGTAATCAATAGTTTTGGTGTTAATAGAAATATATCGTTTAAGCTATCAAAGATAGCATTTTTACCATCTTGCTACAATTAATACCATAATACCAGCAGACATCAGCTTTGTAACAGGGGCCGATCAGCTGTAAAAGAGTTTGCCTGCCGATGCGTAATCTTTCAGAATTTGGGCCGGAGTAAACCGCGGGCCCAGCTCCTGCTCAAAACGTTCCAGCCTGTCAACTATTTTTCCGGCCCCCATACGATCGATATAGCGGAAGGGGCCACCCAGGAAAGGAGGGAAACCCAACCCCAAGACAGCTCCGAGGTCGCCATCTGTCGGATTTTGCAGAATTTCATCTTGCAGGCACCATGCCGCTTCGTTGATCATAGCCAGGGCCATGCGCGACTGTACAGACCCGGAATCGGGTTCTGACCGCTCCTCTCCTCCAAAAAACCGGTACACGTCCGGGTTCGGATCTTTCTTCTTACCTGATCCCTCCCCATAGATATAAAAACCCTTTTTATTTTTTCGACCCTTAAAACCGGCTTCGAATAATTCTTTCGACTTATTATCTGGCTTTATTCCACGTCCCGAGAATAGTGGATTGAGTACATCTGTAATGTGAGCAGCCACGTCAATTCCTACTTCATCGAAAAGAGCAGCCGGCCCGACGGGAAAGCCAAAATCTTGTATGTCACTATCCAGTTTTTCTATGGAAATCCCCTCTTCCAGTAATATAAGCGCCTCATTCATGAACGGAGCCAGAATGCGGGTTGTATAAAAGCCGGGGCCGTCATTAACGGTGATTACATGCTTCCCCTGGTTAATGCCAACCTGTCGTGCCGTAGCTGTAACCCAGGGCTCGGTCTGTTTCGTTTCCACTACTTCGAGTAATGGCATTTTTTGCACTGGTGAAAAATAGTGCATGCCTACCACCTGACCAGGCCGTCCGGAGGCCTCCGCAATTTTGGCGATGGGCAACGAAGAAGTATTAGAAGCAATGATGCATGCTTCAGGCACAACTTTTTCAACTTCTTTAATGATCTGTTGTTTTAATTCCAAATCCTCAAATACCGCTTCAATAACTAATTCAACACTTCTAAAGCCGCTATAAGAATCGGTTGGAGTTATCATACTGGAGATTACATCCCTCTTAAAAGCAGATATAATACCCTTGTTTACCTTACTTTCCAGATTTTGCCAGACTACCCGCTCGCCTTTAGCAGCCTGTTTCACTGTTTGATCCTTTAAAAGCGCACGATACCCGTTATTTACGCTAACGTCGACAATCCCTGAACCCATCAGTCCTGCACCGATCACTCCTATTTTTTGAATGTCACGCGCTTTCTCCTTTTCCGGATTCTTTTTAGCGCCCTGCATGGCAAAAAACAGATTCACTAACGCTTTTGATTCCGGAGTTGCTGCCAATTCCCCAAAATACTTCGATTCCATTTCCAGGCCTGCTTTTATGCCATTTTCGTACCCTTCTTCCACACAATCGATAATTTTGGATGGCGCCGGAAAATTGTCCCTGGTTTTTGACCGGGCATGTTTCCTTGCCTGAGAAAAAATAAGTTTACGGCCGGCGGGAGTTCTCTCAGCAAGCTTATGTACCAGACTTCGTTTGTCTTTACGCTTAAACGACCTACTATTGATGTTTACGACAGCCTCTTTGGCGGCGGTCAGAAGCGCATCTTTGTGAACGAGCTCATCAATTAATCCCATTTTATAAGCCTGCCGGGGATAGATATTTTTCCCCGTTAACAGATAGGTAAGGGCGTTTTGCAGACCAATCAACCTGGGCAGTCGCTGGGTTCCTCCCCCGCCGGGTAAAAGGCCAAGATTTACCTCAGGTTGACTAAAAACCGTACGGGAACTGTCGGAGGCTACCCGGTAGTGACATGCCATAGCTACTTCATTACCTCCTCCAATACAAGATCCGTTAATCGCTGCAACAACAGGTTTGTTGAAGTTCTCGAGGCGGGTCAGCAAGGCATTACCTGTGCGGCTCAATTCCTCAATCTCTTCTGGGGCCTTTTTATTTTTGAGCATCTCTACATCCGCACCGGCAATAAAATTATTTTCTTTACCGCTGGTCAATATGATGCCGTCGATGGAGAGCTTCTCATACTTGTCAAGCAGGAGCCTGAATCCCTGTATAAGCTCTTCATTCAATGTATTGACCTTCGCCTCAGGCTGGTTGAGCGTGACTATTACAATATTGTCTTCTTTTTCTATGTTGAGATAACTCATCAGAATAATTTTAATAGTTACAGTAAAGAGGTGGCACTTTAAACCCCTGTTCTCTCCAATAATCAAAGGCCAGAGTCATCCGGCATATCGTTCAAGAATCATGGCGTGCCCCTGTCCACCGGCCGCACATGCCGATATAAGAGCTAATGTTCCATCTTCCTTGTGCAGTCGATTCGCTGCAGTGGTTACCAGTCGTGTTCCGGTAGCGCCAAACGGATGGCCCAGGGAAAGCGACCCACCCCAGGTATTAAGCTTTTCCAATGGTATCTCTCCTGTTTTTTTACTCCGGTTGAGATTTGCCCGGGCGAAAGTATCGGAATTCAGGGCCTTAAGTACCGTCAACACCTGCCCTGCAAAAGCCTCGTGCAATTCAAATATATCTATATCATTCAGAGAAATACCCATATTATCCAATACTTTGGGAATGGCGTAAGCAGGGCCAAGCAATAGTTCCTCACAGGGATCTTGAGATACATAGGTATAAGATCGCAAATACGCTTTAGGTGTGAGGCCGAGATCACGGGCGGTCTTTTCCTCCATAATAACCGATGCTGAGGCGCCGTCAGTAAAAGCAGAAGAATTACCGGCAGTAACCGTACCATGAGGCTTTATAAAAGCGGGGCTTAGTTTTGAAAGTTTCTCCATAGAAGTGTCTTCACGGAACACATTATCGCGGACAACGGTATCAAAATCCGGAGGCACGACGGCAGGAATTAGTTCATCTTCCAGCAGGCCATCGTATGAGGCTTTAAAGGCCAGTTGATGAGAACGAAGGGCAAAGGCATCCTGTTCCTCCCGGCTGACTCCAAAACGGGCCGCCATGCGGTCGCAGCTTTCTCCCATCGTCTCCCCTGTTGAATATTCTGATATCGACGGAACTTCGGGGAGCAAGTCGTAGGGGCTGACTCCCTTAAAAAAACTCAGCCAATCCTTTGGCGATTTGTATTTTCTTGCCTCCAACAGCTTTTGCCTCAAATTCTTTCTGAGCCGAATAGGAATATCAGACATGGTTTCCGTGCCCCCGGCCACTACTATTTTGGCCTGGCCTGTACGAATAAGATCTACAGCACTGGTAACAGCCTGGTTGGACGATATACAAGCCATACTTACAGTAAATGCCGGAACCGAATTGGGGATACCTGCGCCCAGAGCAGACTCCCGGGCTACATTACTGGTATTGACATCCTGAATAACATTACCCATAATGACCCGGTCTATCTGGTCCGGTTCGATTTCCGAGCGTACTATTAAACCTTCAAGGACCATGCGCCCCAGATCATACGACGAAAGGTTGTGATAGCCGGTACCCGAACGCTGAAAAGGAATGCGCACCCCATCTACTATAACGGCAGTGAACCCGGCTGCTGGTGTATTTTCCATATAAGATTTCTGATGTAGTTAATATAAATGTATATAAGTCTTATACTTATATACATACAAGATGATTGATTGAAACCCCTAAATCAAGATAAGGCTAACATTATAAATCCTTATTTGATTCCTTGCCATCTTTAGTAGAAATTCATGAACAAAATGTTTTGTATGGATTTCAAATGTTTTTATATTTGACGTCTGTTTGGATGCCGATTTATCTCATCGGTTATGCAACTCCATTATAGGATAATGGGCGCTTAGCTCAGTTGGTTCAGAGCACCTGCCTTACAAGCAGGGGGTCGCAGGTTCGAATCCTGCAGCGCCCACATGGCACATAAATATTAATACAAAAAGGACAACCCTTTGCAGAAGTTGTCCTTTTTTCGTTAGAAGAGAAAACTACAGACCGGATGCCAAATACTTGGTAAAAAAGAAAAACCCGGCTGTATTCCAAACCGGGTTTTCATTTTTCGGGATTATACAACTAAACCAGACAAGCAGAAGACTGATCAAAGAACTGCCATATGTGTCGGTTTGTTGCGAAGGGTAGCTCTTATATATTCGTTCCTCGTATGACTTTTAATAACTGGTAGTGCCGACAAGCCTATCGTGTTTTCAATTTGGCACCATATCCTTTCTTGCACACACATCCGATTCTACAGTTACTTTTGTTTTAATTAATTTTTTGCCTCAAGTAGCACTCTCTTGATGTCTACAGGGTACATAAACAAAATTTATAACGGAACCTGTTTCTCACTTCTCCATTTCATTACCTCCGACAGATTCCTGATTTCACAATGGATATATTATTGCGCCTTTTAATCAGAGAGCTTGATCTTTAATACCAGCTTAAGTTCGATCATATCGTTGTCGCACACAAACATAGAGAAGCTTAGGCTTTCAGGGTATAGGAAGAACTGTGAATATTTTGTCATAAAAATAATGATGCTGGTTGTAATAATGCGCGTGAAGTCACGTTATAATAACAGGCAGGACAAGCGTTGATGAATTAACATATTTAGCAAAATATTACTTGTAAAGAAGCGTTTACTTACCGTTATTATCTCCCGATTAAATGCCGGGTCCCTATTATACCGGCATTTACATCCCTATCACCATCCCCTATCCCTGCCGGGTGAAACCGGCGGGGATTTTTAATTCCCACCCTTAAACCACTTGCGCTGTATGTACATTAACTTACCGCACGGACTCTCTGAGTTAGTTATCAGCAATAGCGATGGGGTAATATGAAAAGCCAAGGAAGGCTCTTAAGAAACCCGGCGGCAGGAACACAGAAGCCTGCAAGCTTGATTTCCCCTGATCTTCTTTAGGTTCTTGCCAATCCACATTGTTGCATAGTTTAAAACAAAAGACTTTATTAATAATAGGGTTAGTAGAAATTTTTTCTGATTTGAATACGTTACAGTTAGAAAGGCTAAAACAATTAAAGGTAGTTATGACAAAGGATGAGAAAATTAAAAAATTTGAAAAAATAATAGAAAACCCTACAGCTCATCAGCTTAAGTCTTATTATGATGCTAAAGAAAAAGCCTGTATTGATGCTATGAAATCTTCAAAATCCAAGAATCCTCATAACAAGGGTTCCGATTTGGCTGAGTTTTGGGATTATGTATATGATCAATTTTATGAAATTCAATAATTATAAAATCTATATTCTGTGATCTTACTGTAAGGCCTTTCTTATTTTATCTCTAAAACGGCTGTAGAATAAACTATTCTACAGCCGTTTTAGTTTATTGATGATAGAATCTGAATTAAGCTTAAATAAAAAATAATTGTATATTTTATATTAAATTATTTTATTTTGTTTAATGCGTGTTGGCTTATAAATGGCAAACAAATTGTAATTATTATGGAAATTAAGTTCGTAGACAGAGAAAAGGTAAACTCATCCAAGAAAAGATCCTCCAAGTTTAAGCCTTTACTGGAAGCCTTAAGCAAACTGGAAGTAGGTGGCGATGCTATAGAAGTTGATTACGAGGACGACAAAAATGTTAATTCAATGAGAACAGCTGTTTATCAGTTTAATCAGGAAAAGGGTGTGAAAATTAAAAGTGGAAAGGATTCCAAAACAAAAAAGGTTTATTTTTATAGGGAAGAGTAATCCATCCATAGCCTTTCTCCTTCATCCTGCAGGTAGTATCTGTATATCCCATGAACACGCCAAAACTTCTGCTATCGGTACACACTTCGCGGCTTAACAGCTTTCGTTTAACCAGAACACTCTTCTGATATTATCTATAAGACATAGCTTAAGTTAACAGTTAGGCGCAGTTTTAAATAATGCAGGCCGAACGCTAAAAATGAACGCCCAGGAAAAATATATCCTGTCTTTTTGTAAATCCGGCACTCGAAGTTACATATCTAACCCGTATATGAGGTATACCCAGGATCAGGAATAGTCCGACTCTTTATACTCCTCGCTCTTCACTTTTACATTGTAGTTTTTGTCTATCAGGATATCGGCTAACTCCGCATGCTCTTTTACAATGTTGTGTTCTATTTCCAGCACTTTTTCGTAGAATGGAATAACAGGGTCCCTTGCGCGCATTACCCTGTTTTCGTAGGTTTCCATGTAGTTTCTCTGCATGAAAATCCGGCAGTCAATATTATTGAGCAGTAAGGCATATGTACCTTCGGCTATGATTACCTCTGTATTTTCCGTCTCAGCAATAACTTCATAAATTTGATTTTCCCGGTAACTTACCAAAGGCTTTTTAAGCAGACTCACCCCACTTCTCACACTATCCAGATGCTCTTGAAGTAACTCCATATTCACTTCCCCCGGCCCCACAGTGGAAATATCTCTGAGCCTCTTATTGTATGTATCGCCGGGAGGCAGATAAAAGTAGTCATCCATATGAAAAATAAAGCTTTGCATTCCCCGCTCACCAAGTGCGGATTTAATGGCCAGACTCAGGGTTGTTTTGCCGCTTCCCGACTCCCCGCCTACGGCAAATGTATAGACTCCTTCGGTAGATTCCATCTCATCCCACATCAACCCAATGACCTCGCGGGCAAGAGAAAGGTGGTCTGTTTTTATATTCAAAGCATTGCCTCTTAGTCAGTGTAAAGTATTTGATTGTAAGTTTTGTTGATAGAAGAAGTTAAAAATATAAGACCGGCCGCACTGAAACTGAGCCGCTGTTTACCAGACCACTTGAATGTATCGGAAGTCAGGTATTCGTTGAAACCGATCTGTTCAGGATCCTCTGCTTCCAGCCAGGCCCGCAATAGTGTCTCAGCCATGTCTGGAGTACCGGCCCGGCTAAATCCCATCCCGAATAACCCCATCCATACCGGCCAGATACCGCCATTTTGAAAGTGGTAAGCCTGATTTTTGAAATAATAGGTGTAGTTGTTTTTCAGATCGTGCCATTTGTCATCTTCAGGAGTAATAACCGGCCAGAAAGCAGGTATCAGCGGCTTTCCAACATCTTCGAAAATACCTTCTGCATACTCCCCGATACGCTTCTCTTGCGCCTCTGTGGTCAGCGCCAGGAGTAAAGCCAAACCATTGGCAGCCGCATCGAAGTGAGTGTTGTAACCAGTTGGATCTATGCTGGTAGCAAAATGGGAATAATTATTCTCTGCTTCTGCTTCAAACTCACGGGGATGATATATGGCGGGATTCCCTTTTTGGGCCAGATCAGGCCAGTAGTTAACAGCAATCTTTTCATGGATGTCCTGCGCCTGCCGGCACCGCGCCTCATCATTATAAAGCCGGGCATATAATTTGAGTCCCCAAAGTCGCAAGAGATTGTCATAGAGTGTGTAGCCCTGTACCGGATATTCATCACTCCAGTTACCGCTCAGGGGAGTGTATATCAGGCCTTTGCCATTGAACTCCCACCGGTCCAGAACATCCAGTGCATGGATAAGATGAGATTGTATGTTTTTATCAAACTCCTCATCTCCCCGGTTAAGCAAGTACAGGCAGGTCCCTACTACAAACCATGTGGTGGCATCTACACGGCCGGCAAGCCCTCCATAGCTTAATTTCAGGTCGGCGCCGTCGGGTTGTACGTTAGATGGGATCATCCCATGGGGATGCTGGTAGTTTGCCAGCGTTTGTATAGAATTGCGAAACCCCTTTAAAATTTCCTCATCCCCAATGAGCAGGCCCGAAATTCCCGCAATCATGGAATCACGCGCCCATAGCCGCCGGTAATTCTCTTTGTCTTGGGAACTGGCAAGTATGCCGTAGGGGCTGCAAGCCTGCCTTATCAACATAATTGCCTGTCTTTCAATGCCTTTTAAATCCATAGTCAGAGGAAAAATGAGGAGTATATTGATAATTGTCCATTCATAACAGAAAACCAGACGCATGGTTTCACTAAAACTACCGGATTCAGAAACCCGGCAAATCCATACCGGCGATACATCGGCGGCAACAACTTCTTCTGTGACGGCAATAATCAACCTGATGTGGCTACCAGTTAATTTACATGGGTTATCAGGAGGTCACTAAAACACAAAACACTAATTTATCTTGTGGTTTTGTGGCGCTAAACCCATACTATTTTTTACTGGCAACAACACTAGTGCATATTGTACCCGTAAACCAGCTTCGCTCTTTTATAACATATCATGTGCACCTGTTCAGTATATAGAACTACAAGCCCCTGTCAGTATATACTGGCCACCAGGATATGGACAGGGGCTCACCAGGCTTATGCAATTTTAACCATAAACGAATACAGAAATAGCAATATTATACATAAAATATATTTTATTTTGATGTTTAAATTGCAATAAATAGTGTATTCTATGTTGCTTTATGGCGTCTTAGCCGGATCGGGATTATCCATTACTCCGGCCCACTTCAGATACCGCCGGCGCACATCCCGGATATGCTCTTCCAGTGTTTCAAGCGTCCAGCCGGAAGTGTTAATCGGTTCGTAAATGTGGGCGGTAGCCGTGCCAGACCGCGCCCACATGGAACGGCCTGTACTCAGCTCCCGGTTGCCTTCGAAATAGATGGGCACAATTGGATAACCTAGATCCATTGCCATATGGAACGGGCCTTTTTTAAAGAGGCCAATGACCCCTGCATGCTCGCGGGAGCCTTCCGGAGCCATCATTACGGAAAGCCGCTGCTTCTTTATGCGCCGGTATGTTTTCTGCAGAATGTTAATGGCTTCTTCAGATCTCCTTCTCTTGATAAAAATCTGCCCTGTAAGCCTTCCCAAAAGCAGAAAAATGGGATTGTACTGGAACTCCCACTTGGCTACAAAACGAATGCGCGGTAAACCCAACGCCAAAATGGTAAGCACATCAATCGTGGAGCTGTGATTGATGATATAGACGGCGGGTTGTTGTACCGGCTGGCCATGCTGCACAATACGGAAGCGAATGCCCAGTACCGCCAGGACGGGTTTCATCATCAGAGGGGCTACACGTTCTACTATAAAGTTTGTAAGCTGGCCCAGAGAGACCAGAAGCATCAGCAAAATAACCGGAGTGGCTAACAGAAGAACGGTGAAGAAAGTGATAGTTCCTAATATACTGCGTATGTAATCGCCTGCATTTAAACCGGGTCTGCTCATGATGTGTTCTTCTTTACCGTATTGTGTTTCTCAGAGTGTGTTGAAAGAATATAGAAACGTTAACGTGAACGGACAAAGGGAGAAAGTCTTTCCTTATGGGTCGGATAACCCGCTTTTTAATTTGATTTGTCACCCTCTTTTCCCAGATTGTCATAGAGCATGTCTATGCCTAACGATTGCATCAAAGGGAACGCGGAAGACACGGATGTCGCAGATCCTGATATATACAATACAGCATCCGCGTTCTATGAAAACGACAGGATATAATTCCACACACTCCAATTATTCTACCGTTAATTAAGCTGCGGACCTATGCCCGATACCAAGAACTCATTTATCTCGAACATCTCCCGGGGCAACCGGATCAACCTGGCCATCACAATTATTATTCTGGTTGTGGGACTTATATTCTCGGGACAATTCCCCCGCTTCGGAGAGCACTATGGCTTCTGGTCCCTCATGCCACCGTTCGTTGCCATTATCCTGGCTTTCTGGACCCGCGAGGTGATCAGCGCGCTGTTCGTGGGCATCGCCCTGGGGGGAATCATCTCCGGGCGAATTAACATCATCGACCAGTTCCTGATTCCCTCTATCGGCACGGAGGGTTTCGCGCTGATTCTGCTGGTGTATCTGTGGTCTCTGGGCGGGCTGATTGGCATCTGGACCCGCACCGGAGGGGCGCAACGATTTGGGGACTGGGCCGGTACCAAAATGGTGCGCGGGCGCCGGAGTGCCAAGTTCTTTACCTGGCTGATGGGCATGGTGTTTCACCAGGGCGGAACCATCAGCACCGTCCTTACAGGAGCAACAGTACGTCCCATAGCCGACAAGCACAAGGTCTCGCACGAAGAATTATCTTATCTGGTAGATTCTACCGCCTCGCCGGCAGCTACAGTCATCCCCTTCAATGTGTGGCCCATCTATATAGGAGGTTTGGTAGTTGGCACCATCCCCCTCTTTGACACGGTGCAAGACGGCATAGCCTTTTTCTTTCGGGCGCTTCCGTTCAACTTCTACGGTATTTTTGCGCTGTTGATCGCCCTGCTGTTTGCCCTGGAGTATCTGCCCTGGATTCCCGGCAAAAAGATGCGGCAGGCCATAGAACGCGTGCAACGCACGGGAAAACTAGACCGGGACGGAGCCGAACCGATGGCCGCTGCTGAACTTACGCAAATGAACGTCCCTGCTCATTACCGGCCGGGCCTGATCGACTTCTTCGGACCCATCGGAACGCTCCTTGCCGTGGCCATCCTCCCTTACCTCTACACCTACTACTGGCTCGGAAATACAGACGAGCCTGCCCTGCTTATTGCCGAAGCCTTTGTGCTGGCTGTGCTGGCGGGTATGTTTATCGCCCTGGCCAAAGGCATGGACCTGCGCACCGTTATCGGGGGATTTGTGGACGGATGCAAAGGCGTGACCATCGGTGGCATCATCCTGGCACTGGCTGTTTCGCTCAAAAGCGTGACCGATGCCGTGGGAACAGCCGCCTATGTGGTGGACATAGTGGAAGGCGTTATCTCTCCTGTTCTGCTTCCGGGCATGTTACTGTTGCTGTGCATGATCATATCCTTCTCTACCGGTACCTCTTGGGGCACGTTTGCCGTGGTATTTCCGGTAGCGATTCCACTGGCCTGGGCCATACTGCCGGATGAATTTTTCCTGACGCTCTGCTTCAGTGCCGTTGTAGGCGGAAGCGTGTTCGGCGATCAGTGCTCGCCCATCTCCGACACCACCATCCTCTCTTCGCTGGCCACCGGCTGCGACCTCATGGATCACGTCTACACCCAAATACCAATGGCCGTGACTGCTGTGAGCCTGGCCGGCATACTCTATACCGTTCTGGCTCTACTTAACTAAGCTCTCAATTGAATGTTCATGCCGTACCTCCACCACTCCGCTGCAGAACACCCTTTTCCACTGATCCGATCACTCCGAGTGATTGGATCAGTGAGGGCAGGCCGCAGCTGTTACCCGTCATCCGGCTCTCCCGGCTCGTCCTTTTTGAAAATTCCGGCCACTTCATCGTTCAGATTAAATTCAACGGAACTTAGCTCATCACCCGTATTACGGATGTATCCAAAGTCCGGCAGGTAGCCGATGCCGTTCTCTATCAACTCATTATACGCCTGTTCGAGCTGCTCATAAAACGTTTGTTTCAGCTCCTCGAACGACGCGCCGGTGTGTTCAGCCAGTTTTCCGATAAACGCTTCCACAGGGAAATCGAAAGCGGCCTCGATATTAATCTCATCCAGTGGCCGATCGCCAATGTTCCCGAGCTCTCCGCCATACTCTTGCTGCAGCTGTATCTGATCCCACATTTTGCGGGTCTCTTCCGGGTAATGGTGCAGTACATACCCACCCTCCGGATCCTTCTTCAGCCGCCCTATGCCAAAGGCATCGGCCTCTCCGAACTGTTCCAGTTCCAGGAATATTTTATAGATATGACGCCGGATCAGTTTTAATGCTTTTTCCTCATCCATGCCTTGTTGGCCGGCTATAAGTTTAGCTAGTTTCGTCAGCCGGTTTGTGTTTTCCGGATCAAACAACATACCTTCAGGTTTTTTAGGATCCATGGCGATGTGGTTTAGTTAACGATTGTCATTCTTACCGAGGTCTGGAGCTGCCGCCTCTGCTAATAAGTATGTTTCACACCCTAAACCTTACAAAAAAAATGGGTCTTTTTATAAATTGATGTTTGCACAGGCCGGAAAAGGGATGCTTATAAAGCCCGCCCGGTTTGGCAGCCGGCCCCGCCGGGTCTCCCGCCACGCCTTAACGGAGCTTCCGTCATTACTTGACACAGCGCCTGCCAAGTAATGAGACCATGCTCTGCCAAGGCTTGACAGACAGCCTGCTAAGTAATCGCGGAGGCTCTGCCAAACAATGACGCAAGCGCTCTGCCCCTTTCCGCCGGTAGCAGGGGCGTTTGTCCTTCCCCCATCAACGCTTGTCATGCTAAGCCTGTCGATGCATCCCCCCGATGCGAAGGATGCACGCGACACGGAGGCATCTACTCCTTCCGCATCTAGGTCAGGGCACCTGCCCCTTACGGGCACATCCTCACAGCTACGGGGATCCCTCGGTTGCGCCCCGCCAAACCCCGGCGGGACTCCGCCCGGGATGACAAGCTTTATTTAGGATGGCAGGCTTTACTTCCAGAATGGCGGCAGCAAGGAGGCAGGATTCCATTTGCTAAAACAACTCTCTGCGGCAGAGCTTCCCGTGGCCTCTGAATCCGGGCAAACCTTCCTGCTCACTGATCATTGTTCACTGATCACCGCTCCGTTTATGACTTGTAAAAGAGTTTGAAGTAGAGCAGCGTAAGGGCGAGGGCCAGGGTAACGGCGTTGGCGGCTATAACGGGGATGTCGTAAATGATGAGGCCGTAAATAAGCCAAAGCAGTGAACCGAGGCAGAAAATGCTGTACATCCCCAGAGAAAGATCGCCCGCGGACTTGGTCTTCCACGTTTTGAGCACTTGAGGTACAAAGGAGATGGTGGTAAGGGTACCGGCCAGCAGACCGAGCAGAGTAACAGTTGTCATTATTGAATCAGATAAATTATTCCCATTGGGAGGTGCAATCAGGGTGATGAGCGGCCTTGGTGAGAGGCCCGGGCATAATCAGCCGCTTCTTAAAAAGGCTGCACCCGCCACAGTAAAAGCTGATTAAGATATCAGGATTGAGCCGAATATTCAAAGCTAATAACCCTATTTGCTACATTAGGTCAGCTTTCCTGTTCTTCTTCCCGGGGCTGTTCTTCTTTCATCCACTCCATTAACACTTCACCCGGCACTTCTTCTTTATCGAGCAGTTCCCGGGCCAGTCTGTCGAGCAGCGGCCGGTTTTCCTTGAGCGTGTGCACGGCCTTGTCAAAAGCCACTTCCAGGATGAGTTTAACTTCCTGATCGATTTCGCGGGCAGTACTGTCGCTGTACTCGCGCCGGCTTCCGAGTTCTTCTCCCAGAAAGACCTGTTCTCTCTGCCCGCCGAAAGCCATATTGCCGAATTTTTCACTCATGCCCCAGTCCAGTACCATCTTTCGGGCCAGCTGGGTGATCTGCTTCAAATCGTTTTCAGCCCCGCTTGTGGCCGTATCGAATACCAGGCTCTCGGCCGCGCGTCCACCCATGATAACGGCCATACGATCGAGCATATACTTTTTCTCATACAGAAACTTTTCCCTTTCAGGGAGCTGCTGGGTCATTCCCATGGCTTTCCCGCGCGGTATAATAGTGACTTTGTGGATGGGGTCTGTGTTGGGTAGCACAGCCGCAACGACGGCGTGCCCCGCTTCATGATAGGCCAGCAACTGTTTCTCTTCTTTAGAAAGCCGAATCCCTTCTCGTTTAAGCCCCATCATCACCTTGTCGCGAGCCTCGTCAACATCTTTCCGGTGGATGGCTGTTCGTTTCTTTCGCGCGGCGATGAGAGCCGCTTCGTTCAACAGATTCCGCAGGTCGGCTCCGCTGAATCCCGGAGTGCCCCGCGCAATCTCTTCCAGGTCAACCTCGTCTGATACTTTTTTGTTGCGGGCGTGTATCTTCAGAATCTCTCTGCGGTGCTCCTGTGTGGGCAGGTTAACGGTAATCTGACGGTCGAACCTTCCCGGCCGCAGCAAGGCTTTATCCAGAATATCGGGGCGGTTTGTAGCGGCCATTACAATGACTCCCTCATTGGGTTCAAAGCCATCGAGTTCAGAGAGCATCTGGTTTAGCGTCTGCTCCCGTTCGTCGTGTCCGCCTCCCAGCCCGGCGCCGCGTTTGCGACCTATGGAGTCGAGCTCATCAATAAAAATAATACTGGGTTCTTTTTCCTTGGCCTTTTCAAACATATCACGCACCCTTTTGGCTCCGACGCCTACGAACATCTCCATAAAATCGGAACCGGTGATGGTAAAGAAAGGCACCCCGGCCTCGCCGGCCACAGCCCGCGCCAGCAGGGTCTTACCTGTGCCCGGGGGACCTACCAATAAAACCCCCTTGGGGATTTCTCCGCCGAGGGCGTCAAACCGGTCGGGACTCTTCAGGAAACTGACAATTTCCCTCAGCTCCGTCTTCGCGCCGCTCAACCCGGCCACATCGGCGAAGGTAGTATTGACCTTTTCAGCGTCCTGCAGCTTAGCCTGGCTTTGGCCGATCTTAAACATGTTCTTGCCCTGCATCTGTATCTGCCGGAAAAACTGAATCCCTATAAAAAGCAGAAAGAACAGCGGCAGTCCCCAGAGCAGGGCCGTCCACCAGTTGAAGTCGCTTTGCGGCACACTTTGGATGCTTACGTTTTGTTCTTCCAGCAGGCCAAGCAACTCATCATCACCAAAGGAAGGCAGGTAGGTTACAAATTGGGAGGCCTCAAGGGTATCCTGTTCTGTTGCCCGGAGAACCGTTTCCTTCTTAAGTTGTCCGCTTATCTCTTCTCCCTGTATAACTACCCCTTCTACATTACCGGACTTAAGCTGCGCCCTGAATGTGCTGTACTCAATACTCGGGCGGCTGTTAAACAGGCCGTTTTGAAAGTTGATCAACCAGAAAACCAGCAGCGCTGTTAGTATGATCCAGAAAAACACTCCCTGTCTGCCCCTGTAGTTGTTATTCTTATTGGAAGACCCGGGAGATTTGTTTTGGGCTGGACGTTCCTTTTCGTTCTTGCTCATATAGTTAAATAAGGAGTACTCTAAAATATTGACGATCACTTACTTATAGTCAGATATAGAGTAACGAAAGAAGACGGGGCTGTAATTCCATTTGTTTTTATATAACTATTCCGGGCCTAAACACCCGTGTTTACAGACGCTGCACTAATCATTCCCTCTATGCAAAGCAGGGCTGTTGCATCTGCCGGATAAGAATATAGAACCCATAACGGGGCGTCAGTCCGGCCGCAGGAGCGGGGGATCTCCCTCCCCCCTGCAGCAATGCCTGTCATGCTGAGCCTGTCGAAGCATCTCCCCGATGCAAAGGATGCCCGCCATAGGGGCACATGCCTGTGCTACATCCAGGCCGGGCACGTGCCTCTTACAGGTGCATCCTCACCGCTACGGGGATCCTGCGACTGCGCCCCGCCAAACCCCGGCGGGACTCCACTC
>CALJMB010000195.1 GCA_937982515.1 uncultured Balneolaceae bacterium
CCCCACCCCCGGCCCCCTGTGGGTGAGGGGGAGACGGAGAGAGGGGGAGACTAAGGGATGCTTGCCGGTTTCCCCGCTCTGCATCGCTCCCTCTCTTCGTCTCTTCATCACCTCTTCACCGGAGGGAGGGGAGAACACGAGGGATGGGCCTGCCCAGTGCAACGGCCTTCGACACGATACAGACCTCATTCCAGAAACCCATTCAGCGCATTCGTCTTACCTTATGCCACATCGCCGCTACAGCCATAGCGGGCAGCAGAGCCGCACCGGTTACAACGTAAAAGACCCACAGGCCGCTCCAGGCCGGTGGCCAGAGGCGCGACATCATCACGAGGCTTGCCAGCACCATTAATACGGATACCACTACCCGGGAGAAATATCTGTACGGGGTGCCGGCTTCCACGTGCAGCCACGCAACGCCACCCAGGGTCAGGGCGCCAAGCAACAGTACATGCAGGTATAAGATACGCAATGCGTGATCAGACAGCCAAAACCCTGAAGGAATAACCGAAGAGCCAAGCTGCATGAGGCCTTTTAACAGAAGCAGCCCCAGCGGCCACGTCCAGACAGATCCTTTCCAATTCCCTCTCTTCCACAGCACATACAGAGCCAGGATGATGCCCGCAGAAGCAAGTACCCCGCCGAGCCGGGCTGTAAATAGCAGCACCGGCGTAAGCAGGGATTCCGATATGCCATACGGAAAGGTAAGCGGCGCCCCTATAACGATCAGGGATATGGACACGTTCGAAGAAAACGGCGGCCTTTCTTTCACAGCCATATTTCCGAATATAAGGGCCAGCACCGCCAGCACCACCCAGCCTTCAGTAAAACTGGCGAGAAAAAAGTGCGTCATAGCCTTTGCCCATAACGGATTCTGCAGATCCATAGCCTGAAGCACCGCCACACCCCAGGCGCCCAGCGAACTGATAAAAAGCAGTAACAAAGCGGCATCGTACCAGGAAGCAGCCGCATCCTCTTTCAAGTGGGATCGGATCTTAAGGTATCCGCCCATGTATACGTACCAGCACAGCATGACAAGTCCGGCAAAGGCTACGGAAAGCGGTATGGATGCGCTTCCGATCGCTACCGGCTGATACCCCCAGAGCAGAAAAAACGGGTAGGATATCAACCCGAAAATAAGCCCGCCCCATACCGACCACCGCATCATCTGAACGGCTTTACTATTCTTCCCGGCGGAACCGGCCGCCCTTAGCAACAGAATGTAGAGCGGCAAGGGTACGGCCCATCCGAAGAACATCAGGTGTGAATGCGCGTGGCGGATGTTTAGCAGGCTGAGTCCCTGTGGCATCCACCCGATCATACCGAACCGGTACAGTGCGCCTGTCAGAGCTGCCAGGATAAAGCAGAATAAGGAGGCCTGCCATATCCGACGGTATGTTTGCAAGCTGTTACGGGGAATGGTAACTCTGTTCATGTTCTGGTTTGAGGTTTTAGAAAACATCCTTACTTCAACCCTAACAGGATTGAGCCTTAATTTACGGGACGCAGAGCGTCAGGCAGGAGTTCCGGACGCAGAGCGTCGGAACGAGATGGTATTAGAAATAATAATAACCATCTTGTTTTCACGGTCTCCGTGGAAACCCTGTCCGGACACTCTGCGTCCCATAAAGAATTCCTCAAAAATGCCGCTTAAAGCACACTGTAAACTCCTTCGGAGATTACGTGCTCCGTCGTGTGGAGATATTAACCTCTCAGCAGCCGCATGGCGTACCAGAGGATGCCCAGTCCCAGAAGGAGATTTAAACGTCCAAGCCAGCTGGACAACTTCCGCATATTTCGGGTCTGTACGCTTTCAGGCTGTTCATCCATCAGCCGGGCCGCCCGGGGACCGGCGTAAAAATCGTGCGCTCCGCTGATGATCAGCACCGCTGCAAACAGGTTCAGCTTTATGAATAAATACCCCCCGAACCCACTCTGCCAGAATAAAGGATTAACGAGATCGCCGGGCGCATATCCCCGCGCCAGCAGGTTGGTGATGCCGGTGAGTATCAGCACGGCGAAAAGGATCCACGATATGCGGCTGAATTTCTTACCCACCAAAGCAAAGAAGGCTCCTTTCTTGTGCTTCAGCAGCGCGTCGCGGGAAGCAGGCACCAGTATTAAAACGGTAAACAACATACCGCCGATCCAACATATGGCCGAAAGGATATGAATAAAAACGGAGAGATGATACATACCTGTTTATGCCGGCTTGGTGATGTTTTCCTCCTCCAGACGATCAAACATATGCTGCAACCGCTCCCGCTGGGTGGAAACGATCTCCGGTATGGAAGAGAGATTCTCTCCATCATAGGGAACGGCCCCGGATATTTCCAGGCAGTAATCCATACCCGATTCCAGATTCTTTTTAAAGCGCTTAAGCTTTTTTACGCTTGTCAGGTCCCCATCGCTCTGACGCATCAGTTCCCCGAAATAATCGACATACAACACAATCTCTTTGGCGAACATATGCGGACGTTCGGACGGCACCAGTGATTCACGGCGTCCATAGATGTGATCGACCATCTCCTGTAAGCTGTAGGTACGGTCGAACCAGGCGATATTGGGTCCCGGGCAGATAGCTTGCGGAGCCCGGTGCTCTTTCACAATTCCAAGCTCGATGAGAGCGCCGTTGCCCAGGTGATCGCACAGACACGCTTTACCCAGCACCTCTTCACGCAGTTTTTCCTTTTCGCTTTCCCCGGCATCCATCCGACTGATTTGATCCAGTTTTAATAGCTGATATTGACTCGATGCCGTGCAGATGGGCTGCTCGGTAAATTCCGTGTTGGCCTCCAGAAAGCCTTTGGGACAGGGTGAGCCGGGCTTTCCTTTCTCAATGCGCTCTCGGTGCCACTGCTCGGAACCCGTGTTGCGGATGTTGTTAAATGGAACGCCCAGCGGCGATACGCCGCTCAGATACAGATCTTCCTCTTTCGCCTGCTCTAGGAGTTCCCGGGTCTTCCTGTCTACGACCGTAGCTTCCGGCACCATAAGGAAAGGGCTACCCCAGCCGGTTGCATCCATCTCAAAGTCTTCCAGCAGCCGCCGGACTTCGCCACTGGTTCCGATTCCGCCCTGTACCGTCAGCCTGGGGGCGGCTATTTCCCATTCGGATGGGAAACCGCCCCGCTCCTCTTCATAATATTTTTTCACCAGAGGCTGAACAGAGGAGCTCAGCATCTCCTTTTTCTCTTTGAACTCTTTAAGTAAAGCCGGAAGCAGATATCCGTCCGAGGCGAAGGTGTGCCCGCCGCAGTTAAGCCCGGATTCGATACGGTATTCGAACACCTCCAGCCCCTTCTTTGCCAGATACTTACCCTGAATCAAAGCCGAGCGAAAGTCACTTACTTTCAGTATGATCTTTTTTTTGATGTTGCCTGTCACATCGCGGTAGAAATCTCCGAACTCTGCAAGATATCCGTACAGTCTTGGGTTGAATCCGGCCGACAGAACCAGGTTGGAAGCGAGGCTGCTGACGGCGTATCCTCTGAGGGCGGCGCTGGCATCGCTGAATTCATCGCTTAACGGAGTGCCGTTTTTGGCGTAGCTCATCTTGTCCACCTTGGCCATGATGTTCACATCTATGGAACCCGGTTTCATCAGTCGCGACAATTCGTGGGAGAGCTTATCGCGCAGCGTGCCCGCCTCCGAAGCCATGAGCCGCCCGTACATCTGCTTCAGAGGATTTTCTTCCGGAAGCAGCTTAAAATATTTGGTCTTGTCGTTCGGCTCGAAAAAGGGTTGATTTCTTAGCTCTTCGAACTTTTTCTCCACAATCTGTTTTACAACCTCCAGGTAGGCCGTAATGCGCCGGGCCCTCCCATCCTCCGCGTTTCTGGAAATATTGGTATAGGGGAGGCCGTACTCTTTGCAATAGTGCCTGCGCACCCGTTCCGTGAGTAAGTCATCCACGACGGAGATCACCGAATCTATTCCGTAGGGGCCTACCCGAATGGGTGAATCGATGGAGTGTCCCGTACCCATTACGGGAATAGAGAAAGTATGAAGAGAGGTATTCATAGAGGTGTTTATTTTTTAAAAAATGCAGCCTGCGTTAGGGCAGACTGCATATGAATCAGTTAATGCTTTTTTCCATTTCCAGAGCCTTTGGAAACAAGATGTTATTTTCCAGATGCACGTGTTTGTGGAGGTCGATCTGGAAGCCTTCCAGACTCTGGAAGAGAACCCGGTAGGAGGCACAGGCGTCTTCGGGGGGAGTGAAATCATCGCTCAGATTTTGGATAGCCTCCATCATCTCTCCGGCTTCTTCATGTTCAGCTTCCATCATGGCAACCGGGTCTGCCGCCGATCCGAAATCGGGATCATTTTTAATGGATTTCTCTTCCTGTTCTGCTCTGACCAGTTTCTTTACATAGGGAAAAAGAATTTCTTCTTCTTTATCCTGGTGCTCCAGCAGCTCCTCTTTCAGCTTCATAAAGATCTCACGAATCTCCAGCAATTCCGGGTGCCGTTCACCGTGAACCCTCGCCACTTTATCAGCGTAGAACTCAATCTCAGGAATTTTAGACCGCACAAACTGATGGTGGTTATTCACGATGTAGTCGGTCAGGAAATCCAGCGACCATTCATTATAGTTATGCTGCTCCGAACCTTCATTGCCCAATCCTGCCAGTGCGGTATGCACATCTTGGGCATTGACGCCTTTGGGTTCACAAGCTTCTTCAACGGTTTTGTTTCCGCCACAGCAGAAATCCAGTCCAAAAGACCGGAAGACCTGAGCCGTTCTGTAATCTTCCGCAACGATCTGTCCGACGGTTTTCTCTTTGAGTGTTTTCATGATCATGGTGATTGTGTTGTTGGTTAGCTTCTATTTAAGATAGAGTACTCTTAAATAAGAATAAAATTTTTTATCAGTTATATCACGAACAGCCTGTCCCGACCGCGGCCGGGATCCGTTCGTGTTCCTGCCCGAAGGGGCACGAGCGGACGCTCGCGCCATTAAGGTTAAGTAAGTCCCCTTCAGGGGATTTAGGGGTGAACCCGCATTCGGAACGACCTGTGAACGTGTTGCCCGGCAACCTGAGTTAATCAACCCAATTGGCCGGTTCTGAGGCCTCGCCCCGTTTACCCCTTCGGTCCCTCTAAAGGGATAGGGGGGGTAGGTGCTACTTACCACGGCCATCAGGTTCCTGTCCATTGCCGGACAACCCCCTTAATCCCCCTTTGCTAAAGGGGAGATGGATGGTGCCCTTATATTCTTTCTTCCAAATCCCCGGGAGAAACGGAGGCTAAGGGACTGACCGCAGGAGCGTGAACTCAAAGAGCTCTAACCATGCCGGGATCATTCAGGCGCTCCCTGTGCTCTTATGCGCCGGACATCTTCCGCTGTAACTGTGGGGGCGGAGTTGCCCCAGCTTGTGCGCTCGTGGTTAACAATCGCGGCCACTTCTTCATCTGACAGCTGCTCTGCGAAAGGAGGCATCGCTGCATGATATTCAACACCATCAATAGCCTCGCCCTGCATGCCAAACAGCACGACCTCTATGTGCCGGTCCGGATTTTCTGCCACCACCACCGGGTCACCGGCCAGAGGCGGAAACACACCGGGAATGCCCTCTCCGCCGCCCTGGTGACAGCTTGCACAGCTTGTGCGATATAAGGTAGCCCCGATATTGGCTTTTGATTCGGCCCGCGCTTCTTTACTCTCACCTGCCGGGCTCTCAGAACCGTAGAAGTAGCTATAAGTCGGTGATGAGGCAAATTCAGCCGGGGCGTTCCACTGTTGCGCGATATAATAAGCGCTCCAGGCTACAACGGTTAAGAGCAGTACCCAGGCCCAGGTGGGCACCGGAGCTGGCGTCTCGGCCCGTTCCGGTTCCCAAAAAGGCTCCCGCGCTCCGCCATACGCGTTGATAAGCACCGGTACTTTGCCATCCAGAATATCGTGATCTTTTAGTCCCTCAATTCCTATACCGGGCCCATTCCTAACTTCAAAGGGAATAATGCGAATACCTTTTCCACCGGCTGCATCATATGCCTCAACCCTGAGGGTATGCCGGCCATCTTCCAGCTTCGTGGTATCGAGTTCGAAACGTACCGGAGGACGAAAGGAGACAATAGGCTCAGTGTCGTCATCCAGGTACACTTTTATCATGCTATGATCTTGTTCAGCCATTCGTTTTACGATCTTGCTCCATTTTTATAGTTGTTCCTGATCCGTATCCAGAATTATTCTTTTAATATGGTCTTCGGCCTGCTCGCCGGGCCGGATAAGCCATTTAATACTGTATACCGTGGTAGCAAGCACGATAATTGTACACACCGTCAGTATGGCGTAATACAGTAAACTGTCTGGCGGATTGTAGGCGCGCCCTTCTACAGAGGTAGAGAAGTCGGATGCATGTTGTATAAAAAGCAGTAATAAGTGCATTATGTATATCGCTATTGGTTCAAAAGAGAGTTACATCACCTACCTGGCATCAGCTGTTTCTCCGGATTCCAGTTTTACCTGTTTAAGAGAGAGCAAATAGGCAACCAAAGCCTCGGCTTTTTCTGTAGCCACTACCGTGCCCTGCTTCGGTGCATAATCTCCGGGAATGGTTATTACAGTGTCATCCGGCCCGGCATCATCTTTGACTTCGAACAACCACGGATAGGAAGGCATAACAGATTCCCCGACTACCGAACGGGGGTTGAACAGATGCATATAGTGCCATACCTCGCTCGGCTGCCGGTTGCCGACGTTGCTCAGATCCGGCCCTGTACGGGCACTTCCCAGTACAGCCGGTGTCTGCCGCCACACATCCTGGCGGCCGATGCGGGCATAGTCTCCCGGGGCGGAGGGCCTTCCCCATACCGCATCCATATCGATGGGACGCACCTGCTGTGTGTGGCAGTACATACATCCTTCAGACACATATACATTGAGGCCCTTCTGCTCAAGCTCGGTAAGCGCCCTGGAATCGGGCAGCGGTTCATTTCGTTCCTGTACCCACATTGCCGGAAACACAGCGATAATCAGGCTTAGAATTACAAACCCTGTGAAGATGGTTCCGTAAAGCAGCTTATGGTTTTGATGAAAATCGAGTTTCATAGAAATCAGATTCAGATATTATATGCTTCGGTTTCTTTCAAACGGTCAGGTCTCATTTTCCACACATTGTAGGCGAAGATAAGGTGCGACATAAACATCATGGTGCCGCCTATCGCACGCCATACCCAATAGGGAATCATCAGGTTTACCGATTCTATGAACGCCTCGCCGGCTATCCAGCTCAATCCCTGCATGGTTCCCCCTATCATCAGTGCAACACCGTATAAAAGCAGTCCTACCAGGGCCAGCCAAAAATGTACGCCCACGCTAAACTGAGGCGGCTCTTTGCCGGTTAGCCTGGGAATCAGCCCGTATACTCCACCCCATATGAGGAAGGAGACAAACCCGTACATACTCAGGTGAGAATGAGCGACGGTGAAGTTGGTAAAGTGCCAGATTTTATTGAGAGACCGGAAGGCTTCGAGCGTACCCTGATAGGATACCAGGGCATAGAATATCACGCCGGTCAGAATAAATGGCAGAGAGTAGCTGCGGGCGATGGTACCCCAGCTTCCCCTCATAGTGAGCAGAAAGTTTCCCGTCCCCGCCGTTACCGGAACCAGCATCCCCACGCTGAATACGATGGCTACGGTCTGAAGCCACCAGGGTATGGGGCTGAATACAAAATGGTGCGCTCCGATCATGGTATAAAACAGCATTTGTGTCCAGAAGGCCAGAACGCCGAGCGAATAGGAATAGATGGGCTTGTTCAGCAGCTTTGGCAGAAAGTAGTAGGTAAGCCCAAGCACCATAGGTGTAAACCACATACCGACCCCCTGGTGCATGTAATATCCCTGAACTACAGTCTGGCTGATGCCGTCATCCTGATAACCGGGCAGATAGGCTATAGCGGCCAGGACGATGGTCCACAAAAAAGCCGCCAGGATGTACCAGTTGGAAATATAGATCTCCCTGACATCTCGCCGCGCTATGGTTTTATAGAGGTTATAAGCCGATACCATGAGGCCCAGGGCAAACAGCCCCATGGCCGGCCAGATAAACTCGCGGTACTCCTGCCCGCCGTTGTTAATCCCTGCCATAAGTAGCAAGGTACCCAGTACAACCGAACCGTTCATCAGCCAAAGGCTCACCCAGCCCAGCTTGTAGCTGTACAGCTCGCGCCGGCTGGTCCGTGGCACCACATATAAAGCCAGGGCGATCATCCCCAGGGAGGCGAACCCCCAGAATACCACGTTGGTGTGAACGGGGCGCAGCCGGCCAAATGACAGCCAGGAAAGAGAATCTATCTCCGGCCACACAAATTTGAGCCCCAGGTACTGCCCTGCCAGTGTACCCACCACCAGCCAGAAAGCAGAAAAGGCCACGTAGCTATATACCAGCTGCGTTGAATGACGGGACGCAGCTATCCGCTCACCGGCTCTGGCTTTCTCAACTGTTAGCGGCCGCTGTGGCGATAAGACAGCAGAGGGTTTCTTTGTTGAAGCTTGATCCATCTTTAAGACTATATGCTTTTAAATTTTAATGTTGTTGATTGCAGACCCCATTTGAACCAGCTATCTGTTTTCACTCCTTTTTGGAGTAATGGCTGTTCTGTTTGGCGAAAAGCCTGATAGCTGAACTATAATCCCCCCGAGGAAGAGGAGAATAGCCAGTACGTTTCCATAGCTTCCGGCTGTTCTCCATTCCGGAATCCAGGCCATGTCTCCTGCCACCCGGAGGAGCAGAAACCCATGCAAAAGAACCAGAGGGAGGTAGAAATAGCGGCTGTAGGGAACCATCCGCCCGGAAAGTGAAGGTATAATTACAGCCGCGTGTGCAAATATCATACTGAATACAAAGCCTATAAAAATCATATGAAGCAGGGCATCATACAGCGGACCGGAAGCGGGGAAGCCATGCGTAAGCCCAAGCAGGCCCGCCATAACCAGCCAAACGTAACCGGACAAAAGGCAGATGGCGCTGTATCGGGTCCAGGCTGATGCTTTAATGGTCTTACGGGCCACATCATATTTGAACAGCCACAATGCCTGTGCTATGAGAACTATCGAGGCTATGGCCCAGCCGGTGTACCGGTCCACATAGGTGAACCCTACACCGATTATCCATAGGATAACCAGCACAGAGAATAGCCGTTGCGCTTTAACCGGCGGACGCATGATTCTATTCAATTCCAGACGTTCCCCGAAAATAGTTAACAGGGGGAAGCCCGCCCACCAGGCAACCAGGTTGTAAATGGGAAAGCCATACTGGAAGAGGATGTTACCTGCCAGTAAAGATGCTCCTCCCAGGGCCATAACAAGGTGGTATGTTACCGGCCGAAGGTGGTACAGATAAACCAGAACCATGAATAAAAAGAAGCTCCCGGCTACCAGCAGATGCTTCCCGTGGGTTACATTGCCTGCAAGCAACAGAATTGTTGAGGCGGCCAGTAAAAGCGGCGCAAAATAAGCCCACTTCTTATCGAGGGCAGCCGCCCGTTCCAGACCGATGAGAGTACCCAGAAAACCGTTTATCATTAACGGACCGTGAGCAACGGGAGAAATAGGCGAGCCGCCCTCAATACTCCACCCGAGCCGCACCAGGCCGGCAAATAAACCCGAAAGCAGGCCGGCCCCTGCACATAGCAGCAGCCCGACCAACAGATAACCCGAACCCACTTTAAGCCACGCCATAAAAACTTTGATCCATTGTCACATTAACCGGGGTGGTGGAACGGCAAAGAATTGCACGTCAGAAACAATCATCTCTACAGACCACGGAGGCTCCCAGATAAGCTGAGCTTCGTATGCCGAAACTTCCTCCATCTCTTCCAACGCCCCCTCTACCTGTTGCTGCAGAAAACGGCGCATGGGGCAGCCCGGGGTTGTAGCCGTGTATTTCACAATAACCTTGTCTTCATCAATCAGGATATGATAAACCAGTCCCAGGTCCACAATATTGACCCCCAGCTCCGGGTCAATTACCTCCCTTAGCTTCTGCGCTACCTTATGCCGCAACTTTGTATCAGACATTGTTCTATGGCTAGAGATTGTCGGGACGCCGTGTGCCGCCTCAGCATGTTTAGCTTACAGGAGTGGCCTCGTCATCCCAGTGTTCTTTCAAATATTCACGCTTGTCCTGCTTTTCGGCCCATACGTCGGCTTCAGGCAAAGGATCTTTGACTTCATTTATCAGATGGTCCGCCCATTCTTCCGACAGCCGTTCGTTCAGTTCGATATAGTCTTCCCATTTATCCGGCACTTCGTCATCGGGATAAATAGCATCGACCGGGCACTCGGACACGCAGGCGTCACAATCTATACACTCGAAGGGGTCGATAACCAGAAAATTCGGACCCTCCCTAAAGGCATCGACCGGGCAAACCGCTGCACAGTTGGTGTGCTTACACTGAATGCAGGGGTCTGTTACTACATAAGCCATGGCTGTACTTCATTATGTGTTAGGCGTTGAATCCAATCCGAAGGTAGGAAGGCACAAAATGAATATCAACTATAAAAACGGTTTTTACCTTTTTTATTGACTAAGCCCTTTGATACATTTATCTTATCGAAATCTTACCTATTGATATGTTAACAAAACCCAGTGTTTATGAAATCCGATGAAGCCCTGACGGTATTGACCCCGGATGCCACACTTGCTCAAATCATTACTGCAGATCAAAAGGCGGCTGAGCTGCTTGCTTCTATAGGATTGAACCTCTCCTCTAATGAAGACAAAACACTGCGCGAGGTGTGCTCCCAAAAGAAGTGGAATGAAGAAGAAGTGATGAAGTGGATTAAGAAGAGCAAAGCGCTATATAGGGTAAATGCAGAGGATAATACGGATGAAGAAAAAAATATATTCGCACATAATCTTCCCAAATTGTATGATTATCTGGAGCAGGAACACCAGCCGGTAATCCTGAACCTCCTTTCAGAGATCGGCGATAATTTCCCCACCGTTTTTAAAATCCACGGCAACCAATACACCTGGCTCAAGAATGTACACTTGAATTTTGGCGCGCTCAATGAAATCTTAAGGCTTTCCCTGGAGTTTAGAAAAGAGAAAGTATTCCCGTTGATGCGAGAGGTTAAGGACCAGAAAAACGAGATCCTGGATGGAACATTAAAGATGTTGTCAAAGTCTATCGAAGTTATCCGTAACGACCAGCAGAAAATTACGCGGCAGTTAGCTGCTATTATGAAGATGAGTAACGGCTTTGCCATTCCCGAAGGCGCCTGTACGACCCTGCGCATACTAATTCACAATTTCAAAACCCTGAACTCCGAACTTAAGAAGCAGTTTCGCCTTGAGAAAACCTTTATAATACCCGCTATGCAAACAATAGTGCAGTGATTGCATGAAAATGGATGTACAAGCCTGACGACTTACCGCCCGGGCTTTCAACTTTAAATTTCCCTTTATGTTTACCGGCACGAAAAAAGAAATACTGGATCTTATAAAACGGAAAGGAACCCTGTCTGCAGATGAGGCTGTTAAACAGACTGATCTAGCCAAAACTACCCTGCGGGAACATTTTATACAGCTGGAACGGGACGGATACATCGACCGCGAGTATATCAGATCCGGCCCGGGCCGGCCAAGCCTTCGGTACCGGCTCACCAACAAAGGGAACAGCCTGTATCCCTCCTATGAATCCGTACTCATTAAAGAGCTGCTCATTTATCTTAAAAACCGCGGGGAGGAGGAGACCATCGAAGACTTTTTTGAGGAATTCTGGGAAAACCGCCTGCAGAAAGCCCGGAAACGTATGAACGGAACCTCTCAGCACGATTTAAAGCAAAAGCTCCAGGAATTGTCCCGCATGCTGCAGGAAGAAGGCTTTATGCCGGAAATGGAGCATGACGATAAGGGGAAAAAACTCACTCTAAAAGAGTGTAACTGCCCTTTTAGTGAAGTGGTAAAAGAAACACGGCTGCCCTGCAAGCTGGAAGCAATGTTCTATAAAAAGCTATT
>CALJMB010000196.1 GCA_937982515.1 uncultured Balneolaceae bacterium
AGTATCGAAGGTGTGCCGGGGTTGGCCCAGGGATGCCCCGGAGTTGGCCCGGAGGGGGGCCGGACTTGGCCCGGGGAGGGTATAGAGCGGGCCGAGGGGTCGGGCGGCCATAAATATATATTAAAATATATTGTGTAGTATAAATTAGACAGTGCGGTTGGCTGCGTTGAGCAGGCCTGTATCCATCTTCGGCCCTCTCCATATTTCTGTGGCTACCCCCTCAGGCCGGTCATGACGAAAGGTGATAGCCGGCAGTATATATCTGAACCTTCGGCGCTGGCGTGGAGGGCAGGCCTTTCCTGCGGCAACGCTTTGGAAGGCAGGCTGTGCGGGGCCTGCAACTATAAGGGAAGGTTAAACTTTAGGCTCAGAACAGATAAGAAATGCGGGGTTAGAGCAGACCCAACTTCCGGCTTCTAACCCCTGGCTTCCGGTACTACTACCAGCGAAGCAGATTAATACGGGTAATGTCTACAGAAAGGTTGTTACGGAAAATGGAAATGATAATAGCCAACCCTACCACGGCTTCGGCGGCAGCTACAGCCAGCGAGAAAAATACGAGAATTTGCCCGTCAATATTACCGTGATAGCTGCTGAAAGACAAGAGCGACAGATTCACCGCATTCAGCATAAGCTCAACACACATAAAAACAACGATTGCATTCTTACGAACAAGAACACCGATAATTCCAATAGTAAATAAAATAGCGCTGAGAGCTAAAAACCAATCTACATTAATCATTATTTGAACCAGGCTTAATTTTATGTTGTGCAAGCAGAAGGGCTCCGACAATGGCGGCTGTTAATAATATTCCCGTCATCTCGAAAGGTAACAGAAAGTCTGTAAACAGTACATCTCCTACGGCCTCCACCGTTCCGATCTCTGCCATCTCGGAAGATATTTGAGGCAGCATGTTTGAGAAGTTGCCTAGACTGTATAATATTTGAGATAGTACAGCTATGGCAAGTAAGAAGGCTACAAAATACTTAATGCGAAATTTGTCGAACAAAGATTCTTCCGCATCAATATTGAGGAGCATAATTACAAACAGGAACAGAACCATGATAGCTCCTGCATAAACAATAATCTGTATTACGGCTAAAAACTGAGCTTCCAGCAGCAAGTATATACCTGCTACTGAAACCAGGTTAAGCACTAAAAACAGGGCACTGTTAACGGTATTCTTGTTTATAACCATTGCAAGTGCGGAGGCGATAGCCAGCAAGGCCAGAAAAATAAATATATAGGTGATCATAAATTCTCTAATGTTTTAGTGGCTACAAAGGTAGATAAAATTGGGAACGGCTTCAACAGGAAAGGCCCTAATTTTAAATTTTACATGCTTAATTTTAGATTGATGCCCTAATTCAAAATTAAGCATCCGGTTTTCAACATTATATCGGCCTTACCAATAGTAGATCAATCCCGTTATACCCAGCGCCCAGCAGTACCAGGCGAAGGGGTGAATGCCTTTGGTTCGAAGTAAAATGATAAGATATTTAAGGGCGAAGTAGCCCGAAATAAAAGCGGCGAGAAATCCCGTTAGCAGTCCAATCGTATCATTCAGAGAACTGCCTGTTTCGATCATCTCTTTTACTTCCATCATCATTGCGCCTGCAATAACAGGTATCACCATCAAAAATGAAAAGTTTGCCACCTCCTCGCGTTTGATGCCCAGGTATAATCCCAGAGAAATGGTGGATCCCGACCGGCTGATTCCCGGCAAAATAGCAAAGGCCTGAGCTACCCCTATCGCAAAAGCAGTCCCCGCTCCCATATGATTCGGAAATGAATCTCTCAGCCTGGTGGTATACAAAATCACTCCGGTTATAAGCAGCATCACGGAAACCATAAAAGGGTTGAGGAAAATATTCTCAATCTCTTCTTTGAGAGTAAAACCCACGATCATGGCCGGTATCATGCTCAATAAAATAAAACCGGAAAGTTTAACATTCTCGTCCCGGCTAACCCTCTCAGAAAATTCTGCCGGAGTTGTAACAAGTCCCCACAGCGACCTCAACATATCGGCAATTTTCTCATGATAATACACTATAATGCTGCACAAGGTGCCGAAATGAACGACAACTTCAAATGTGATGCTTTTGTCGAGGGAATCACTCAGCAAAGCTTTGCCCAGAACCAGATGTCCGGAACTGCTGATGGGCAAAAATTCGGTTAGCCCTTGTATCAGGCCTAATAATAGAGAATCTATGATTTCCATTTATTAACTTTGAGTTTTTTGGCTGTTAGGTCAAGTAGCTGCGGAAATGTAAGCCGCTGAAGCATTTGTGTTTTGCATCTCCGCGGCCATTCAACAGTAAATCCATATATTAACCGCCATACCGGATGGTGATAATATTCGGCTAGGAAAATAGTTATAACTGAATCAAATTCTAAATCATTAAACATTATTCGAAATGACAACTACCACGACCTCATCGGTGGATATACAGGCACTCGGCGAAAAGATTGAGAAAGCCAGTGCTTTTATTGAACAGATTTATGAAGAATTAGATAAGGTTATTGTTGGCCAGCGATATATGATTGACCGGCTGCTGATAGGCTTACTTGCCGATGGACACGTTTTGCTTGAGGGGGTTCCGGGGCTGGCCAAGACGTTAACCGTCTCGTCTCTGGCCCGAATTATAAACACAAAGTTTCAGCGTTTGCAGTTTACACCAGACCTGCTGCCGGCAGATTTGATCGGGACGTTGATATACAACCAAAAAGAAGCAGAATTTACCGTTAAAAAGGGGCCCATCTTCGCTAACATTATTCTTGCCGATGAGATCAACCGATCTCCTGCCAAAGTACAGAGTGCCCTGCTGGAAGCCATGCAGGAACTTCAGGTAACCATTGGCGAAACCACTTTCCCTCTTGATGAACCTTTCCTGGTACTTGCCACCCAAAACCCGGTTGAGCAAGAGGGCACCTACCCCCTTCCCGAGGCACAGGTAGACCGGTTTATGATGAAAATAAAAATTGAATACCCCAATGAGCAGGAAGAGCTGGAAATCATGCGACGAATGGCCCAAACGGGTAAAAGAGAGGCTCTGAACCCTGTTATAAATGCTGAAAAGATAGTGGAGGCCCGCCGGGTTGTCAATGAAATCTATATTGATGAAAAAGTAGAACAGTATATTATAGACCTGGTTTTTGCGACACGGCAGCCCGAAAAATACAACCTTTCAGAGATGGCCGAACTCATCAATTTCGGAGCGTCTCCCCGCGCATCTATAAATCTGAACCTGGCGGCGCGGGCTCATGCCTTTATGGAGCATCGCGCCTATGTTACGCCTGAAGATGTCCGCATCATTGCGATGGATGTGCTCCGCCACCGCATAATCCCTACCTTTGAAGCTGAAGCGGAGAACATAACCTCAGAGGACCTGATCGATAAAATAATGTCTACTGTTCAGGTGCCTTAGAGGGTTGGAAGTTGGAAGCTGGAGGCTAGAAGTTAGAGGTTGGGGCAGACCCAGGTGTCTGCCCCGCTCATGGCACGGGCCCTATCCTGGACAACGCCTCTACTACTCCGCCAGACGGCCCCGAAGCCTCGGGGTAGAGGAAGCCTTAATCCCTCCGCCGGTAGGCGGACAGGCTCTTTTTAAGGGGGAGAAAACCCGGAGCGCCACGCCGTGGCGCTCCGGTCTCCGGTCTCC
>CALJMB010000197.1 GCA_937982515.1 uncultured Balneolaceae bacterium
ATGCGCTTTGCGGTTCACCCGCACATCCTCATATCCAGGCTAATGGTCCACACGCCCTGGCCTTTCAAATCTTGCGAATCGCCTCCACCGGTTTCAGCTTCAGGGCTTTCCATGCGGGATACAGAGAAGACAGTATAGCCGCCACAGCTATCATCAGGGCGATAGCGAGGTAGTAGTCCGCCCCCAGCTCCGGGCGGATGACGGTGCTCAGCCCGTAGGCGTTAAGCCCTTCGGAAAAGGCGCTCAGGTTGATGCCCGTTTTGCCCAGCAGGCTGATGGTTCCCCAGCTTAGCAACATACCCAGCGGCGCCCCCGTCATCGTCAGGAAGAAGGTTTCCGATAGAATCATCAGAAAAACGCGCGACTGGTTCATCCCAACGGCCATCAGCATACCCAGTTCGCGGGTGCGCTCCATGATGGCCATCAGCATGGTGTTGATGATGCTGAACACCAGGGCAATGATAATAATGATCATGAAGATGTAGAGGGAGACATCGGTCATGCTAAATACATATTGCAGCTCGGGGGCAATCTCTCCCCAGCTCGAAACTTCCAGGCCCGGGAACTCCCGGCTCAGCTCTTCCCGATAGATATCCGCGCGCGTGAAATCGTCTACGGTAAGGGTGATCCGGTGTATCAGGGTATCGCTCGCCAGCAGGGTGTTGAGATCTTCCATGCGGACAATGACGTTGCTCCGGTCGTAATTACTGCTGAACGTATCAAAAATGCCGGCCACCCGGAAAGCACCGGCTGTGATGTTGCCTTCCACATCCTGAAAGCTGAGCACCATACGGGAGTCGGTTTCGAGCTCCAGCCGTTCGGCCAGCGCATCTCCAACTACCACCGGGTTCCTGATCTCTTCTTGCGGGAACCGGCCCTGCTCCAGATATTCCATTACAGGATGAGGCGGGCCTGTTTCGGTATTCACCCCGTGGATGGTAACGCCGTAGCTGTTAATGGCGCTTTGAGCCAGTCCTGTGGTCAGGCTCTGGGCCAGGGCCTGCTGTACATAGGGTTTGGCTTCAAGGCTGTTCAGCAGTTCCTGAGCGTTGTCTATAGCGTAGCGCGGGTTGAACTGATCTTCGAACTGGGGCTGGGCGATCCGCAGGTGACCCACCGAAAGGTTCAGCTGGTTTTGCAGGTAATCCTGCACCATACCGTTCATAAATGCCGCAATGAAGATGCCGGCCCAGGTTCCGAGAACTACCGCGATGATGACTACCCCGCTGCGTGTGGGATTTCGCCAGACGTTTTTCCATCCGAGATTCAGAATACGCTTGAACATGGTTAACTCCTCATGGCTTCTACAGGGTTGAGCCGGGATGCCCGGATGATGGGAATGGTGCTGAACAGGAGGGTGACCCCGAATACGATCCAGCTCTGGCTGATGAACAGCGCCGGGTCGGCAGAGAAGATAAGCAGGGGCTCAAGCCCGTACTGTTCCATGGCCGCAGAAGCGACGCCCGCAATTTCAATGGGGTTGCGGCTGAGATACCAGACGCCCGGCAGCGACAGAAGAATGCCTGTGCCCGCCCCCAGCACTGCTATAAACAGCACCTCCAGAGACAGAATCTTGGCAAGGGTGGCACGGGGAGTGCCTACCGACAGCATCACACCGAATTCGTACGACCGCTCAGTTATCATCATGAGCACCGTGCCAAGGATGCCGAAACCCACCACCATGTACAGTACGATCAGTACGATGATGCCCGATCCGCGGTCAGCCTGAATAGCTTGCTCCAGCTCCGGCATAATGGCCGGCCAGTCCATAACTTCATACCGGTTCGGCGGCAGCTGTCGTTCCAGAAGGCTCACGACAGGGCGGACGTTATCGGGGTCGTCCAGTACCAGGGCGGCGGTGGTGATCCGGCCGGGTGCCGAGAAAAAGTTCTGGGCCGTGTGCAGAGGCAGATAAACCAGGCTGCTGTTGAGCTCGGGATTGGGATAGGACACGGTTCCTTTGATGGGAAACAGTCCCGCGGCGTTCATTCCCTGGAAGCCCTGGCCAATCAGCACCAGGCTGTCTCCGATCTGTGCATCCAGCCGCTCCAGCAAATCAACCCCTACAAGGACGGCGGTTTCATCATTCGATTCGAAATAACGGCCGCTCTTCAGGCGTTCTTCCGGTTTGGCGAGGTGTGGCTCGGCCTCTATATCAATGCCTATAACCATGGCGGGGCGGCTCTGCTCTCCGGTTGCCGCCAGGGCATACGATTCAATGCGGGGGGCTGCCATCACGACCGAAGGAACGGCCTGGATTCCACGCCTCAGAGAATCTGTCCATTCAAAGCTGTTATTCAGGGTCTGCTCATCCCAATAGCCGTTCTGATGAACCTGTATATACCCACTGAAGCTGCCCACGGTGCTTTCGATCATATTGGCGTACTGGCCTTCCTGGATGGAGCGGGAAAAAATAGCCAAAACAACGGCAATGACTACAGAGGCGAGGGTAATGAGCGTACGCCGCCGGTTCCTCCATATATTACGCCAGGCCAGTTTAAGTAATAGCATGTTTTCAGGGATCCGTTAACAGTTATCAGTAAGTAGTGAACAGTGGCAGATAGTCATTTATTGATGCGCGTTTTTTTAAGTATAGAGAATGAAATTTTTGCCAGTTCATCTGCATCTTCAAAGATGCTGTTGAATGTTTGCTCATTTATAAAGCCGGTATCCTTAAGCAAGGATAACCAGTATTTGGTTTCAAGGCACTCTTTATAGGAGATGGATATTTTGGATGAAAAATCAGCCTTTGATATGGCTCCATTTGCTTCGGCAATATTTGCTCCAATACTCGTTCCACTCCTCAGGAGTTGTTTGGATAATATAAATTCCCGCTTCTCTGCGCTCAAAAATTGGTAGGCTTTAACTATTCGAACAGCAAACGCATATGCTTTTTCATAAAGATTATTGTTCATGATCTTGTTTGTAAGAGTTAAAATTATGTTTCAACTATAAGTAAGACCCTTTCAAGTACTATTCCTTACAAAAAAATTGTTTACCGATAACTGATAACTGTTAACTGATAACTGTTCACTGATCACTGATCACTGTCTTCTCATGTTTTGTATGCTGAAGAAGCTTTCGGAGATGCCGATATCGAATTCGATATCATCGTAAATGAGTACGGTTTTCTGGCCCGGTTTATCCGCCGGAATCACTTCCATACGGGTGGGAATGATTCTCCCGTCCATCTCACCGATTTCATGGCCCTCGATAACTCGTACCAGGTTTCCCCGCTCATCGTAGAACTCGCTGCGGAGTTGCAGATATTCATCCTTGGAGATAAATGCAATAACCTTATCCCACACTACGGGAGCGTCGGGTGTCGGGGTCAGCCTTATTTTGTAGGAGTCGTACCCGCTTACTGTGCTGTCGCCTTCGAGCGTATGGGTATAATCAGTGACGATGGAGGATTCCCGCACCAGGTCATTATTCGAAAAGTCCGATCCCATCCACGACTGGCTCATCATGGAAGGAGGCAGCTTAATGGTGCGGTTTACGTTCGGCAGCCAGTTCCATACCTCATTTTCCCGTTTCAGGTAGGCCGTTCCTTTATCGCGGGCCGGGGCAGTAACTACCATCAGGCTGTAATCCTGCCCCAGGCTCCACGCCTCGATAGACATGGAACGCTGCCAGGTGGGACGGATGATTTCCATGGTAAACCGGGCGTGAGAGGATTCCCCCTGCATTTTTTCGTTTGCCCTTTCGATAATCTCAGTGGCATCCTGAGCAGCTGCGGATAGCGCCAATACAATCGTAAGGGCAGCTGTAGCCGTTACTATTCTGATACAGTTCATATTCATCCGTGATTTTTTTATTTCCATCCAGCAGATGGAAATCTACTATGATAATGTATGCCAACAAAATACAATCCTCCAGCGCTCCTGTGCACACCCCCGGCGGCGGGTTCAGGGGTGTGCACAGGCAGGCCATAGCTACATATGCCGGCTTGTCTGCGGTAAAAAGGAGCAACGCGACGCTATCTTTTGAACAGATAACATAGGTAAATTTAGAATTCACCTATGTTATTTCAGAATTCACATATGTGAATTTAGGATTTACATATGTTATTCTGAATTTCACATATGTTAATTACAAAATAACATATGTGAAACCGTGAACACATGCCTACAGCTTTTTGAACGTAAGCCTGCGAAGTTGTTGCCTGACAGGGTAGCCCGGTGTATAGATAATGTGTGTCTTCACGATAGATTTGCTTGTCACCTCTTCTTCGCTTTTGCAGGCGTTGGCCTGGAAAGTAAGGCGGAAATCTCCGATATCTCCCAGGCGTACGATTTTTCCCTCCAGCAATCCCCGAGCCATTATATCTGCTTCTGCGCGATTTACGGCAACAACGTCTGCACCGCTTACCGTGCTGATCATCTCGACTTTGTGGATGACTTCTTCCATATCCACTTCGCCTGCAGATGCGGAGCGCGGGAAATAGATTAATTCGGAGGGATTTCTGGGGTTTCTCTGTTTTACTACGGTGAAATATGCAGCCATGTTTTTGTGGTTGGTTAACGTGGGTATGAGATAAGAAAATGGGGTATTGTTCGGTAATCTGCCACTTCGGTTTTATTGCCGGGGGGCTACCGGAGGCGAAGGGACTGAGGTGAAAGGTGAAAAGGCAGAGGATTTTGCCCTCTCTGGTACAGCTGCCATGCTGAGCTTGTTGAAGCATCCTCCGGAAGCGAAGGATGTACGTGGCAGGGGCACTCTGCCGCTCTAACAACAACGGCTGTCATCCCGAGCGGCGTCCCGCC
>CALJMB010000198.1 GCA_937982515.1 uncultured Balneolaceae bacterium
ATAAAGGATAAGCTGTAGTAACAAGAGCGTGATAAATCGCATGTTGGAAGTTGGAGGTTAGAAGTTGGAAGCTGGATGCTGATAGCATTAGCTGATATAACAATATACCGATGTACCGATATACAAATAACCAATAACTAATACACCAATCACGTTTGGGGATCTTGAAGTTCCTGAATGCGGTTGCGGGCAAAAGCAGCGTAGAAACCCTGAGGGTATTCCATCAGCAGGTCCTCATACAGAGCGATCAGCTGTTCTTTGGATTCCGGAACAGGTATTTGTCCGGATGAATCATTTCGGGAAAATCCGCGAAAGGATTTATTTTCAGCGGTCAGGGTATCGGAATTCTGAACTTTTCCGGCAACCGTTAACTCAATGCGGTTGTTAACTACCTGATCGGCGATACGCGCTTTTTCCCACATCAGGCGTTCGCGCAACGGCGAGTATAACCCGTAAGACTGAAGATAATCACTTATATGAGAATAGACGAAATAGACAGACCCGGGCTCGCTATGGGTGCTGAGTTCCAGTAGCGCTTTATCAGCCAGCGGATGGTAAGCCTTGGCTTGTAGCAGGGGCGTCAATGCCCGGATGGCCTGTTCATTTTCATTCTGAGAGAAGTGTTCCATGGCCCTGGCGAACGGTGCGATTATCTCTCCGGTACTGTCGGCCTGCAGCCCTTCCTGTATCCAGACTCTGAGCTGAACGGCATCATTGGCAAAGTAAGAGGTATTCTGCCGCTCAAGGGCGTTGAGTTGAATTTTGGCAAACTCGTAGTCGCCGGCATAAAAATCCGTGAGGGCGAGGTAATACCGCGTCTTTTCCGCAAGGGGCCCGATTCGTTCCAGCTTGTTGCTTTTGGTGAAAGCAATACGCGCCCTTGCATATTCTTTTTGATACAGCTTGATCCTCCCCTCAAGATAGGCATATTGAGACTGATACGAACTGTCGGCTTTATTTTTGAGTGTCTCGAGATATTTAATGGCAAGGGATGGGTCGTGCAGATGGTCTAACGCTAGCTCGGTAAGTGTGACAAACACCCGGTCTCTGTTCTGGTAGTAAGGGGCTTCGGCGGATAGCTTCTTAAGAGTAGTATAAGCTTTATTATACAGAGAGTCGCGTCTGGAGTGATGAGCCAGGTTGTAATCTGACAGATAATCAGCCCACTCCATATAGACATTGGCCAGTTCTTCCATGCTGTGCTGCCTGGCAAGCTCGTTATCCCGGTTAACATAAAAGGCAAACGCCTGCTCAGCCAGCTCAAATTTGCGCTCAGACAGCAACTTTGTCCCCAACCCGTACAGGGAGTAACTGATGTGTGATTGGCGCTCCTCGTAATTTTTAGCGGTTACCAGCGCGCGCTCGTACAGCTCCCGTTCCAGCAGCAGCCATACTTCCAACTGATGAAGGCTCTGATGGCTGGGATTGTCGGCGGGTAGCTCTTCCAGAAACTCATTGATTTCGAGAATTGCAATGTCGTAGAGGTATTCATCGTTAAAACGCAGCAAAGTTGACTGGACATGACTTATCCTGTCGGGGTGTTCTTCTACAAGCCTGAGGTACTCACGTACGGCCTTTTCGTAGTTGCCCGCCTGCATATGAGTATTAGCCAACTCCATGCGTACTACAGATGATCCCGAAAAAGGGCCCGAATTATCCGGATACATCGTTTTCGCCTGCTCGTATACTCTTATGGCCCTGTCGAATGATCTCCGGTTACTCAGGGTTCGGGCCATGGTAAGATATACCTGTATGTTTCCGGAATTAGCTGTTAGTACTTCATCCCAAATTGCGTAGGCCTGCGTTGTATCTCCTTTTATGTGATAAATTTCTCCCACGCGTATGGCGCCTTGTGCCGGATACCGTTTTCCAGCATCCGATTCTTCAGCCAGTTCTATGGCTTTGGCGTATTGCTTCAGGTTGACCAGGCATTCCGTTGCTTTCTCAAAAAAGAGGTAGGTATCAGGATTTTCAGTGTGCAGCTCCTTAAAAAGCTCATAGGCCTTCTCATAATCACCTTTCTGCATCAGCTGCTCGGCCATGAAGTAGCTGTTGCTTACCTGCCCATAGGCCGGAAGCCCGCCCGCCATGAAGAGTAGTATGGCCGACAGAATATTTTTATAGTATGATCGAACAACAGGCATAGATACATCAACTTAAGGTATCGGGTAAACATTCCGGTGCAAAGCGTTTAAGCTTTTGGTAAAACCGGTACAGGGGAAATCCAACTACATTATTATAATCACCTTCTATGCGTTCTACAAATAAGGCTCCCCAGTCATCCTGAATGCCGTACGCCCCGGCTTTGTCCATAGGGCTTCCTGTTTGTACATACTTCCTGATTTCTTCAGGCGTTAGCCTGCCGAAGGTGACATCGGTTCTTTCAACAAACGTACAGCTCTTGTTGATGTTACCCGTGCTATCTTTTTTAATCAACGCAACCCCCGTAAAAACCTGATGAGTATTTCCGCTAAGAATGGACAGCATCTGTTCGGCGTGGGCGGGACCGGAGGGTTTTTCTAGTACGGCATCGCGAAATACTACAATGGTATCTGCCCCTATAATCAGCGCTCCGGAGCAAATTTCAGATACTTTCAGAGCTTTGCGGTAGGCAAGCATCTGTACGATATCAACAGGTTGTTCGTTAACGTCAAAAGACTCTTCTGCGGAGCTGCCCTGAACGGTAAATTTCAAATTGATCTGTTCCAGTAGTTTCTTGCGTCGCGGACTTTTCGAAGCCAGAATGATAGGTTGCATGATGCGGGTGATGGATTTTGGTTAACATATTGTGTTGAGTAGTGCGTATTGTGTATTTTCATATAGTCTTCATACATATTTGCTGCACAGGTATCACACAATACGCGATATACTTTACGGTCGGGGCGGAAAGGTAATTTCTGTAGCCGCTGGTTGAACAGAGTATAACGCTTGTTATCCCGTTAATCAGTAAAAAATTTTTCATGTAGGCCAACATTCCATAGATTAAGGCAGACCTCAACAAATAATATACTAATGGCACGAAACAGAAGAAAAAGGAGAACCGGAAACAAGCCGATGCTTTTCAGTTCCTGGAATTACAAAGTTTTGTCTCTGGGGCTGTTGTTGGTGATAATTGGCTTTACGGCTATGTACCTGGAAAACGAGGTGCATGGGTTCATCTCATTATTTATCTCACCCATTGTTATCATGGCAGGTTATATTGTCGTTATATTTGCTATTATGAAACAGGACAGCCCAGCCGGAACTACCCCCGACCATACTTCTAATTAACGAGTGGATCGCTTAATAAACTATCTGTTCATATTTGTACTTATCGGCATATTCGTTCTGGAAGCGCGCGCTTTGGAACATCGGAGTATTATTTTAGGAACACTATTTTCCGTATTGTTTTGTATTATTGTTTTTTTTCTGAACTGGCTTAGTCTGGATGGAGCCCGCTCAGGTATGGTTCTGGGATCCCTGGTCTTTGGTCTGGGAGGTATCCCCTTTACTTTTCTTACTCTTTTCTTTTTTCTAAGCAGCACGCTGATTTCCGGACACAATACGGCCGGCATCGAACCGGCCTCCCGGAATCCCGGAAGAATAAGAAGAGATGGGCTTCAGGTATGGAGTAATGGTTTCTGGCTCGCTATTTGGCTGATGGCAGGATTCATCTTTGACAGCAGTATTTTTTTAGCAGGCGCCGTTGCAGCGCTTGCAACGGCAACAGCCGATACGTGGGCTACGGAGCTGGGAAGCAGGCGCTTCAGAGTTCGAACTTATTTGCTCAATGGTTCTGAAGTAGAGGCCGGAACCGATGGCGGAATCAGTATTCCCGGTACCCTGGCGGCATTGGCAGGCAGTTTGGTCATTTCTTTTCTGGCAACGTATCTGTTTGCACTGGAGCTATATGCATTTCTTGTCATTTTTGTGGCGGGCTATCTGGGATGCCTTGCCGATTCTTACTTCGGAGCGCAGATACAGCATACAACAAGTTCCATTTCTGTACCCTTTTTTAAAAGGGCAGCGGCAATAACAGTCGATAACAACTTGGTGAACTGGATGGCTACCGGTACCGGTTCGCTGTTGGCAATAATCTTAATGTTAGTTTTTGAATAATATGAAACCCTGGTACAAAAGCTTACACTGGCAAATTATAATCGGCCTGGCTCTTGGCCTGATATGGGGTCTGATTGCCAGTGTGACGGGGCTTGTTGAGTTTACCTCTGATTTTATACAGCCTGTCGGCACTATTTTTATAAACCTGCTGAAACTAATTGCCGTACCACTGGTGCTGGCTTCTCTGATTGTAGGAGTTACCAGCCTGAACGATGTGACCAAGCTGTCCCGCATGGGGGGAAAGACGGTTGCTTTTTATCTGACGACTACCGTGCTGGCCATTACCATCGGACTTCTTGTTGTCAACATTATCCAGCCGGGTAACACTTTGCCGCCGGGAACCCAGCAGGAGCTTATGGCAGGATACCAGCAAAATCTGGAGGGCTCGAGCGAATCGGCCAAACAGGTACTGGAGCGCGGTCCGCTGGACTTTTTTGTAGACATTGTGCCTGTGAATATTTTTGGGGCTTTCTCCGACAATGCAAATATGCTGCAAGTAGTATTTCTGGCTGTACTGTTGGGCATAGGAATTATCCAGATTCCCAGAGAAAGAGGAGAGGCATTGATAACGTTTTTTGATTCACTCAATGATGTCATCATAAAAATTGTAGATATAATCATGTTGACAGCTCCTTATGGCGTATTTGGCCTTATGGCAGGCGTTATTGTAGACCTTGCGGGAGACGATTTGTCTC
>CALJMB010000199.1 GCA_937982515.1 uncultured Balneolaceae bacterium
GCAATCGGATATCGGGTTCAATACCCACCCGAACCTGCTCCCTGCCACCTCCCTTACCATCTCCGTACCTGCTCCCAAAAATTGAGGGGAAATCAGGGTTTTTGTATGGCCTGGTTTATTCTACTATCTCGTCATAAAAGAATAGCGCTGATTAGTATCCCGTTTCAATATCATACGTTCACTGAGGGGCATAAATCCATATCATAGTAAACCCTGTTGCAGCTTATCTGAAGATTAACTGCACTATTCTATCTGTTCAGTTATTAATAAAGAAACCTCCAGCATGGTGCCGGAGGTTTTCTTCACAAAAAGAATGGGATCTAAACAAAGCAGGTTCCCGGGTGACTAAGTTAATCCGTAAAAGGAAACTTCTTTAGGAATCGTTACACTCTTGGTTCCCATCCCGGCTCGTAATCACGGCTCCAGAAGCGCATAGCATGGCTATCCGCAATGCGGCCGGTGGAGGTGTCTACCTTCAGAGGCCGGTCAGCACGCCAGGCGATGTTAGCCAGGTGGCACAGGTCGCTGCTGACAGCGCCCTCATCGATGGGAGAGTTCTGCCTTTGAGCGGTGCCCCGTATGGTCTCCAGGAAATTGGCTACATGCCGGGTAGACATACTGCCCCCGCCGCCCAAAGCGGTTCCCTGTTCGTCTCCGCCGGCCTCGCGCCGGCGCACAAGCTTCCCGCCCCGGTCATAGAGGCGGTATTCACCGCGGTTGACGAACACCGATCCCTCAGTTCCGTAGATGATGGTCCCGCGCCCGGCCCCGTAGGTGTTCAGCCCGTTGCGGCTCTTGCCATCCCAGTTGATTACTTTATCGTCCGGATAGTGAAAGCTGGCATACATGCTGTCGTACATCGTCCAGCCATCATCGGGATAGTGCTGTTTTGAAGCATCAACAATTACCTGCTCCGGATAGGCTACCTGCAGGGCCCAGCGCGCCACATCCAGTTCATGGGTGGCATTGTTGCCGGTTTCGGCCGTGCCCCATTTCCAACCGTACCAGTGCCAGTTGTAGTTCCAGGTGTCGTGGCGATAGTCTTCTCTGGGGGCCGGTCCCTGAAAAAGCTCCCAGTTCAAGTCCGCCGGGGGTTCCTGCCGGACCGGGACGGGCACCCGGCCGCGGGCATTGCTGTAGAACGCTACAGCTTTATAGGGCCGGCCGATCACTCCTTCATGAATTTCACTGATGATCTCAATGGTGTGCGGGGCCGATCGCTGCTGGTTGCCCATCTGCACCACCTTCCCATACTTCTGCTGGGCCCGGACCAGCAACTCACTCTCGGCCATGTTGTGGCTGCAGGGTTTTTCTACATACACATGTTTGCCTGCCGCCAGAGCCATCAGCGATCCCGGTGCATGCCAGTGGTCCGGAGTAGCATTAAAAATGGCATCTACATCGGCATCCTCCAGTACAGTCCTGAGATCTTCGGTTTGGCGCGGAGTATAGTCGATTCTGTCCTGAAGGTCCTTTGCCACCTTCTCGCGCTGACTTTTCTTGACATCACACACCCAGGACAGTTCCGTATTGAAGGGATCCGACAGGCTCTCGTAGAAGGCACCTACCCGGCGGCCGCATCCCACAAAAGCTACCCGGATCCGGTCGTTTGCTCCCACTATTCTGCCGTAGTTTTTGGCTGAAAATCCCAAGGCCAGTCCCCCCGCACCCAGAACGGTTTTTTTGATAAAACTTTTTCGTGATTCCATAGATAATTGTACTGTTAAGGATTCTGATTTATGAGAGTTATAATTCTCTTATTTTAATGCTGCGGAAGCTGACCTCATCGCCATGATCCTGCAGCAAAATGTGGCCCTGCGGCCAGCGCCCGAAATTTTCCCATCTGCGGTATTTGCTATACGCCACCAGGGCAACAAACATCTGGGAGAACCGGTCATATTCCACCACCTTGTGGTTGTTCAGCCAGTGCTCGATCTGCCCTCCGCGTGAGACAATCCGGGCCTTGTTCCACTTATTTATTCCGTTAAAAGGCTTTGGCCGGTCCGGGAGGGAAAGATTCTCCGCTGTAATCAAATCGTAGAGCGAGCCGAGGGTGCGGTTGCCTGCAACCCCCTGTTTGGCATCGGGATGATGCCGATCGTCCAAAATCTGAAATTCAGCTCCAATAGCCGATCCGGCTCCTTTATTCAGATCAGGATCAACGAAGTATTTAATACCGCTGTTGGCGCCTTCCGTAATCCTGAATTCCAGCTCCAGCTCAAAGTCGCTGTATAGATCTACTGTGATGATGTCGCCCGGTCCGGTAGCTTCTCCCCCGTCGGTGGCCTGCACGGTTAGCACCCCGTCGTCGATCGTCCACCCACTTTTGGGGAAGTGGTCCAGTTTGGCGCCCCGCCATCCATCGGTAGTCTGTCCGTCCCACAACAGCCTCCATCCTTTACGCTTTTCCCAATCGGTCAGTTGGTTCTTCAGGTAGCTGATCTGCCGCAACTGCGGGTCCGGCAAGCGGCGGTGCCGGGCCAGGTCCTCCGTGAGAATCCGTACGTTGCGCCAGCGGATTTGAGCGCCCGCCAGGGCCTCATCGCCGATCGAGTGCACCTGCAGCCCGATAAAGCCCTCGGCGGTCATATCATCAACCAGCCGCGCGCACTGCACGCCGTTGACCCAGGTATGGATGGTGTTGCCGATCGCCTCCACCCGGAACCGGTTCCATTTTCCAAGCTGAAAGGCCGCTCCCGCCTGCGGGTTGGCGGTCAGCGGGTAGAGCCACCCGCGGCGGGCTTCATCGTAAATACCCCCGCTCCAGGCGCGGCTGGAGGGGTCGATCTCCACCTGGTAGCCGTGCACCCGGCCGTCGCGGTAGCCGGGGTCGCTGTGGCTGCGAATTTGTACCCCGGAGTTCATCTGGTTGTCCAGATAGACCTCGTATTCGAGGATGAAGTCGCCATACACCTGCTCGGTGACCAGAAAGGAGTTGGGCGTGTTCGGGACCGCCTCCCCGACGATGGCTCCGTCTTCCACATAGTAGCGGGCCTCCCCGCCCAGCTGGGTCCAGCCGTCAAGATTTTCGCCGTTGAAGAGTTGCTGCCAACTATTCTGGGCAAAAATCGTAGAGGGAATAAATAATAAGAGGCCACTAAGGATAAGACTTATAAATTGTATACTTGGAAATATATTGTCATTAATCATTAATTACTTCGTAAGGATTTTGAATAGAGTTGCTTTCGATAAACTTAACAGCATGAGCCGTAACAAACAGTCGCTTTGAAATGAGGATTACTCCTCTGCTATTTCTGTTAATGGAGGTACATTCTTCTCATATCCTGCATATCCCTTATTCTGATTAATTCTTCCCCTTGTGTTAGAACTTATTGCATCAGCAGGTACAGGCCATAACACATGATAGGGACTCATGGTATACGCATCACCATGGCGGGTAGTAACCCCCTGATTATAGAATTCTGTCTTTTCCATGATTCTATCGTAATAGAAGTTGTCTTCTGAAAAAGTATTCATGTTGTAACTTTTCCCGTTATATGCAGTCTTTCCCGTTTTTGCAAAAAGAAATGCTATTCGGGTAAGTTCAGTATTGCGCGGCTCTTCATAATAAAGCTCTCGGGCACGCTCATCTAAAATAGTTCCTATGTTGATATCTCCCGCCGTATATGAAGCAGCTCCGGCACGGTTTCTTACTGCATTAATGTCTTTTGCTGCATTGACCAGGTCATTGCTCCAATAATAAGCTTCTGCTCTTAACAAATATGTTTCAGCCAGGCGAAAAACATACCAGTCACTGTGTCCTCCTCTGGGTTGAGTACGTTGTGGATCGGGAACAAACAGTTTATAATGAGGCCAGTCAAACCAACTCCGAATACTATCCGACACAAGAACTACTCCATCATTGTTTCTAAACTGGAGAGGCTGGCCATAGTAAGGGTCAGAATCTTTTATTGTCGGATTATTATAGACCAGATCTTCCATTCTCATCCAGTTTCCCGG
>CALJMB010000200.1 GCA_937982515.1 uncultured Balneolaceae bacterium
CCTGCTCTGCTGTGAAACGCCCTTTCCACTGATCCGATCACTCCGAGTGATCGGATCAGTGAAGAGGCATACTACAAAATCCCCTCCCGATATTCTCCATCAGAATTTGTATACTTATGCCAGTTTTTCTTTACCTTCAGGGGTTATAATGCCCTGACAGGGGTAGAATAAGGCTCAATATCCGGGTATAGAGTCAATATTCGCGGCGGGGCGTGACATGCTCTTGTCAGTCCAATACCTTATTTTCGTACCTGTATCTGTGATATAGCTTATTTTATATTTCGTAGCTGCTACGCAATACAAAATGAGCACCACGTTCACATTTTTTAATTCCATATTGCACCAACAATGCCTGTAGTAGACAATATAGCACTTCACAAAACAGCCCGTGAAAGGTATTTGAACTATGCCCTTTCCGTTATTACCAGCCGGGCGCTGCCGGATATCCGCGATGGACTTAAGCCCGTGCACCGGCGCATCCTTTACGCCATGCACACCAACCTCAGGCTGTATCCCGATGCGCGGTATCGCAAGAGCGCCACGGTAGTCGGTGAGGTAATGGGTAAGTACCATCCCCACGGTGACGCGGCCATCTACGAGGCAATGGTTCGCATGGCACAGGACTTTTCCCTGCGCGCACCGCTGGTTGACGGGCACGGTAACTTCGGTTCTATCGACGGGGATAACCCGGCAGCCATGCGGTACACCGAAGCACGTTTGCGTTCACTGGCAATGGAGATGCTGGAGGAGATTAAGAAACAGACGGTAGATTTCCGTCCGAATTATGACGGCACGCTTTCCGAACCGGTTGTACTGCCAAGCAAAGTGCCTAACCTTCTGGTTAATGGCGCGAGTGGCATTGCCGTCGGTATGGCTACGAATATTCCTCCGCACAATTTGGGAGAAGTGATCGACGCGTTGATCTATAAGATCGATTCCCCCAACGCGCGTATTGATACCCTGGTACGCAATTATATAAAAGGTCCTGACTTTCCCACCGGCGGACGTGTTCTGAACACAGAAGAAGAACTTATCGATATGTATGAGACCGGCAAGGGATCTATAGAGATCCGGGGTAGTTACGAGATGGAAGGCAAAACCCGCATCATCATTACTTCCATTCCCTACACGGTTACTAAAGGCGATCTGGTGGAAAAAATAGCCGAACACATTGTCAATGAAGACGTGCCGCAGCTATCCGATGTACGCGATGAGTCGACAGACGATGTACGGATCGTGCTTGAACTCAAACGCGGAGCCGATGGCGAAGCAGCGATGGCTTACCTCTTCAAGCACACGCGGCTGCAGACCCGGTTCCATGTAAACATGACCTGCCTTGTACCTACCGAAAATCCTCAGGTAGGCGCTCCGAAACGGGTAGGCCTTACAACCATACTAGACCATTTTCTGAGTTTCCGCATGGAGGTAGTGGTCAGGAGACTAACCTTCGAGTTAGAACAACTCCTGAAGCGCATCCACATACTGGAAGGCTTTGAAATTATCTTCGACGCGCTGGATGAGGCGATAAAAATAATCCGGGCTTCTGATGGCAAGCAGGATGCCGGGGAACGGCTGCGTGGCCGCTTTGACCTGAGTGAAGAGCAAGCAGAGGCCGTGCTGGAAACCAAGCTGTACCGGCTGGCCAAACTGGAAATACAAGCCATACGGGAGGAACTGGAAGATAAGCGCAAAAAGGCATCGGAATTGCAGGGCCTGCTGGATGATGAAGAGGCCCGCTGGAAGCTGGTTCGCGAGGAACTGCGCGCCATTAAAAAAGAGTTCTCTGATGAGCGCCGGACGGAGATTGCGGGTCCGCAGGCTGCCATTGAATATTCAGAAGAAGACTACATCATTGACGAAGATTACTACGTCATCGCCACACGCGAAGGGTGGGTAAAACGCATGCGTTCCTACTCCGATCTTGCCAGTATCCGCGTGCGCGAAGGCGATGAAATTGGATGGGTACTCCCGGGTTCCACCCGCGAAACCATCGGCTTCTTTACCAACTTTGGAAAAGTATACACTACACGCATCGACGAGCTGCCTTCAACAACGGGTTATGGCGATCCTATTCAAAAGCTATTTGAATTTTCTAATAAGGAACGCGTAATCGGGGTCGTATGCTTCGATAAACGTGCGCTGCCCGAGGCCGGGCGGGATCCCGTTTCTGCACCTGAACTTTTTGAGAATGGAGATGATAATCAGGCGGAGGGGCCGTTTGTCGTGGCCCTGTCGGAACAGGGTAAAGCAGTGCGTTTTACGCTCGATGGATATACCGAGCCGTCAACCCGAGTAGGGCGTACATTTATGCGCCTGGATGAGGGAGATCAGGTTATCGGAGCGGAAATGGCGGGCGGACATGAGAACGTATGTATGGCCTCACGCAAGGGCCACGCGCTCATCTTCCCTGTTCATCAGGTAGCGATCTACAAAAATGCAGCAAAGGGTGTAACCGCTATGCGTCTGGATAAAAATGACTATGTGCTGGCGTTTACACTCTCAGATGCAACACGCGACGGACTGGAAGTGGAAACAAACCGCGGACGGCGCGAAATTGTGCGTACAACAAAGTTCGACGTCACCAACCGGGGCAACAAGGGCCGTCTCATTATCAAGCGCGGCTATATAGCCAGAGCCATCCGTCCCCCCGTAGAAATACGTATGAAAGACGATGGGTAATACTATGTGCAGGGGGAAAGATGTAGGCCATCATAGAGACGGCTGCATTATGCTGAGCCGCCGCGTTCAACGTCCTCCCTGGAAGGCCGGGTTGTTGCGTTCTCTGCCATTTGCCTTTTCGCTGGTGCAACAGAAATTTAATAAAACCTGAATGTGACCTAAATAACTCAATAATCATTCTTGACCCTAATTTACTTTAAAAACAGAGTTTAACGAGTTTTCTATTTTATGGCTGACAATACAATGTATACCGGTAAAGACATCCAAGTCCTTGAAGGCCTCGATCCGGTACGCAAACGTCCGGGCATGTACATCGGCGGCACAGGCAAACCGGGCCTTCATCATCTGTTGTGGGAAGTGGTCGATAATGCGGTTGACGAAGCTACCAACGGTTATGCCACAACCATCGAAGTAATCCTGCATAAGGATGAGCAAAGCGTCACCGTCAGCGATAACGGCCGGGGCATACCCGTTGACGAACATCCCACCAAAAAAATCCCCACGCTGCAGCTGATTATGACAACGCTCCATGCCGGAGGCAAGTTCGATCAAACCAATTATATTACATCGGGTGGACTCCACGGTGTCGGTGCATCGGTGGTCAACGCTCTTTCTTCAGAAATGACAGCTACCATCAAGCGCGACGGCAAGACCTACGAACAGCGCTACGAACGGGGTGTACCTGTTACAAAACTGAAGACCATAAGCAAGAATTCACGCGGAAGCGGAACCACCATCTTTTTCCGGCCGGATGATGAGATCTTTGAAACCACAACTTTCGATGCCGATCAGATAAAGTCTGTACTGGATATCAAGACCTATCTCAACCGGTCGCTGAAGATTATTTTTGTTGACGAAGCGCGTAATGAGCGTTTTGAGTATCATCACGAGGGAGGTATCAAGGAGTATCTCGATGTACTTGTGAAGAAGGAGAAGACGAGAACCGTTCATGACGAAGTGTTTACAATCGAAGATAATCACGCGAACGGGCAGGGACGTGTGGAGCTGGCTCTGTGGTGGACGGAAGCACCGCGCGAGGTGGTGCACTCTTTTGTAAACGGCATACCTACCCAGGATGGCGGTACCCATGAACAGGGATTCCGGTCGGCCGTACGCAGCGCCGTCTTGTCTTATATGGAGACACATGACCTGCTGCCGCGAAATATTGAGATCTCTTCCGATGATATCCGGGAAGGGCTGTTTGCCATCGTCAACCTGTTTATGACCGACCCGCAGTTTCAGGGACAGACGAAGGATAAACTCAATAATCCTGAGGCACGAGGACTGGTGTCTTCAGCCCTCCGGCTGGAACTTGAACACTACCTGAATTCACATCCCACCACGGGAGAGGCCATAGCTACCCGTGTGATACAGGCTGCCAGAGCTCGCCAGGCCAGCAGGGCCGCTGCCCGTCAGTCGCGCAAGAAATCTTCTGTCAGCCACAGGCTTAATCTGCCCGGTAAACTGGCCGACTGTTCCTCAACAGATCCGAATAAGAGTGAGCTTTTCATCGTGGAGGGTGATTCGGCCGGCGGCTCGGCTAAACAGGGACGTGATCGTAAATTCCAGGCGGTCCTGCCGCTGAGAGGAAAGGTACTGAATGCCGAGCAAGCTACGCTGAAGAAGGTGCAAAGCAATAAAGAACTCTCCAATGTGGCGGATGCGCTGGGGTGTGGCATACAGGATCAGCTGGATCTGTCTCGTCTCCGGTATAACAAGGTGATATTACTCATGGATGCAGACTCTGACGGCCACCATATCGCTACGTTGCTGCTGACGTTCTTTTACAGATACATGCGGCCGCTTATCGATGAGGGTCATGTGTATCTGGCCCAGCCGCCGCTCTACAAGCTTGTGAGCGGACAAGAAACATATTGGGCTCTGGACGAACTGCATAAAGATCACATCATTGAAGAAATCCTTGCAAAACGAAAGAACGCAAAAATAGACATCCAGCGATTTAAGGGTCTGGGTGAGATGATGCCGCAAACGCTCAAGGAGACAACTCTGGATCCCGAAAGCCGCCACCTGTTGCGGGTGACCATTGCCGATGCGGAGAAATACATTACCGAACAGACGGTAAGTGAACTTATGGGCAAAGATACCACCGCCCGGTTTGAATTTATCATGGAGCACGCCGGCGAAGTAGAGGATTTGGATGTGTAAATACGGAGACAAGAGACCGGAAGGTTAGCCGCGGATCAACGCGGATCGGTACGGCTGGTTTTGTTATTTCTCTAATAACCCTGTCCTCTTTATTTCTTACACCTCGATTACTGATGCCCCAATCAACTGTATACAGATACAGACGTAGCATGCTACGTCTCTACCGGCGTATCGCTGCTACGCCTCTACCCCCTCCGTGACTTTCATGGTTACCCCTGATACTACTGTGATCATTTTTCCTTACCTTCCGGACTATGATTCAAACACAAATTGCTACAAAACAACCCACCAGCCGCTTCTATGCCTGGTTCGTGCTTGGGTTGCTGGTTTTAATCTACATCTCCAGCTTTGTCGACCGACAGATTATCGCGGTACTGGGAACCAGTATCCGACAGGAATTGGGATTAAGTAACACAGAGATCGGGGTACTCTACGGGCCGGCCTTTTCATTAATTTATGCTATCTGTGGACTGTTCATGGGTCGAATGGCCGATCGGGTGCCGCGGACAAGAATCATTCTTACCGGTCTTACTGTCTGGAGCCTGATGACTCTGGCCAGTGGATTTGCTTCCTCCCTTATTTTTTTGGTCACGGCCCGGCTCTTTGTAGGCGTAAGCCAGGCGTCCCTCAGCCCGGCTGTCTATTCTCTGCTCGCAGACTACTTTAAACCGCAACAACGGGCTACGGTATTTTCCATTTATGCTTCCGGTATATTCCTGGGTATAGGAGCCGCTTTTCTTATAGGGGGAACCGTGGCACAAACCTACGATTGGCGTGTGGCACTGAAAGTGGTTGCCCTGCCGGGACTTTTTCTGGCACTGATAGGAGTGCTGGTACTCAGAGAACCCGGACGGATGAGGAAGAAGAGCGAAGAGTCTATGTTCGCTGTTTTAAAGTATATGTTTGAAAAGAAAACGGTTCGGATGCATTTGGCAGGTTTTTCACTGCTTGCTTTTTTAGGCTATACCATACTGGCTTTCATCGGAATCGTACTAAACGATGTATTTGATGCACCCCGGTATATCTCCAGCTATGGATGGTTTATGCTATTAACCGGCGTCAGCGTTAATGTGTCCGGATGGCTGGCGGATAAGTTTGCTGAGTGGTGGGGGCCTGAAAAACGATTCTGGATGGGTATCGTTGCGGCTCTTGGAGGGCTGCCTCTGTATTACTTCGGGCTCTTTGCCGGTTCCGCCTGGACGGCCTTTTTGTTTATCGGTACGGCCAATGTTATCTCTTCCTCCTATAATGGACTGGCCGCGGCTCTGATCCAGTACTTTGTAAAAGATTCAATGAGAGGAATGGCCGGTGCCGTGTACCTCTTCGTGATAAGTATTGCGGGGTTTGGTATCGGCCCCCCGCTGACAGGGTGGCTGATGGATCATGTTTTCACGGGTACCTACGGGCCCTCCAAAGCACTCTTTACCGTATTTATTATCTGTGGCGTGGGAGCAACACTATGCTTCCTGCAGGCCATGAAAACCTACCACAAAGACGCGGAAGTGGCTTAAAGAATAAACTCCCCTCCTTGGAAGGAGGGGATTAAGGGGTGGGTTGGAAACGGCACAATTTTTTAGTACAGCCCAGAACATCAGAAAAGGAGGAGAGGTTGGAATATGCCTTCTCTTCAGTCAGGAGCACAGTTACTTACCTCTGTTTCCATTCGCGCAGATCCGCGGCCTGAAATTCTATACTTCATTCAATGCCTGAGCCAATGCTTGCAATGACTTCTTGGCATCGCCAAAGAACATCTGGTTGGTATCGGCATAGAAAATGTCGTTGTCTATTCCGGCAAAACCGGGACTCAGACTTCTCTTAAAGACAATGGTTCGCTTTGCTTCATCTATATCCAGTATAGGCATTCCGTATATCGGGCTTCCAGGATTGGTCTTGGCAGCGGGGTTCACCACGTCATTGGCGCCAATCACCAATACTACATCTGTGGACTTAAACTCGGGGTTGATCTGATCCATATCGTAAAGCTGGTCGTAAGGCACATCGGCCTCTGCAAGCAGTACGTTCATATGTCCCGGCATGCGTCCCGCAACCGGATGAATGCCATATTTTACTTCCACACCTCTGGATTCCAGCTTATCAGCCACTTCCTTAAGTACGTGCTGAGCCTGGGCAACTGCCAGACCATACCCGGGTACAATGACCACTTTTCCGGCGTAGGCACACTGAAGAGCCACGTCATCGGCCGTGGTCTCGTGGACGGTGCGGTCAGTATCGACAGCAGGCCCGGCGCCACTGCCTCCACCCCCAAAGGCCCCGAACAACACATTACCCAGTGTCCGGTTCATAGCCTTACACATGATGTTGGTCAGGATGAGGCCCGCAGCGCCTACCAGCGCGCCACTGATAATCAACAGGTTGTTGTTGATAACAAATCCGGCCATAGCAGCAGCTATTCCAGAGTACGAGTTAAGCAACGAGATGACAACCGGCATGTCGGCTCCGCCAATAGGCAGTACCGTCAACACACCCAGAAGCAGGGCAAGCCCAAATAAGAGCCAGAATACCAGCTGGTTTTCGGGCGAATAGGTCAGCCATCCCACCAAAACAAGCAAGCCGCCTGTCAATAGTAAATTAAAGACGTTCTGGCCCGGGAATGTGAGCGGGCGTCCACTGATGAACCCTTTAAGTTTGCCAAAAGCAATAAAGCTGCCGGTAAAGGTTATAGAACCGATAAGGATACTTAACCCAATGGTAACCAAATCCTGTGTGGCGAATGCCAGTCCGCTGGCCCGGGAAAACTCTCCCCATGCCACCAGGGCCGAAGCGCCACCGCCGAGCCCGTTAAATATAGCCACCATCTCCGGCATGGCTGTCATCTCCACCTTCTTGGCAGAGACAACCCCGATAACACTGCCTGCGAGTATACCTATAATAATATAATCAAAAGAGACGATTTGATGATCAAACAGTGTAACTACAACACCGATGAGCATGCCGATGGCTGCCAGCTGATTACCCGAACGGGCTGTAGCAGGAGATCCCAGGCGCTTGATTCCCACAATAAAAAAGCCTGTCGCAATCAGGTAAAATAGCTGGATAATATCCGGCAAAAATTCCTGAACAGATGCTGGTAAAAACTCACTCATTATTACTAATCTCCTTTTTTCTTGAACATTTCGAGCATACGGTCGGTTACCACGAAGCCACCCGCTACGTTGATAGTGGCCAGGATGATCGCTGCCAATCCGATGATCTGACTGAATTCTCCTCCACCGGCATGCCCCGCTACGACAAGCGCACCGACAATGGTAATACCCGAAATAGCGTTGGAGCCCGACATCAAAGGAGTGTGCAGCGTCGGCGGCACTTTTGAGATTAACTCAAAGCCTACAAAGGAGGCCAGTACAAAAATAAACAGGTTAAAGATAAGTCCTGACATGACTATTTATAAGTTATTTATGGAACACAGATAACGCGAATGTTGCAAATCCTCACAGACAGGTTGTATCGTGCCTTTATTCCTGAGAATATCCGCCTTATCCGTGCTTTCCGCGTTCTGTTTGGTTCATTATTCTTTCAGCATTGGGCTGATAATTTCACCCTCATGGGTGATGGTGGTATTTAGTGTGATTTCATCCTCGAAGTCGAAGTGGGGCTTTCCATCTTCGAGCAGATGGTTTAGTAAAGCCATCATATTTCTGGAATAGAGCTGGCTGGCGTGGTAGGCGAGTTGACTGGCCAGATTCAGCGGACCAACAATCTTTACTTCATTTACTTCTTTGATTTCTCCCGCTTCGGTCAATTCGCAATTTCCGCCCTGTTCCGCAGCCAAGTCCACAATCACCGAACCCGGATGCATATCGTGTACCATCTCCTTGGTAATGAGAAGGGGAGCAGGCCGGCCCGGAATCAGCGCCGTAGTGATGACGATATCCGATTTCCTGACGTGTTCGTGAATTACCTGCCGCTGGCGTTCCTGCTTATCTTCAGAGAGCTCTTTGGCATATCCGCCCTCGGTCTCGGTATCCTCTTCCAGGGGCACTTCAACAAATTTCGCCCCCAGGCTTTCTACCTGTTCTTTTACAACCGGGCGCACGTCAAAGGCTTCCACAACGGCACCAAGACGTTTGGTAGTAGCTATGGCTTGCAAACCGGCCACGCCGGCTCCCAATACCAGTACTTTGGCAGGCGCTATGGTCCCGGCAGCCGTCATCATCATTGGCAAATAGCGATCCAGTTCACTCGCGCCGATCAGAGCAGCTTTATAACCGGCAATGGAGCTCATAGAAGATAAGGCGTCCATGTTCTGGGCACGCGAAATACGGGGAATAGCATCCATACCGAGCGCTGTAATTCCCTTTTCTTTCAGGAAGTCTACAACATCACGGTTTTGCAGAGCCCAAAGGAAGCAAACCAGTATGGCGCCTTTCTTTAACTGTTTCAGGTCTTCCCGGGGCGGGGTTTGAATACTCAACAGAATATCGGCCCCGGAGAATAGCCCGGCGCGGTCATCAATGATAGTAGCGCCGGCTTCTTCATAAGCACTATCCAGATAGTTGGAAGCCAGGCCCGCGTCTTTTTCTACGGAGACGCTCAGTCCTTTTTCAATGAGCTTCTTAACAGTCTCGGGTGTCAGAGACACCCGTTTTTCATGTTCCGCTGTTTCCTTTGGTACTGCGACAACCACTTCTACCCTCGCTACGTATTAGTTAATTTAGGATTGTTCAAACCGATTAAAAATGACGTAGCAAAGGAAAGAAATTGATGCGTATAAAGCAAATAAATTAAGGGATGAGATGCAGTATACATAATATAAATAAAGAAGGCCAAAACGTTTGCAAAATGCTTTAGCCCCTGGGGTATCATAAAGGGTGCCTGGGGATTTCGTTATTTAAACGACCTTGGTTTTGCCAAATCCCGATCTTTTTTAGTACCATGAATGTTAATTTTAAAATGATCAGGATGGATAAATGCTAAACTCTACCCTGCACGTTTGTACAGTGATTATGACTTCAGGAAGGAAATAAAATCAAGAACAAGCAAAAAGATCCAATAACGCCCGGGCTGTGTTAACCGTTAATGTCTTTAGTTGTACGGCGCATTGGGTCAATAGATCAGCGTCTTCATGGCAAACCTGTATATGCTGAGGCCCCGGCAGCGGGATTGGCTCAGAAATAAGCAGAAAGGTCAGAATGACCGTCTCGACAGATAGTCTTTGAAGGGTTATTCAGAGGCGTTATGATTCTGCAGGTTTGAATCCTAATAAGTATATTTGCCCTTTTAGGTTATGTTGACATTCAGCCTGGGAATGTCAACGCGCCCTGGCCCTGAACAAATCTACAGGTTCACCTACTCAGCCGTCTTTAAAATATGCAGATAAAAGCCGACACCGTTGAAAAATATATGAAGGCGATTCCCGATGATCGCAGAGAAGCTGTTCAAAAACTGCTTAATGTGATTCACGATAACATTCCGGAAGGGTTTATAGAAACCATTCAATACTCTATGCCTTGTTATGTAGTTCCGCATGAGCGATACCCCGCCGGCTACCATGCAAGCCCGAAAGATCCGCTCCCGTTTCTCAGCATTGCTTCACAAAAAACCATGTCGCCCTGTATCATATGGGAATCTATGCAGATGAAGAATTGCTGCGGTGGTTTCGGACAGAATACCCGAAACACAGCCCAACCAAGCTGGATATGGGAAAGAGTTGCATCCGATTCAAAAATCCCGATAACATCCCCTTTGAGTTGATCGGTGAACTTGCATCAAAAATGAGCGTAGATGAGTGGATAAGGATTTACGAAAAACAGGTGAATCGGTAGGTGCATGGCGAGAGCAACGGTTATAGCCATTAATAATTACTTAGAAGTAAATACAATATACCGCCAAACTCCCTACGTTGGACCACGTGTTTCGGTTTTATATTAACAGTAGCATTCATGTTGCACTGGCCGTACTTGCCTTTACAGGTGTTACCTTGCATCACCTGAGCCTGCCCGGTAATGTAAATCTGCTCGCTTTTATATTTTTTGCTTCCGTAACCGGATACAACATGGTAAAGTACGCTGATCTCGCGGGTTTCAGGCACTTCAACCTACCGGGCCAATTGCAGGTTATCCAGATTTTTTCAGCACTCTGCTTCGCCGGGATGGTTTATTCGTCCTTTCAACTTTCCTGGCCGGTTATCGCAGCTGCGGTAAGTATGGGATTCCTGACCTTTTTCTATGCCCTTCCCTTCATCAACCGAAGTAATCTGAGAAGTGTGGCAGGTATAAAAATACTGATCATCGCACTGGTCTGGGCCGGCACAACTGTCCTCCTTCCGGCACTGAACGCAGAAATGTTCGATCGGGATACGGCAATAGAATTTATTCAGCGCTTCCTCTTCGTGATGGTACTGATGTTGCCCTTTGAAATCCGCGACCTGCAATTTGATAAACCGGAACTGGCAACTCTTCCACAAACCATCGGCATCAGAAATACTAAAAAAGTTGGCGGGATGCTTCTCCTTGGTATAGTCCTGCTAGAACCTTTTGAGACATCTGTGTCTCTTTCTCACAGCCCGGCCCTGCTGGGAATCTGCCTCATCACCTTCCTTTTCCTGATGGGCTCCAATATGAACAACAGCCCCTGGTATACCTCCTTCTGGGTGGAAGCCATACCGATCGGGTGGTGGGCAGGGCTGATGATTTCCGGCGGAGGGTAACGAGGGTGAACAGCTCATACACTTCCATAAATAGCATGAGTTCGGGAGAAATAAGGATAACATGTAAGAGCACTTTCTGCCTTGGCCCTTGAGGGGAGAGTTCTCTGGCGCTTTATTTCTTATCCCGAACGCACGTTAAACAGCTATATCCTGAATACTTGTAGCGGTTGCGCCCAAACCGGTTTGAAGATCTTTTAAAGGCCTATGATTATTCTATGGAAACGCGTTTATAAAAAATGTAATCGGTTACGATGGGTTCAATACCGCAATTTCTGAATTCGCGGGCAATCTGCCCCCGGTGATACGTCGAGTGGTTTACTATATGAATCAGAATATCTAGCAACGAATTAGAAAATGACCGTCCTTTAGAATTTGTATATGTAATAATTTTCGACAGGTCGTCAGTTTCCAATATTCCTGATGTTGCTCTATGGTTTTCCGCGTCTAATTCTTTTACTTCATGCAACGGACGAACATCCCAAACCCCAGTCACTGGCTGGCCGAGTGACCGGCTAAGCCAAATTTGATGTGCGTTTACAACATGGTTAAGAAGTTGAACGGACTTTTCTGATGCACCTTGTGAGTACTTTTCAAAAGCAACAATTAGATCGCTATTCGATTTGGCGTTGTACTCAAAGAGCCCGCTGAGTAAAAATTTGATTTCTGATGACATAGAGAACAAAAATAAATAACTGTATCACTTTCACTTTGTAACAGCCCGTATTTCCATTACGTTGAGGCATCTATAAATATAAACAACAAACACTTACGCGCCAGTACAAAATACGTACCAGTGAGCGAAAGGCTATGAAATGCACTATCATTTCATTTCGTATTATCAAGGAGTGCCGACATTCGGCCTGGGAATATGACTTTGCGAGCAAGTGATTCGCATGGCATAAAGGGCATAGCTCTTCTCATCCGCCAGCCGGCGGACCATGCTCTATGCTCTATGCGCTTTGCCCGTAACGTAGCGACGCCCACAACCTGTTCCCGGGAATTCGGAACGGGTCAACCCCAAGACACACCGCACGTTGAATGTAAACACACTCTAATCTTGGATATCGGGTTATACACCGGGTTTCAATATTTGGGAGAGATGGCCTGTTCAGCAGTAATCCGGATTGAAGATAGCCGCGAGGCCGGAGACGGGAACGAGACTCGATTCATGTGGTTAAAATGGAGAGTACAATTTTTAAAAACAGGTATCAATTATGAAAAAAGTACAAAACCAGGGACAATACGAAATCTTTGAAACCACAAAAGATCATCAAATACTTACACTGGATGAAAAAGAGTGGTATGCGCTGATTGAAGGAGAAAAGGGAGAAATCATTGTGCATTCCGACTCAGATCACAAAAAGAAAAAAACTCTTCGGAAAGGACGATTCTACCTGGTTGATTTCGAAGACGACCCCGATTTCAACGATATACCCCACCTGTTTCTGCAACAGGATAACCGGTATAATGAATTCCTCCTGCCTAACGGACTCCCCACTAAAAGCGATCACCAGAAGAAACTGATCCGTTCGGATAAAACAGTGTCTGAAGATAAAATCAGAGAGAAAATCACACAATAAGACTTTAGACAGAGCACTGGAGCATTATTGTTGTAAACATGAGTTCTATCCTGACTCGTCCTCACTGATCCGATCACCCGGAGTGATCGGATCAGTAAAAAGCATCCCGTGTCTGTCAGCCGGCGGAGGGGCAAGATGAACGTTCAGTAGAGCATTCAACAGCCCTGTCTCCTGATCTTCTAACCGACTATCTATAAGCCTTATAGAAAATTCAACTCAATCCTTACAGCTTTTTTTTGTATTTTTGAGATGAATTTCTAAAAAAGATATAGAGACAGGAATGGAAGACATTGCAGGAAAAACGTTTGATGTTGTAATTGTGGGCAGCGGGCCCGCAGGCTTGACCGCTGCCTTATATGCGGCCAGAGCCGATTTGAACCCTCTCGTATTTGAAGGACCTGAACCCGGCGGACAACTCATGCAGACTACGGATGTCGAGAACTTTCCCGGTTATCCGGAAGGGGTAATGGGTCCCCAAATGATGCAGGATTTCAGGGAGCAAGCCGTACGTTTCGGAGCCGATTGCCGCTATGGAATGGTAACCGATATCCAATTTGATAAACGCCCCTACAAGCTGACAGTGGATGAAGAGACCGAGCTGTACGCACATAGCCTCATTATTTCTACGGGCGCTTCGGCCCGATGGCTGCAGCTGCCGAGTGAACAGCGGCTCCGCGGCAGGGGCGTTTCAGCCTGTGCAACCTGCGATGGCGCATTTTTCAGAGATCAGCACATCATCGTTGTAGGCGGAGGGGATACTGCTATGGAAGAGGCCACCTTTCTCACCAAGTTTGCAAGCAAAGTAACGGTGCTTCACCGACGGGAGAAATTGAGGGCCTCCAAGGCCATGCAGGCCCGGGCTTTTGCCGACGAGAAGATTGAATTCATGTGGAATACTGAACTCCAGGAAATACTCGGAGACCAGGTAGTTGAAGGAGTGAAAGTACTTAATAACAAAACGCATGAGATCACTACCCTGGAAGATGTAACGGGTGTGTTTGTTGCTATCGGGCATAAACCCAATACAGACCTTTTCAAGGGGGTTTTGGATATGGATGATGTAGGATACATCAAAACCGAAGGCCAGTCAACCAGAACCAACCTCCCCGGGATCTTTGCCTGTGGCGATGTGATGGACCCGGTTTATCGCCAGGCAGTTACAGCGGCCGGAACCGGTTGCCGGGCGGCTCTTGACGCTGAGCGCTACCTCTCCGGCAATGAGATGAGCGAAGAAGCCATAGCCGAAGAGCACTGGAAATAGATCCAATTGGCAGGAGGCAGCTGCAGCGGGCGGATTAATCCTGCCTGCTGCCACTGCCAACAGCCTACTCGTCTTTCTTGCCTACCGTCTTATCTGTTTTTGATTCCTTGTCTTTATTGGAAACATCCTCTCCTTCGTCATCCTCATCTTTGACCTCGATTATTTCCGGCTCGACCTCCACTTCATATTCGTCCCTTTCACTCTCTCCTCCCTCTTCTTCAGGATATTTTTCAACGATAATCTTTATATCATTTAAAAAAAGCGCAAACATCCCGATAGCCGATACCACCGGAGCCATAGCTGTGACCAGTGCCGTGCCGGCAACACCGGCTGTCAACTGAGTCTGAAACAGGACTTTCCCTTTTTTGTCTTCGATGATCAACCGCCGGGCATTGCCTTCCCTGACCAATCTCCTGATCTGGTTAATGACTTCAGAAATTGTCCCTCTGATCTCTTCTGTGAACCCTTTTTTGGAGCTGGATGTCTTCATAATCTGCTTGTTCATGGGTTAAAAATGAAAATAATCTTCCTGAATTGAAATTTTTTTGTAAGGAATGGTCTGCGAACTAGTCTTACTACGTATAACCGTTAATAAAGATTCAAGGAGTAACCCATGTTATCACGTGTATATTGTGCCTCAACCATCGGGGTTGATGCCAGACTTATAGAAGTTGAAACCAATATGGCGCTCGGGGTTCCAAAATATTTTCTGGTGGGACTTCCGGACAGAGCCGTGAGCGAATCCAGCGACCGGATTGAGGCCGCCCTGAAGAATTCCAACGCCAAATTTCCCTACGGAAGAATTACGGTGAACCTGGCTCCGGCCGACTTGCCCAAAGAAGGCAACGCGTTCGATCTTCCCATTGCGATCACTCTGCTGTCGGTGTCGGGACAGATCCACACAGGAAAGCTTAAAGAAACCCTTATTCTGGGTGAACTGGCGCTGGATGGAAAGCTCCGCCCGGTAAAAGGAGTACTGCCCATGGCCGTGGAAGCCCGCAACAGAGGCCTGGAATATATGGTCGTACCAGAAGACAACGGCCCGGAAGCAGCCGTAGTAGACGGACTTAACGTTTTCGCCTTCAGCCATCTTACAGAAGTGATGGACTGGCTGGAAGATAGAAAGCCTTTCTCCCCGCTTCAGGTTGACGTCAATGCCATATTCCGTCAAAATGGGCAGGCCGATATACTGGACTTTGCCGACGTACGCGGCCAGGAAAACGTCAAACGGGCTCTTGAAGTGGCCGCGGCCGGCGGACATAACGTGATTATGGTGGGGCCGCCCGGATCGGGCAAAACGATGATGGCCCGCCGCCTGCCGGCCATCCTGCCGCCGCTTACACTTGATGAAGCCCTGGAGACAACTAAAATACATTCAGTCGCAGGATTGTTGCCATCGGGCAGGGCGCTGGTCACCGCCCGCCCCTTTCGGTCGCCTCATCACACGGTATCCGATGTAGCGCTGGTGGGGGGAGGAAGCATCCCCATGCCGGGAGAAATATCGATGGCCCACAACGGAATATTGTTTCTGGATGAGTTGCCGGAATTCAAACGCAGCGCTCTGGAGGTGATGCGTCAGCCTCTGGAAGACGGCTTTGTGAGTATTTCGAGAGCGCGGATGAGCGTGAGCTATCCCAGCCGCATTATGCTGGTAGCTTCCATGAATCCCTCACCTACCGGAGATTGGTACGACTCTTCCGATCCCACAGGCGCCTCTCCCGCTCAAATGCAGCGGTATCTCAGTAAAATAAGTGGTCCTTTGCTCGACCGGATCGACCTGCACATCGAAGTGCAGAAGGTAAGCTATGAAGAGTTATCCAGTAAAGCCCGGGGAGAATCTTCGGAATCGATACGGCAACGGGTGATAGCTGCCCGTGAGATACAGACGCATCGTTTTATGGGGGTAAAAGAAGTATATTGCAACGCCCAGATGAATACAAAAATGGCTCGTAAACTGTGTCCGCTTGATGAAGCAGGCTCCCGGATATTGAAAAAAGCCATCACATCGCTTGGGCTTTCTGCACGGGCGTACGACCGTATCTTAAAAGTGTCGAGAACCATTGCGGACCTGGACCGTTCTGAAGCGATAAAGTCCCATCATATTGCCGAAGCCATTCAGTATCGCAGCCTGGACCGGGATGGGTGGCTGGGCTGAGTCAGCTCAGGTGGTTTTGCAGAAAAATAAGCCACAGATGCGCACGGATGTTTGCAGAGCGTTCGGATCGTCCATCCCGGCTAATCCCCAAAGTCTCCGAGAAGGGGCTCCGGGATGTGCGGGTCACCTAATACAAACGCACCCAGGTGCAGTACTTTTCCGGATGTACTGCGTCTTTTCCCGGCTTCACTCCCCAGAGAGATAACTGTCCGTCAGGTTCCCCAACCGCTGTCGGGGAAGTAGGGTGGTAAATCAGGCACAAAATGCAATCTATTTTGTGATGACGATATAATGGCCCCGACTTTTAAGCCGGGGATAAGGCGTTGTGTTTGGCATCAGGAGGGCTTCAGCCCTTTACAGCATCAAATAAAGGGCTGAAGCCCTCTTTATTCAGGGCCTTGCTTATCCCCGGCCTGAAGGCCGGGGCAATTGTGTATGCCGACATCACAAAATGGAATCCGTATAACGCGAGAACCCTGTCAGGAGGGTTAGAATACACACTGTGCAGAGGCTGCAAAACAGATAACAACCGTGCTGACAGCTTCACAAAATAGAAATGAACGCTCCAAAAATTATATCTGTTTGAATGGATGTGATCAATCTTATTTCATCAATATGAACTAATATTATAATAGGAAGACTGGTTCATCGTTATGATAAAAGTATAATTAAGATTATGGAAAGGATGTATCCGTCCTTTCCGCATAATAAACGGAACCTGAAGTAATTTGGAGCGTATAGACAAGTTGTTATAAAGTAAAACAGTTGGCAGCCTTCGGCTTAGAGCATTTAAAGTCAATGTAAGTTCTCAGGCTCAATTACCGTGTCCGGCCGCTTTTTACTGGCAAACACGGTATAAACCGGTCTCCTAAGATGGCCCACAATAGAAGGAGTTACTTATGAGCAAATATAGCTACTGGAAAGGCGGATTAATTTTCACCATACCATTTCTGTTGATTCTTCTCTATCTGTTTTTGATCTGACTATTTAATTCCCTAATCATTAAAAAGGACACGCTTTTTAAATGATATTTGGCGAGAGAGTATCCTTTTAGGATAATCGCCTTTGCCTGAATTTGGCATTGGGGTATAAGGTATAGGGGAAGGGCCCCGGCCTCCTCTTATTCTGATGCCTGAATTTTGTTACTTCATCTTACTTGCAGAGCCCCCTTAATCTTTCTTTATTAAGTGGGAGATGGATCATGTTTATCCTAAGTTACAGCTCCGTTTCCTAATTCCCATACCATCAGGCCCCGCTATCACACCGGATGCTTTCGCAGGCCCGCATCGGTATACACATATAGCATTGCCACACTAATTCAGATATTGATTACGGCCGGTAAATTGGATATGCTTTTCCCCGAAGCATGTTTAATATATACCGTATAAACCGATTGCCCGTGCACACCTACGCAGAAATAGTATTTCCCACCGCCGTACGGCAGTCTTTCACCTATAGCATCCCACCCGACCTTCAGCAGGTAATAAAACCCGGAGTCCGGGTCTGGGTTCCTCTTCAGCGGCGTAAAGCCATTGGCCTGGTCGTGCATCTGCATAGCAAGAAGCCAAACTTTAAAACCAGGGCCATTGAACAGGTGCTGGATACCACTCCTGTGATGGATGAAGAACTCCTGAAACTCAGCGAATGGATATCCCGGTTTTATTACTGTGGATGGGGAGAGGTTATACAGGCCGCCCTGCCGGCGGGACTTAATTTCTATTCCGAAAAGTATCTGAAAGTATCTTCAATGCCGGTAAAAATAAAACTTACCAAACAAGAGAACGAGATCGTATCGGAAATTAAGAAGAGCAAAACGTATTTGCTAAAAGAAGCAAAAAAGCGGTGGTCTGCCGGACTGATTAAATCACTTGAAAAAAAGGGAGTTCTGGAAGTATGGGAGGAGCCTGAATTAAAGGTAACACCCGGCACCTCAACCCTGTGGCGGTGGACGGATGAAGCGGGAGAAGAGCACGTTTCCAATGTCATCGCCGAATATAAAGATGCGGGGAAGTTTTACAAATGGGTGCAGGCCCTCGAAGCGCTAAGAGAGTTTGACCTGCCGGAATTTCAAAAAAACCTGACGTCTCACAACCTGCTCGATTCATCTACTTTGAAACGGATTGCCAAAGAGGGACTGATACGCTCTGAAGAAGTTGAGTCTAACCGCATTAACCTGAAATACGAGCATGAGCCCAACCGGCTTAAAACGCTCAATGAAGAACAAAGTCAGGCATTCGGCCATATTATCCGGGCACTCAAATGTAATATGTTTGCCTCCTTTTTACTTTTTGGCGTCACCGGCAGCGGCAAGACCGAAATCTACATTCATGCCCTGCAGGAAGCATTGAAGCAGGGCAAAGGAGGCCTGGTGCTGGTCCCCGAAATCGGACTTACTCCACAAATTGTGAAGCGGTTTTACCAGATTTTTGGCGATGACATCGCCGTTATTCATAGCCGGCTGACCATGCGGGATCGGTACGATGCATGGCGGGCGCTTCAGCAGGGCGAGAAACGGATTGCCATCGGCGTACGGTCGGCTGTTTTCGCCCCGGTACAGAATCTGGGGCTCATTATTGTGGATGAAGAGCACGATGCCTCTTATAAACAGGAAGACCCCGCTCCGCGCTATCATGCCCGTGATGTTGCTATCATGCGCGGCAGTATTAATGACGCAGTGGTGGTAATGGGTTCTGCCACGCCCGGCATGGTTACGCTGTATGGGGCGAGGAAAGGCAAGAGCAAGCTCCTGTCATTGACCAGAAGGCCGAAAGGTGCAAAACTTCCTGCAGTGCATGTTATAGATCTTAAACAGTATCGTTCGGCAATGAGGGGGCCCCTGGCTATTCCCCTGTATCAAGCCATAGAACAGGCGCTGGGCCGGGGCGAACAGGCCATCCTGCTGTACAACCGGAGAGGATTTGCATCCTACCTTCAGTGCACCGACGATGGGTATATCCCCTACTGTCCTGACTGCTCAGTTAGCTTAACGTATCACAAGTCGAAAAAACAGCTTCGCTGCCATTATTGCGGATACTCGGAGCGGGAGCAGCCTGTTTGTCCACAGTGTGAGAAGGCTTCGCTGGAACCTATGGGCAGTGGAACGCAAAAGCTGGAGGACGATATAGAGATCCTGTTTCCAGAGGCGCGAATTCTCAGAATGGATTATGATACCACAGCCGGGAGAGACGCCCACTCCAATATCCTGTCCCGATTCGGCCGAAAGGAAGCCGATATTCTGGTAGGAACGCAAATTGTAAGCAAGGGACTCAATTTCCCCGATGTAACAGTAGTGGGGGTAATCAATGCGGATACGGAACTGGCGTTCCCCTCCTTCCGGGCCAATGAACGGATGTACCAGCTGTTGAGCCAGGTAGCGGGGCGATCCGGCCGGTCCGACAAAGAGGGCCGGGTCTATTTTCAAACCTGGCAGCCCGACCATCCGGCCCTGGCAACCGCAAAGAATCACGATTATAGAACATTTGCGCGAAGAGAGCTGACCTACCGGAAAATGCTTTCTTATCCCCCTTATTCCCGCATTATCCGGTTTATCTTCAAAGGCAGGAGAGAGCACAGGGTACATAAGGTTGCGGAACTGTTCACAGAATGCCTGGTGGAAACGATTGGAGGTTCAGATGTGATACTGGGCCCTACTCCGGCAGCTATCGTGCGAATTCAGAAATACTTTCGCTGGGAAACCCTGGTAAAAGTAGATTCCTCGTATGGCGCGCGGGCCATAGAACATCTTATTGATCAAACCTTTGAGCGCTACAATCACCTGAAGCCGGATGGCGCAAGTTCCGTGCGTATAAACGTCAATGTCGATGCACTGGAGTAGGCTTTATTTGTAATGTGCCTAACCGGCGCGGGTGCCGTGCCATTCAAACAGGAATGATGGATTTTTCACCGCAGGGGAGCAGCATAGTTGACAATTTTTATTATCTTAACAACGATTTTCACCAGGTAATATACCTGCGGAAGGTACAGGGTATAAGGTGTAAGGCTCCTTACTTCCCATATACCATATACCCCTAAACCTGCTAACCCCTGACTTCCTGGTACGCTAATAACTAATTTCCCAACACACTAATCCACTATGAACGATTACGAGTTTGTCGATGGTACACGGCTTTCTTCGGTTATTGAATCATTGATTTTCACCAGTCCAGAACCTATGCCGGCCGGTAAAATTTGTGATATCATTGTGCAGGGTGAGGAAAACCTCGAACTGGAGCCTGAGAGTATAGAATTCTTCGTGGATAAACTGAACCAGCGATACGAAGAAAACGGACTCGCGTTCGGCATCGAATTTGTGGCGGGGGGCTATGCATTTGTAACCAGGAAACGGTATGAGCCTTGGCTCAGTATCTTTCAGCATGAGGATGCCTACCGCAAGCTCTCGCAATCAGCAATAGAGTCGCTGGCTATCGTTGCCTACAGACAGCCTATCACCAAACCCGAAGTGGATCAAATACGAGGTGTGGATTCCGGTTATATTCTCCGGCAGCTTCTGGAGAAAGTGTTGATCGAGGTAGCGGGACGTCTGGATGCTCCCGGAAAGCCTCTGCTGTATCGTACCACCAAGCACTTTCTCAGGCATTTCGGTATCAGTTCTATTGATGAGCTTCCGCGGCCACGTGAAATTGAAGAAATCCTCAAAGATGATGACATGGCCGCTCATCGCCAGTTTCTCATGGAACGACAGCTTGAACTAGGAAATATGTTTGATCAGCCTGAGGAGAATGGGTCGGATAACGGGAAACGTTCTCTTACAGAGACTGTAAAGAACAGCGGGGAGGATGATTAGGAATTGGGAATGAATAGGATACCGATTAATTCTTAACTCCTAATCCCCTACAATCCCACAGTATTAAATAAACACCAACAGATATAATCAAATTAACAGATGTCATCAAAAAACAGGAGGCGCAGGGGCAGCAAGCCCGTCGCTCCGCATGAAACAGATCAGGACTATTCCAGAGACGAAAAAATCAGACTCAATAAATATATTGCTCACTGTGGCTTTTGCTCGCGCAGGGAAGCCGATGAGTATATTGCCGCCGGCAAGGTGCGGGTGAATGGCAAAGTGACAACCGAGCTGGGAACCAAGGTACAGAGAACCGACCGCGTAGAGGTAGAAGGCCAGACCCTCAGCCTGGAAAAGTTTGTATATATTTTGTTAAATAAACCCAAAGATACCATCACCACCACAGATGACCCGCGCAACAGAGATACGGTGATGGACAAAGTTGAAAATGCCACCGGCAATCGGGTGTATCCTGTAGGACGGCTGGATCGCCACACCATGGGCTTGCTTATTTTAACGAATGATGGAGACCTGGCGCATCGGCTGATGCACCCCAGCTACAAGGTGCGCAAAACTTATGAAGTGGAGACGGCGCGCCCATTGACCGACGAAGAGCTGCAACAGCTTAAATCGGGGGTAACATTAGAAGACGGCCTGGCAAAAGCTCATAAAATCTCCCGAACTCCCAAGGGTTTTATCATTTCCATATTTGAGGGAAGAAACCGGCTGGTACGCAGAATGGTTGAATACTTCGGAACAGAAGTCAATAAGCTGAAACGTATTGAATATGCGGGGCTAACACTCAAAGACGTTAAGATGGGCCGGTGGCGTTATCTGAGAAAACACGAGGTTAACGCATTGAGAGACCTGGTCAAGCTTAAAAAACTGAATTTTAACAAAGACTGATGTATAGCATCTCCCAAAGCGGCTGAGCTGATAACCTGGCAGGGGACGATGCTCCTACTCACTTCATGCATTCAGCAATAATTATTTTATTTCGGTGTTATTATTGACAAAAAGCCACAAATGATGAAAGCAGGCAAAGGGGCCGTATTATCCTTCATAATTCTTATTCTCTCAGCCGGACTGTCGCGTGCTCAAGTCCCTGAGCTAATCAACGATCCGCAGTTCAGAATAACAGCACAGGCAGCTGTCGATTCTATTTATAACTTCAACTTTGAAGGATCCGAGCAATTACTCCGGCCCTGGAAGGAAAAATATCCCGATCATCCCCTCTGGCTATTGATAGAGGGAATGGCGCTCTGGTGGGAGGTGCTTTCCGATCTGAATGATACCTCACATGATGAGCAATTCTTCTATCTGATGAAGAGGGCCGACTATGAAAGTTCCAAACTGCTCAGAAAAAACAGCTCTCATGCAGACGGGCTTATCATTAAAGCGGTAAGCAACGGGTATGTGGCCCGCCATTACGCCAACCGGGAGGAATGGCTGTCCAGCCTGAATCAGGCGCGCCGCGCGCTGAGCGCCCATGAGCACTTGTCAAGACTACAACCCGGGCTCGCCGACCTTAAACTCGCGGAAGGACTCAAACTGTACTATTCGGCCTATCTGCCGGAAGCTTATCCCATCGTCAAAACCGTTTCCTGGTTTTTGCCGGATGGCGACAAAGCCAAAGGAATGGCGCTGCTGGCGGAAGCATCGAATGAAGCGATCTTTGCACGGGCTGAGGCGGCCTACTTCCTGGGTAACATTAACTACAATTATGAAAAGAACTATGAAGTGGCAGCCCGGTATTTCGAAGAACTATACCGGACCTATCCCCGTAACAACTATTATGTCCGGCTGCTGGTGAAGAGCTACTACCGGATGAAACGCTATGATGAAGCTCTGGCCATTATCAACGATTCCATGGAGAGATGGGAAAAGCATGACCTGCCTTATCAAAAAGTTGTAAGCGAAGAATTGCTAACGTGGAAGGGAAGAATCCTTACACGGAAATTTCAGTTTGAGAAAGCTATGGACAGCTATCGTGAAGCCTTTGCACTGGGTGAAATGCTGCCCCGCACCGACTACCGACCCTTCCATGCCATCTCCGGCTACTATCTGGGCCGGCTCTACTGTGAGAACAATAACTATCCGGAGGCGGAAAAGTATTTCAAATCGGTCACATCCTCCCGTGCCGGCGCCGGATACAAGTCGCTGGCGGAACAGACGCTAACCCGGTGCCGGGGGAATTGATTGATATTGGGAGTTATATCTTGACCCGCGTCCTGCCCTTTATCAGGGTATAATCTGGCATGTGGTCCGGGGTCGGCGCCGCACCTGTGTGGACCCGGAGATAACATATCCCGCTGTCAGTTCCTCCGGCCCTGCTGCATCATCTGCTTCATCATACCGCTCATGTCCCTGTAGCCGTCCGGGATTTCAAACAAGGAAGCGTCCATAGATTTTGGAGTGACCTTAGTGGCTTTCATCTGCATTTCGGTTTGATCACCCTTCATAAGCACAACCTCCAGAGGCATTACACCCTGAGTAATGGCTTCCTCAGCCCATCTGGGAACATTGCGGGCTCCTCCCATGGGGTTACTCGGCATCATGAAACTGCCCAGGCCTTTTGCCATGCAAACATGGTACTGCTCGTCTTTGTGCTTTATAACCCAGACCTCGCACGACTGACCGGCAATGGTTTTGTTCTTTCCTGTTTTTTCCATAGTGAAATCGGGGTTGGTATGCTCCTCGTCCTGAAACGACTCCTGATCCATTGTTATATAGCCCTTCATCTGTTCTATAATAACTACGGATTTAGACTCTTCAGGGAAAAAAAGCATGGCGCCTTTTTGCATGCCCTCTCCGAATTCAAT
>CALJMB010000201.1 GCA_937982515.1 uncultured Balneolaceae bacterium
TGTTATCTCATTGCGATGCTCTGCGTCTAATCATACGCACTGGAATCACTTTTAAAAAAAATCAGGATTAAAACATTCTGAGTTCTGACTCCTGAATTCTAAATCCCGCTTATGAACCCATCACATACCAAACTTGGAACATTCGACCTGTTCGCTGTTGAAACCGGAAGATTCAGACTGGATGGCGGCGCTATGTTCGGGGTGGTGCCGAAGACGTTGTGGTCCCGGCAGATCGAGGCCGATGACAAAAACTGCATCCCTATGGCAATGCGCTGTCTGCTTATCACCTCACAAGCAACCGGAAAAGTATATCTGATCGACAACGGTGCCGGTACCAAGTTTAATGAGAAGTTCGAACGTATTTATCAGATAGACTACGACCATAGCAACCTGAGAGATTCCCTTAAACAACATGGCTTTGAACCGGAAGATGTTACCGATATCATCTTCACCCATCTCCATTTCGATCACTGCGGAGGCACAACTTACCTGGATGAGTCGGGCGCGCTGCAGCATACCTTTCCCAATGCCATTTACCATGTAACCCGCAAACACTGGGAGAATGCAACCAACCCCAACGCGCGTGAGAAAGCCAGCTTTCTAAAAGAAAACATCGAGCCCATAGGCAGCTCCGGCCGACTGAACCTGGTAGATGATAGGCATACCTACGAAGAAGGTCTGTCTTCCCTACCGGTAAACGGCCATACAATTGGCCAGCAACTGCCCGTTATTCAGGCAGACGGGAAAACAGTGGTTTTCGGGGGCGATCTTATACCCACTCATGTTCATCTGCCGTTGCCCTGGGTGATGGGCTACGATATGTACCCGGTGCAGACCCTGGCGGAAAAGAAAGATTTTCTCGAACAGGCCGCAGATAACCAGTGGAATCTGTTCCTTGAACACGATGCACAGGAAGAAATTATCCGGATCGGCAGAAAAGACGGCAGATACACTGTTACCGCCAGGCTTTCGCTGCATGAAATTTAATTACATTAAAGTATCGTTTTGTTAGCCATTTTATTTATTTTAGCATCTGTTTCCGATCCATATAACGCAACAAATTTATTCGATTATCAATGCGACTGATACAGGGCTTTCTACTGGTCTTCTTTTTGGGGTTAACCGTCATAGCATCTGCACAGAACATTCAAAACATCGATTTCAGCGCTATAAAAGTTGATCAGCTCAGCGATCAGCAGATCCAACGAATTGCACGTGAAATTGAAAGCCGGGGTATTACCATGACCCAGTTCGCAGAGTTGGCTGTTGCCCAGGGCATGCCCCGTTCCGAAGTAATTAAGCTTCAGCGAAGAATCAACGAAAGCTCGCTGCTGCAAGACTCTTCCCTGGGAGGCATCCAGAGTGTCAGCCGCCTTAGAAGCAATCCTCTTGTTGGCGATTCAATACAGAACCAATTGGGCGCCCCTGCGTCATCTGCGGATACGGCCACAGATATGCCTGCCGGTTTCCATGCAGAATTCGCCGGCTTTATGGCCGAACAGGACTCCATCCGGCTAAGAGAACAAATGTTAAAAAGAAAGATCTTCGGCTTCGGACTCTTTACCGGCAAGTCCTCCGGTTTTGAACCCTTTCTCAATATCCCCACGCCTGTAAATTATCAACTTGGCCCGGGCGATCAGGTTATCGTTGATATCTGGGGAGCGGCCGAAAATACCTATCTGCTGGAAATTTCTCCGGACGGTTCAGTCGTCATTGAAAATGTGGGGCCTGTCTTTCTTAACGGATTAACCATCGATGAAGCCAGACAGCGGCTGAGAGACAAACTGAGTAGTATCTACTCGGGATTGCAGGAATCTAAAGGACAGCGGGATACTTTTATGCAAGTATCACTGGGGCAGATCAGGAGTATTAAAGTTACCGTTCTGGGCGAAGCTTCCAACCCGGGAACGTACACCCTGCCCTCACTCGCCACAGTTTTTAACGGACTGCTCGCATCCGGAGGGCCTACGGTAGACGGCACATTCCGGGAGATCAAGGTAATCAGAGGCGACTCCCTGGCCACAACCCTGGATCTGTACGATTTTCTGATCAAAGGCCGGCAAACGAACAATATCCGGCTTAAAGACCAGGATATCATAAAAATAGATCCCTACCTGCACCGGGTGGAGATCAGCGGCGAAGTAAAGCGGCCGGCCATTTATGAATTGAAAGAAGATGAAACCTTGTCTGAACTGATTGCATTTTCCGGTGGTTTTACAGGCGATGCTTACAAGGCAAAAGTGAATATTATCGGGAATACCGGCCGGGAAAAAATGATCAGTACGGTAGATAAAAAAAACTACGACACCTATAACGTCCGTAACGGAGACCAGGTAATGGTAGGGTCTATCCTGGACCGTTTTGCCAACAGAGTTACAATTCAGGGGGCGGTATACCGTCCCGGTAATTACGAACTGGAAGAGTCGCCCACCCTGCACGCCCTGATTCAGCAGGCCGACGGGCTTAAGGGGGATGCGTTTATGAACAGGGGAATCATATACCGCACCAATGATGATTTCACCATACAATCCATAGCTTTTGATGTGCGGCAGGTCGTCAATAACCCCGGCCTGTATGACATTTCCCTTAAGAAGGACGACATCATACAGATCTCTTCCATCTTCGATCTCAGGGAAGATTATCATGTGGAAATCGAGGGAGCTGTGCTTAACGAGGGGCGGATTCCTTTTATCCACGATATGACCCTTGAAGACCTCATATTTCAGGCGGGCGGATTCCGGCGGGAGGCGGCTCCTTACCGAATAGAAGTTGCCCGGCGAATGAGTGAAGTCTCGGAGGAAGGAGAAGAGATACCTTCTTCACAAATTGCCAAAATATTTGATTTCAGTGTTGATCAGTCGCTCGAACTAGATGAAGAGGAATCCAACTTTGTGCTGAAACCGTTCGACAAAGTGTTTGTCCGGACGACGCCCAACTTCGAAACTCAGAAAGACGTCTACGTGTCAGGCGAAGTTCAGTATCCCGGTTCTTACACACTCATGGATAAATCGGAGCGTATCTCCGATATCATTGCCCGCGCCGGAGGCCTGACCAGCGATTCGTACCTCCGGGGCGCTACCCTCTACCGCAGGCATACAGACCTGAGCCAGGCGGGCAACGCCACACTGGAAAACCCCACCGGACTCGTAGAACTGGATACGGCTAATGGGCAGCTTGCGCAGCCCGGAATTACTTTAAGTAAAATAGGTATAGAACTGGAAAAGATTGTAAACGCTCCAGGCTCGAAATTCGATTTGTATCTGCAGGAGGGCGACTCGCTTGTTGTGCCGAAACAATTGCAGACTGTTCTTGTAAAAGGAGGAGTGTTCTACCCTACCAGCGTTCGTTATGAAGAAGGTAGATCATATAAAGATTATATTACCTCCGCAGGCGGCTTCAATGAACTTGCCAAGAAAAATCAGGCGTATATTGTCTACGCCAACGGCGATGTAGATCGCACAAAGACATTCTTATTCTTAAAAGATTACCCGGAAGTTCGTCCGGGTGCTACCATAGTGGTACCGGAAAAAACTCCGGGGCAACGTATGTCTCCCCAGGAGAGGGTTAGTCTGTTGTCTGCTATCGTCTCTACAGCCGCGCTGATTTCCACAACCATTATACAAATCACCCGATAACAGAGTGAACGACTGTGAAACCCAAACTCAACGGCGGGCCGGATGAGTTGCACATTTCCCGGCTCATTGCCATAACACGAAAGGCCTTTAACAGAGGCAGGCGTAACGATATTCTTGCCACTCTTTCGCTCTGTTTGGGAATTATTATGGCCGGCTTTTCTCTGCTGGCAGTTGTTGAACAATATGCCTGGCTCAGTTCGGTTTTTAAGCTTACGTTTCTGGGGCTTACAGGAGTTGTGGCCGTCCTGCCTGCTATTCGTCACATCAGCAATACCCACCGGAATGATTTTGAACAGTTCTATCTGAATTTTTCCCGCTTCGCTTCTTTGCCGTCTCTCAGAAATGTTTTTGACCTGGCACGGCACCAGAGGGATTCAAAGCTTAAACTCTACAATGCCGCCCTCTCCCAGAACCTCAGGACACTTGATGAGAAGGACCTTTCCCGGAAGCTGAAAATATTTCTCAGAAGCCGGAAAGAGCACAAGAGAGCAAGAGCTTGCACGGTGTTCCTGGCGCTTACGCTGTTCAGCCTGCTGGGCATTACCTTCTTATTGCCCGGCGCCGCCTGGCGTACGCTTCACGCCTGGAATAACTACGAGGCTCCCAATCCCTATTCCTATACCGTAAAACCGGGCAACGTTACTGTAGAACAGGGTAGTGAACTCATACCTCAAATTATTTTCTCGGGAGAGCGCCCTGAAGATATATCCCTGGCATTCAAAACCGATGTAGAGGAAGAATATCGTACACGTCCGGTTTCTCTGATCAATCAGGACACCGTACGCTTCAATCCCATTACCCTGAATACGAATGGCAGCTATTATATTACAATGGGCGGCTTTCAAAGCCCCCTCTATACAGCTGAAGTACAACTCCGTCCGCGATTTGAGTCCCTGAACGTGCTGGCAGTGCCTCCCGTTTACACCCGATTGGATTCCACCTCCCATTCCTATCCGTTTTCCCAGATCAAAGCTTACCAGGGTTCGGAGCTGATTCTAAGCGGCACGTTCAACAAACCGCTGTCTGAGCTCGTACTTATCCGCCGGTCGCCGGCCGACACTATAGACCTGAACCCAGAGCCAGGCAACCGGTTCACCTATTCCCTGAAGGCCACAAATGAAGATACGCTCTCCTTTGCAATGCGGGATACATCCGGCCTCACCAACAAAAATCTGTTTGAATTCATACTCACCCCGGTTCCTGACGAGGCTCCGTTTGTACAAATTATACAGCCCGACTCTAATATAGAGATGAAAGAGCCGCGTAACCTTGAGCTTTTATATGAAGCCTCGGACGATTTCGGACTGACTTCCGCACGTCTGCGGTATGAGTTGCGGCGTGCCTTCTCAGACAACCCTGAAAAGGGCTCCATACGTTTGCATACGCCACAGCCAGGCGAGCAAGAACAGTACGAATGGGACCTGAAAAATTTAACCCCCCGTCCACGCGATGTTATAACGTACCAGGTGGAAGTAACCGATAACAACGGCTACAAAGGGCCCCAATCCGCCCGTTCACAAAGCCTCACGATAACCTTCCCATCGCTTACCGAATTCCTGGACCAGATGGAAAACAGGGAAACCGATGTCAGAGAGTCACTGGACGAGGTATCTCATTCCCAAAAAGAAATCAGGGAAAGCTATGAGCGTTTTAAAGAACAGCTCAGGGAAAATCCGCAGGGAGATTGGAGCCAGCAACAATCACTGGAATCTATAAAAGAGCGGCAGCAGCAGCTTGATGAGAAAGTAGAGGAGCTAAACCAAAAATTCGAAGAAATCCGTAATGAGCTGAAAGAAAACAATCTTTTATCTGGCGAAACGCTCCGGGCGTATCATGAACTACAAAAACTGATGAAGGAGATCGATGATCCGGAACTGCTCAAAGCTCTGGAAGAACTCCAAAATGCTCTCAGCAGTATGAATCAGCAGCAGCTGCGGCAGGCTATGGAGAATTTTGAGTTTAATGAAAAACAGTATCAGGAACGTATAGAACGAACCATCGAGCTCTTTAAGACGCTTAAGCTTAACAGCGACCTGGAAAAAATGGCTATGGCTCTGGAAGAGCTGGCCAGGCAGGAAAAAGAACTGTCAGAAAGCAACGATTCCTCCCGAAGTAAACTTGAACAACAAAAAGCCGTCAGAAAAGATACCAGAAACCTCTCGGAAGAACTGGACAGTCTTTCTGAACGTTCACCTGAGCGCAGTCGGGAAAACATCCAGAGGTTGCAGGAAGAAAGCAAGCGGCAACTACAGGATGTTGACCGCCAACTGGAAGAAAACATCCGGCAGATGGAACAGGAAACCGGCGGTTCCGGCCAGTCTGAAGAGATCCGGAATCAACAGCAACAGATTCAGAATCAGTTCCGGCAAATGGCACAACAGATGCGCAATGCCAGGCAGCAGCTCAGTCAACAGCGTAATCAGGTAAATGTATCCGCCCTGCAGTACATTCTCTATTCGCTTATTACTTTATCTCACAACCAGGAAGAGCTTACGAAGGAGACAGAGCATTTAAACAACCGTAGCCAGGCTTTCGTAGAGAAAGCCCGGATTCAACAATCCATTGCCGGTCAATTCACCCAGCTTGCCGATTCTCTGTTTCGGGTTTCTACAGAGATCCCGCGTTTTTCCAATACGATCAATGAAAAGAAAATGATCATTCAAAAGCAGTTAACTTCATCTGTAGAAATGATGGCAGAGCGTAACCGGTCTAAGTCTGCATTTGCGGGACGTCAGGCACTGGGGGGGATCAATGAACTCTCTACAATGATTGCAACCCTCCTTGAACAGCTGCATAATCAGCAACAGAGTGCCGGCGGTGGAATGAGTATGCAGCAATTTATGGAACAGCTGCAGCAGATGTCGGGACAACAGCAGATGATGAACGAGCAGATCCAAAAACTGATTAACGACATCCAGGGCGACCGCCTGAGCAACAGCCAGGTTGAGCGGTTGAATCAGCTGGCCCGCCAGCAGAATGAGATTCGAAGACAACTTCGGGAGCTCCAGGAAAACGGAGGGCTGGAATCAGGCGACCAGGTGCTGAGCGAACTGGAGCGGATCTCTGAAGAGATGGAGAAAACCATCAACGACCTGCGGGGCGGACAGACTGACCACCTGCTCGTAAAACGGCAGCAGAACATCCTTTCCCGTATGCTCAATGCAGAACAGGCCTTAAATGAAAGAGGCAAAGATGACGAACGCGAAGCAACCCCGGCCCGGGACAGCCCGCGTAGCGCCCCGCCGGACGTCACTCTGGAAGAGCTGGAAAAAAAGGTCAGAAAAATGCTTAACGATCCTAATTATACACGATTCAGCCAGGATTACCAGAATCTGATTGAACAGTACTTTGAGTTACTGCGGAAGCGGGAGAACCGCAATGAGTCATCATAGACGCTGAAATCAGAAAATAGCCACAGATTTACACAGACAGATAAGATTGATGTAGAATATTCGAGGCTGACCCTACCTTCTATAACCAAGCTGTCAGATCTGTGTGTATCTGTAGCAAATCCATTCTGAGACTTAGCCGATTCCGCCCGCGGCCCGTTTTTGTTCATTCATCCGAATAATCCTGTTGTAGACTTCCAACACCGCTTCGGTTTCAGGAAGATCAATCACTTCAGCCACTTCCTTTACAGAATCCGCCGCGTTAGAAGGAGCAAAGGGATAACCTACCAATTTCAGGCCGGGAATGTCGCCACTGCTATCACCGATATAAGCCACTTCGGAAGGATCCACCTCAAGGCGGTCACAAAGCATCTGTATGCCTCTTTCCTTATTATTTTCTTTTAATATGATGTTGATGGATACGTCTGTTTTGTGAACCTCAAAGAGCGGATAGTGCTCCTCCACATATTCATTAACGAAAGGATAGACATCATCAATCACGGCTTTTTCTGTATGAATAAGACCGGCATCCATCCGTTTGGTAAACTCCAGCACCATCCCCTCCTGGCGGGGAATGACCTCAGACTGAAGCCACGCCTTAAGGTCTTGTACTTCCTGCTCCGCTTCCTCGTCGAACACTGCGGCGAAAAAAGGCGCATTAGTTGACAGCAGATACACGCCGGCGCTTTCAAAAACGACGGGAATATCTACATCCAGCCACTGCGCTACTGCCTCAACATATGGCAGGGGCCGGCCTGAGCAGATGCTGAGTGGCGGTACAAATTCATTGGATTTACTCTGTTTGTTCAGAGCTCTGATCTCCGACAGAAGGTCCCAGTCGGGTGAATGAAATGGCTTCGTCAGACAGCCGTCAAGATCTGTAATAAAAAGCTTGATCATCTGTGTTGTTGAGAGATTGAGAGATTGAGTCAATATTTAAAGTTGGATATAACCAGTGAACATACCAAGAAAATCAGGCCGGCCAGGGCCATCCACTGAAACTGATTCTTAAAGTCGGCGTACTCCTGGCTGGAGAATTCTCCCTGCTGTAACTCACCGATCCGGGCCAGGAACGAGTCGATACCGTCGCTCCCTCTTTGGATTTCGTAGTAACTTCCATTGCCCTCATCGGCGATAGACTGAAGTACATCGGGCTGCAGCTTGGTGGTAACGATCTGGCCGTTCCTATCGCGCTTATGCCCGATCAGCTCGCCTGTCTGTGGGTTGTACACCGGAATAATCCCGCCAGACCTTGAACCGATACCCAGAGTATAGATCGAAATGTTATGGTCTATGAGTGCATCGAGTTCCTCGTCATAGGCCCCTGCATGATCTTCGCCGTCGGAGATGATAAGCATAACTCTTGCCGCACCGGAAGAGCCTTCTTCCCCTCCTTTATTTACAGAATCAAACGCTTCCAGTGCCATATTCATGGCAGCACTGAAATCGGTGGTTGAAGTCGGCATCTGATCAGTAGACGCAATATTGAGAAACAGCCGGAGGGCGGAATAGTCCAGCGTCATCGGAGCCTGCAGGTAAGCATCGCCGGTAAAAATGACAAGTCCTACCCGGTCTCCTTTCAAACGATCTATGAGCCGGTTGATTTCGTATTTGGCCTTTTCCAGACGGCTGGGCTTTACGTCTTCTGCATTCATACTGGCAGACAGATCCAGGGCAATCAACAAGTCAACTCCCTGGCGTTTTACCTCCCGTACTTCGGTTCCCACTTTAGGGCCGGCAATAGCGATGGCCAGAAAAAACAGCCCTGCATACAGGCTGTACTGTTGCAGGCTGCTTCCCAGCGGCCAATACCCCCGTCTCAGCTTTTGAAACAATTCGTCACTGAAAAAGCGGGCACGTTCCTTTCTTATCTGTTTCCGATACCACCAAAGCCCGGTAATCAGAACAGGAATAAGCAGAAGCAGCCATAAAAACAGAGGTTCTTGCCAAATCATAGATTGTTATTAATATGCCGCGTTAACAGGTTATATCTTTCTGTTCACCAGTACGTGTTTGCACGAAAAATAGTCTTTAAAATAAGATAATAATTGAGCAGAAAAAATGGAGACCGGAGAGGTGGTGGCAGACAGACAGCGGGTTCATACGGCGCGAGCGTCTGCTCGTGCCCCTTCCGGCCCCTAAAGGGGACTTTGGAATGTGCTGGCTCAGCAAACATAAACACATTCAGATGCAACATATCTGCCAGCTGGTGGATGTACTACATCTTCTTCCCTTTAAAGGCAACCAGCCCAACAAGTCCCCCTCAGGGAATTTAGGGGTCAACTGGGCAGACAGTCTTTCACCGTTCACCTTTCACTTCTCACCTCAAGACCACAAACTCACGACTCAATCAACACGATCTGCAGATCCATCAGGTTATTTCCGGTAGGGCCGGTTCGCAACAGGGTTCCGGCCTTTTCGTGGAAGTGATAGGCATCGTTACAGTTCAGATAATCCTCTGCATCCAGCCCCTGCTCCCGGGCCTTACGAATAGTGGTTCCATCTACGATGGCGCCTGCGGCATCCGTAGGGCCGTCAATACCATCGGTGCCGGCACTCAGCCAGGTGATATCCTCATAGCCTTCTATTTCCAGGGCACCCCGCAGGGCCAGCTCCTGGTTCCTTCCGCCCTTACCGCTGCCGGTAACATTAACCGTACTTTCCCCGTAGTAAATAACTGCTGCCGGCGGACGCACCGCCGCTTCTCCCCTGCTCACATTGAGAGCCTCCCGGGCTATCATGGAGGCTACTTCGGCTACATCCCGGTTATAAGCTTCCTTTGCAACCAGTGCCTGGTAGCCTGCCTTCCCGGCCAGTTCCGCTACCCCGTCAGCCAGTTTCCGGGCTGAACTTATAACAAACGTATGATGAACGGCAAGCGGGTCTTCTCCAGGCTTAAGAGTTTCCGGCACCTCCCCTCGCACTCCTTTTTCTATGTGGCTCCGTACGGAAGAGGAAAGCTTCTCCCATATCTTGTACTTCATAAAAATATTTCGGGCATCTGCATAAGTAGTGGCATCCGGCGTGGTGGGGCCGCTGCCTATGGTGGCCGGATCATCGCCGGGCACATCCGAAATGATAAGGTCGAAAAGTGTAATGTCAGGATGGAAATATCTTAGCAACTGTCCCCCCTTGATCGCTGACAGGTGTTTCCGTACGGTATTGATTTCTCCTATGGTAGCTCCGCAGTTATTCAGCTGCTCGTACACCCTACTCAGCTCATCAATCGGTATCTCGCCGGCAGGTAAACATACCAGCGAAGAGGTGCCGCCGGACAGACAGTTGATAACCCGGCTTCCCTCCGGTATGCCTGCAACGAACTCTTTTAATGCCCGGCCTGCCTCCAGGCTGTGTTCATCGGGTACCGGATGTGAACCCTGATAGAAGTGCACATTGTCTTCATCAAACCGGCTGTCTACAAGATAAGTCACCACCAGTCCTCCGGCAAGTTTACCCGGCAGCTGCTGCCGGACAGCCTCGCTCATCTCCAGCGATGCCTTGCCCGTAGCAATCAGGTAGACGGGAGTATTCTCATCCAGAGGGAATGTTTGTCCTTCTATCCGGAGGTGCTTTTCATCTATTATTTCCCGAATCAGTCGCCCGGGTTTCTGTGCCTCAAGTGCTTCTGTAAACAGGGATTGCAGAAATGTGTCCATAGATCAGTCTGTATTTTTCCAAAAAGTAAACCATCCGACTGTGAGATACAAGGGAGGAAAGGCAATGATCAGTGAATAGCTATCAGAGTGTTGACGATTTTCAGATTCAAAGTCAAAGGTTGATAGGAAATTAATATATGAATACGGTCACTGAATCTCAGTCAACCGTTCTGCTACACCGCTATCTCGCCGTATTCTTTCGTGCCGTGGCTATTTCCGTTAAGCCTTCTGCGGGCGGCAGGAGAAGAAATACCATACTTCCGCTCGAGGATGTGAATGCGGCGGGCAGAAGGCAGTTTGATACCAGCTTTCAGGAGCAGCCTTCGTTTGATTCTCAGTGTAGGGAAGACAACCACAGCGGTAAGCAGTACGAATCCCAGTAGCATGTTTATACTCAGGTAAGGGGCCAGCAACAAGGTCATGCCAATAATAGCCACATTAAAGGCATAGATGATGTAACAAGTAGATTTGTGAGAAAGGCCCAGGTCAAGCAGTTGATGATGCACATGCAGCCGGTCTGGTCTGAATGGCGACCGGCCCTGTGTTACGCGCATGATAAACACACGGAGTGTATCGTAGAGAGGTACAACCAGCACGGATAATATCAGTACGGGTATAGCAGGCTGAAATGGTACAGCCACCGTCGAGGCCACTCCCTGGCTGACAAAAGAAACCGCCAGAAATGCCAGCAGAAAACCTACCACCTGCGAGCCCGTATCACCCATGAAAATAGAAGCCGGTTCAAAATTATACCAGAGGAATGCCAGCAGGGAACCAGCCAGTACAAAAGCGGCTACCGCTTCCGGTATAATGCCAACCCACCAGAACCAGGCGCCCATCGAAAGGGAAGCGATTACCCCTATGCCACCGGCCAGGCCGTCTATGCCATCTATCAGGTTGTAGGAATTGATAACTACAACCATGGTAAAGAAGGTAAGCGCGGCGCCTGCCGGGTACGGAATTTCATGATATCCAAATACCCCTCCCAGATTGGTGATAACCAGATCACCCCCGAAGATAATAGCTGCTACAGCCAGGCACTGCAATATTAATTTCTTGAAGGGTGAAATGACCAGAATATCATCCTTGATACCGGAAAAAAACAGAATGATCAACCCGCCCATCAGGTAGGGTACCCACGGCTCTGTTGCATAGCCTGATACAGAGAACGTGATCATGAAGGCCGCGAATATTCCCACGCCGCCCAGGTTAGGCGTCGCCTGTTTATGAATTTTCCGAAATCCGGTGGGGCTGTCAAACAGATGTTTCTGATGGGATATACGTATAATCACAGGCAAAACGATATACGTCACAACCAAAGAAAAGGCACCGACAACGAAAGGTTTAAAATCAGATAGTTGACCCGCAATCTCCATAAATCTTGCTCCCCGAAAAAATTATTTAAACCAACCTAGTTAAAAGGGACTTTAATATTAGTCAATTCCCTATAGAATGTGAAATTAAGTCTTTCTAACAATGAAGTGAATTTATTTAAAGTACCCTGAAATACAAGAACCAGTCTATGCAAAAATTTTATATAACTGTAAAGTTCCCGATTTATTTTTTATAAATCAACAACAAATAATATGTATGCATTTGCTTATCCATTCATAATAGTAAGCATTACGTAATGTTCCAGGATAATTTTTAAAAAATGTAAAAGCAGATTGCAGAAGGAAGTACCTTTTACTCCTGCCTGTTACTCACCAATTTCCCGCTCCCTTTTCCCTCATTCCATATTTCTCTATCTTCCCGCACTCTCTAACTGCCCGGGCGTGTTGGCCATTAGCCTATGAATATGGATGTGTGGGTGAATGATTCGCAGAGCGCATGGCCTGTAACGCGGAGATGCGTCTCCGACGGATCAACCCAAAAGACACGCCACGCATTAATTGCCCACACGTCCTGACACCTGCTTCTGTCCATCTTCTGATAATATATCTAAAATCTATATCGCATTGTACAATATTACCATCCGCCCGATCTTCGCTACTCTTCTCATCCTGGCAACGATCCTCTTCTTTGCCGGAATTAAAAACGGGGTTCATGCACAACCGCGCACCCTGTCTCTGCAAGCCACGACTACTCTGCTTGGAAGTACAGAAAGCAGCCTGCCCTTCTGGTTCCACGCCAACCGCGACGGCAGCGCCGATCCGGCAGGCACCAACTGGATTAATGAGCTGGGCTTTAATGCCGGCCTGTATGATGATGGAGTGTTGTCTGTAGATGCAGGTGGCCATCTGGTGGGGCGCTTGTCGGTGGACAACGCTCTGCATTTCAGCCGGCTTTTCCTGAAGGCCGAAGCGGGCGGATACCGTCTTTCCGCCGGCCGGTTTACCCAGCCTGTCGGGCTGAACAATCACGCGCTCTCCTCCGGGGCTATGATGGTGAGCCGAAACGCTGTACCGGTTCCCGGCATCAGCATTTCTACCCCAGATTTTTTAAATGTGCCTTTGACCGGTGGCGTTCTGCAGTACAAGGGCATGTTTGCCCACCGCCGGTTTACCGGAGAACGGTACGTAGAAGCTCCGTACCTGCACCAGAAGTATCTCTACCTGCGCCTCAACCTCGGGCGGTTTTCAGGCACCGGAGGCATCGTGCATAACGCCGTATGGGGAGGCCTGCATCCGGACTACGGACAGCTGCCTAAAAGCTTTTCCGACTACCTGAGGGTGGTACTGAGCAGAGGGGCCGGCGAAGACAGCAATGTGCCGCGGGGTGAAGTAACCAACGTTATAGGCAACTCCATCGCCGCCTACGAGTTTGCCGCCGCTTACGATTTTGGAAATTGGTCTGCTTCCGCCACACGCCTTTTCTACCTGGAAGACGGGGTATCCCGGCGGTTCCGCAGCCCGTGGGACGGGGTCTGGGGCTTTAACTTCACCCACGGAGACCCCGGCCGGCTGATCGGCGCCCTTACCTACGAACACATCAATACCAAACAGCAGGATGCCCGGAATTTCCAGGCCATCGGCCGGGCCAATTACTACAACCACGGCATCTACCGCAGCGGGTGGGCCAGCTACGGGCGCACCATAGGCACGCCCCTGTTTACCTATAACCCGGAGACGGGCCGTATAACAAACAACATGATCGTGGCCCATCACACGGGCATGGCGGGCCACCTCTCCCCCGACCTGTCCTACAAGCTGTTGGCCACCTACAGCAGGAACTACGGCGTCAACGGGCGGATAATTTCTCCGGAAGAGCTGGACCTGCAGCAGCGCAGAGCGGATCAATACTCTTTCTATCTGGCCTTCCTGCACCGGCTTCCCGGAACCGATCACTTCTCCCTTAGCTTCGCTCTGGCGGCAGACAGGGGCACGCTTTATGCCAACCGATTTGGCATTCTATTTGGTATACAGTGGAACAGCGTATTAAAAATGCCGTTTTAAAAAACAGTTTATGTTATTCACCTGGAGCGTATTGATTTTAAGTGTTTTTTTCAATACCGATATAATATCGGCTCACCTTCGGGTTTTGTACTTTCAGGCAATATATTTATCAAACATAAGATTGGGCATAGATGAAAAGCGTCATAAAAATTATTTTATTTGTAGCAATCCTCCTCATCGGACTGGCAGGCCTGGCTTTTTACTGGACCTTCTACATACCGCTGCCTGACTACCACACAACCCTCACCCTCCCGAAACTGCAAAACAAAGTAGACGTCCACTGGGATACGTACGGTGTACCCCATATCTATGCCGCCAGCGAATACGATCTGTACCATACCATTGGCTATGTACATGCTCAGGACCGTTTGTGGCAGATGACGCTGACCCAAATGGCTGCAGAAGGACGCCTGGCTGAATTCCTTGGTAAAGATGCCCTGCCCTACGATCAGCTCCAGAGAACTATTGGCTTTTGGAGGATCGCTAAAAAGCTGGAAGCCGGGCTTTCCGATGATGCCCGGTACATACTGCAGGCTTACGCAGACGGGGTTAATGCCTATACAGAGGCACATCCACGGGCTCTGCCGGTAGAATTCTCACTGGTAGGCATGGATCCTATTCCCTGGTCGGTAACCCATTCTCTTGCTCTCGCCCGCCTGATGGCATGGGAGCTCAATATAGCCTGGAAAACGGAACTCAATTATACATTTTTGCACCAAATCCTTCCAACCAACCAAATCAGAGAGTTGTTTCCGGAAAACAAATTATGGGTGAAGGCCGATTCTGAACCGGACAGCCTGAACCCGGGTTACTCAGAAATGCTCCTTCCTCTGCTTAAGCGCAGCGAAGAGTTGAGAAGCTTTTTAGGAACGCAAGGCAGCCACACCGGCAGCAATGCCTGGGCTGTCAATGCCTCCAGAACCTCTACGGACTACCCATTGCTTGCCGGAGATCCGCACCTCGGGCTCAATATGCCCGGCAAGTGGTACGAAGTACACCTCAATCTGCGAGGACGAAACCTTTCCGGGGCTACACTGCCCGGAGCGCCTGTTCTGGTACTGGGCCAAAACGACCATCTCGCCTGGTCGCTGACCAATATCATGCTGGATGACACCGATTTTTATGAGGAACTGGTGAATCCTGACAACTCCGGACAGTATGTACTGGATTCCCTCGCCGGTGAAGCTGTCTACGAAAACTTCGACATTCAGCGGGAAGTCATTAAAATCAGAGGAGCCAGTGATACCACCTTCACCCGCAGACTTACCAAGCACGGGCCTGTAATTTCGGATGTATATCCGGATCAGAAATCGGTAAATGGCCGTCTCATCACTATGCAATGGACCGGCTTTGAAACCTCCAACGAGGTTGAGGCGCTGCTGGGTATGAATTGGGCCCGGTCCATAGAAGAGTTCCGGGAAGCGTCAAGCCGGTTTAAAGTACCCGGGCAGAACATCATTTATGCCGACAGAGATGGAAATATTGCCCGGTTTACGGCAGCTAACGTGCCTATACGTACCGGTAACCCTATCCTCCTTCGCCAGGGATGGGTGTCCGAACAGGATTGGAATGGCTACATAGACTTTGAAAACCTCCCCCACCAGGTAAATCCTGAAAAGGGATGGGTTGCCAATGCCAATAACCCCATCGCTCCACCCGACTACCCCTATTACCTGTCTGTCTACTGGGAGTCCGACTCCCGGTATGAGCGCATCCGGCAGTATCTGTCACAAAATGAAATTATGACGGCTCCGATATTTCAGGTGATGCAGAACGACTCCTATTCCGATTTTGCACAAAAAATAACCTCATTCATACTCCCCGTACTTAAAGCAACGGAAAGCCAGGAATTCAGTACGGTGATCTCCTATCTCGAAAACTGGGACTATATGTACGAAACTTCAGAAACGGCCGCCTCGATCATGGATGTATTCCTTTTAACATTATCCAAAAATATATTCGAAGATGAAATGGGCCCGGATATTTATGAAAGCTTTGTCGCGTTTAATGCACAGCCTATTCGTGCCATTCTCAGATTTGTGCAAGACGGAAGTACTTTTTTCGATGATGTCAGCACCCCTGCCACTGAAACCGAAGATGAAATTATCAGGGAGAGTATGCGGCAGGCACTGGCTTTCCTCAATGATAATTTCGGAGGCGAACCGTTTGAATGGCGCTGGGAACAGCTACACACACTTACCCTGAAACCCGCTCTTTTTGCAGATGCGGCCGAAGCTCCGGACGCCCCGGCTGCACTCAAACTTATCGTCAACAATCTGCTTAGTAAAGGGCCATACCCTGTAAAAGGCCATAATATGAGCCTTAACAACGGTGAATATCTCTGGAATGATCCTTATGAGATGATACTGGGCCCGTCCATACGCCGTATCGTTGATCTTTCGGATATGAGTAAAACCTTGTCTATTCTGCCAACAGGCCAATCGGGCAACCCGCTTTCGCAGTACTACGGAGATCAAACGGACAGCTGGCTTAACGGGCAGTATAAGTTTTTATATCAGGACAGTAGCTTTTTCTCGGAAAATCCATATACAACCATGACCCTGCTTCCGGAGAATTAACTCCTGAAAATACCAGGCATCTTTCCCCAACGTTTACTGGAATAAGTCATAAGAATATGTTTGATTTCATCAGCTTAAGCCAGAGCGTGTCGTCAGCAGCTAATTCGCATGGTTTATCAGGAGGCTACGAAAACACAAAGTTATTTCGTTTTTCGGGCTCCACATAGTGCGAACGTCCGCTCGTGCTTTAACGGGAATGCTTTGGATTTTGGAAGATGGATTGCGTCCCGGCTCCGTTACCCATCCGGTCCCCGGTCTTTCGTGTTCGGTCTCTGGGCAGTTCTATTACGACCTATGAAATGGAATCCGTATTATTGCCAGTATCCATCCGGTAACAAAATTTTAAAGACGGCTTCAATCAATGTACAAACTACAATCCTTCTTCGAAGAGCACATTTTATTAAAGGTATTCCTTTTATCAGCGGCCGGTCTCATCCTGTTTCAAACATGCTCCTCGTCCAAAGAGGCTGTTACCCAAGAGCCCGTCAACGTCGGCGAAGGCATTGAACAGGAAAGTATACTTAAAAACGTGAGCGATACCACGGCAGACTCAACCCAGACGGCAGCCGATACCCTGAAACCGCTTCTTGTCGATTCCATGGCCGATACCGTCCATATCGAGAAGATGCTGCAGGGAATGTCCCTGCGGGAGAAAATCGGGCAGCTCTTCTTTGTGTGGGCCTCAGGCCATTATGAAAGTGATGACAGCAAATCGTACCGGGAATTATCCTCAAAAATAAAAAACTTCAACCTGGGAGGACTGATTTTCAATACAGGAACTGTCTATGGACAGGCCATGCTTTATAACAAACTGCAGCAAATCAGCAAAATTCCGCTGTGGATTACCCAGGATATGGAGTACGGCGCTGCCATGCGCATAAGTGGAGCCACGCGGTTCCCTCCGGCCATGGGCATCGCGGCCACGGGCAATCCGGATTACGCTTACTGGGTGGGGAAAATAACCGCCAGAGAAGCCAAAGCGCTGGGTGTCAACCAGATCTTTGCCCCTGTACTTGACGTAAATAATAACCCCGATAACCCTGTAATCAACGTCCGTTCATTTTCAGAAGATCCGGGGCTGGTAGCGGCCTTCGGCAAACGATTTGCCGAAGGAATTGAATCAGAGCATGTCATAGCCACTGCCAAACACTTCCCCGGGCATGGAGATACCGCCACCGATTCTCATCTGGCGCTGCCCGTTATCACATTTGAATACGACCGGCTGGATTCGCTCGAACTCGTACCCTTCCGGACAGCCATAAATAATGGTATAAAGAGTGTGATGACCGCGCACATTGCTTTTCCCGAAATCAGTCAAAATTCCGGTTTACCCGCCACTATGGATAAGTCGATCCTCAGCGGTATCCTGATCGATTCTCTGGGTTTTAATGGAATGGTTGTAACAGACGGGTTAGAGATGAGCGGCATATCATCGCACTACTCTCCCGGAAAGGCCGTGGTCCGGTCTCTGCAGGCGGGCGCCGATATGATGCTGCTGAGTTCGGATGTTATGACGGCTATCGATGAAGTCGGGAAAGCCGTAGACCAGGGCATCATCACAGAAGAGAGAATTGAGCGTTCGGTTCGTAAACTGCTGAAATGGAAAAAAGAGCATGGGTTGTTCCATAAACGCCACATCGACGTTACCAAAATAAGCTCTCTGGTCAACACCCGGGAGAATCAGCTTATAGCTGATGAAATCAGCCGCAAATCTCTTACGCTTGTCCGGAATAAAAACAACATCCTCCCCATCCGGGCTAAAGATTTTCCAAAAGTACTGGTGTTATCGGTCGCGGATGATAAATCGGGCCTTACAGGTACCTACTTTGGAAGGCAGATACGTGAGTATCATCCCGACGTGATGTTTCATGTGTTTGACCAGAGAAGCAGCGACAAAGAGAAAAACAAAATCATGGAAGATGCCCGGAAAGCCGACTTGATCATTATCGGCTCATTTATCTATGTGCGTTCCGGCCAATCGGTGCAACTCACCCCTGATCAGCTTCGCTTCCTGGATAGCCTCCCCTCAGACACGCCGACTGCACTTATTGCTTTCGGCAATCCCTACATCGTGCGCGATTTTCCCGAAGCGGATGTGCAGTTAATGGCATGGTCGGCAAATAACGGCCAGGTCCGCAATACGGTACCCGCCTTGTTCGGCGGTTCACAGATCGACGGCCATCTGCCCATTACCATACCCGGTATGTACGCGCGGGGGCATGGTATAATTCTGCCCCAGACAGCTATCCGTTACGATGAGCCGGAGACAGTAAGCTTGTCGCTTGATTCACTTCGCAAAGTGGACAAGATTATGAACCAAGCCGTATTTGATTCTACCTTTCCGGGCGGAACGGTAGCCGTGGTTAAAGACGGGGTCCTCGCCTATAGCAAAGCTTACGGCTATCATACCTATGACAAGCTGAAACCCGTCCGCTTTACGGACATTTATGATCTGGCCTCGCTGACTAAAATTACAGCTACAACTACCTCCATCATGAAGCTGGTAAGTGAAGGCAAGATCAGCCTGGATGATAAAGTCTCTGACTATATTCCGGAATTTCAAAAAGATACCAAGTCGTCGGTCACGATTCGCCATCTTCTGATGCATAACTCCGGTTTGCCTGCCTTCCGCGTTTATGTAGATAAAATAACGGAGCGGGAGGCGCTTCTCGAAGCCATTGCACAGGAACCGCTTCTCAACGACCCGGGAGAGAAGTATGTTTACAGTGACCTGGGGTTCATTCTCCTGGGGCGGATTGTAGAAGAAGTTTCCGGGCTCCCGCTCGATACCTACGTCAGAAGGCAATTGTTCTACCCGCTGGGTATGAGCTCCAGTTTCTACAATCCTGCAAATGTGGGGCCCTGGATCAGTAACCGCATCCCTCCCACAGAGAGAGATACCGTTTACCGGCATAAGTTAATGCTGGCAGAAGTACACGATGAACGGGCCTACTATCTAGACGGGGTAGCGGGCCATGCCGGCCTTTTCTCCAATGCGTACGATCTTTCCGTATACGCACAAATGTTAATGAACGGGGGCTCTTATGCAGGCAGGCAATATCTGAAACCGGAAGTGGTTAAAACATTTACCACCCGCCAATCGCCCAGTGGTACCCGGGCGCTGGGCTTTGACACAAAGAGCGAAACATTCAGTACAGCCGGTACCTTAACCAGTCCCGCGGCCTACGGCCATACCGGTTTTACCGGTACCAGCCTGTGGATCGACCCGGAACGAAACCTGGCAATAATTATATTAACCAACCGGGTACATCCCTATCGTTCATACGGAAAACACATCAGTGAAATACGGGCAAGTGTTGCCGATGCTGTTGTTTCATCAATCATAACCGAATGAATTTACGCGAGCTCAGGAAGTATAATTACGTACCTTATTCCGGAAACGGAGCCATGTGCGTGGCAGAAAGCGATCGGGGACATTTTTTCCCCGGCGTCCGTATTGAAAACCCGGTGTTTCCCCTTACCATAAGTGAAATACAGGCGGCTGTGTTCAGTTGCCTTAGCGAAAATGAACAGCCTGCCAGGCTCTATACGGAACATCCACAAGAAAAGAACCTGTGTTTCTGGAAAAACGAATATAATCTCTCCCTGCACTCCCTGCAGGAACTACCGGATGACGTCATGTTCGAATCGGTTATCCTGCCCGATGATACTCATACAGAAGCTGAGCTTCTGGAATCACTATTGGACCGGGCAATCACACTAAACTCAGACTTTCCGGTTTCCGCACTCCTCAAAACAGAACGCGGTATGGTAACCGGAGTTAATATTGAGTGCTCGGAATGGAGCCTGGGCCTCTGCGCGGAAAGAGTGGCGCTGGCTAAGGCTGTCTCTAACGGAGCCAGGCCATTCAACGCTCTTTATATCCATACCCGTTACGGCGAATTCAGCAGCCCATGCGGCGCCTGCCGGCAGGTGATTGTTGAACATATGCCCAGTCAACCGGTGCATCTGTTCCATGCCAACCGCACCCGGTCTGTACATTACAGCTCAGACCTGCTGCCTTACAGTTTCCGTTCATCCACTTCAAAGGAACACTAATTTAGCAATTACAGCTTTATAAACACCTATGCGATACATCGCCGCTTTAGACTATGATCATCTCGATAATGGAATGTTTTTAACTTCTTTTGCGCGGTCTCTATCCCGGCAGCAGGGGGTGCAGCCTATTGTCATTCACAGCGACAGTGAGTACACCGAACGGATTATTCAGACCGGAGTTATGCGGGATGAAGCCCGGATACGCAGTATTAAAGACCTCAATCACCGGCTGGTTGCCCTGTTTGCCGATCAGGGAGTCTCTACGGTTGGTATAAACGGCTATCAGCGCAAGCTCATTACGCTTTCAGACGGAGAACTGACACTCGACCGGGCTTATTTTAACCGTCTGCCTTATCCATCCGTCTTATTGTTCTCCAGCCTGGTATTAAATACCGATACGGAGCAAATCGTACCGGTACCGCTGCCCGATCTCGCCCGCCTCTTCCAGAATAGCCTGGAACAGGCTGAGTTATTTATCTTCTCCAGTTCTGATTCTGATGAGCTCTTCACCAAAGAAGAAAAACCTGCCGCCATGCAATGGGATACGTTGGATGATGATTTTGCGAAGCGATACATTCCAAAAGAGTTTCATGAATACGGCCACCCCCTGAGGCTTACAACCGCCCGGGAATTCCATCAAATCCCCGTACTGAAGCAGACCAGCCTTATCCGGTAGATAGTTCCCCTGAAGAAGAAAAAGCAGTCTGTCTTCGCCTCTTTTCCCCTGAGAAACAGGGAAATATGCGCGTAATTGACTAAAAAAGCCTTTTTTACTTGACAGAACAGAAGCATATACCTAGATTCGATTCATTCGATGAACAGAACTCGATTCATCGTTTTATTGTCTTTAGATTTAACATTAATTAAACGGAGTACATAATGAGCCGATATGACGACATTAAAAATCTATTAGATCAGCTGGAGCCGGATATCAATAAATTTTACAATAATGGCAACAAAGCTGCCGGTACTCGCGCTCGCAAGACCCTTCAGGAGATGAGAAAAAAGGCACAAGAGATACGTCTGGAAATCCAGGAGATGAAAAATACGGGCAAGGTATGATGGTAATTACTTTATATATTTAAGTAGCACAAAAGCCGCTCTTCCAGAGCGGCTTTTGTATTTATTGCAAATGAGCCCGTTCATTTCGTCTACCCGGGCAGAGGCAAGAGTGCCTTTTGCCTATATCTGCATGATAATCACGTAATTCAGGCTAATACCGTTGGCATGCAAACAGATTTACACCTTTATTCATAACAAATTTATGTTTGTTTGGTATATAACCCCGATCTTTTGCACCGCCACCGAGCTAATAGTTTTGTAAATGCTGAAAAACCTTTTCCAATTTCCAGGCAGTCTTCGTTTATCCTCATCAAAGCGCATCCGGGCTGTAAAACCAGGCCGCTGGAGCGTGATGACTGTTCTGATTGCATTACTCATTTCCACCCCCATTCTTACCGTTGCCAGCAACATCTTCATACCCGCGGGAGATATATGGGCTCATCTGGCATCTACCGTATTGGATGACTACGTCTTAAACTCTTTCCTGCTGATGATTGGCGTCGGGTTTGGCGTTTTTGTAATCGGAGTGGGCACAGCGTGGCTGGTTACTATGTATCAAATTCCCGGTCACCGTTTTTTTGAATGGGGTTTATTGCTGCCAATGGCCATGCCCGCTTACATCATGGCCTACACATACACCGATTTTCTGGATTATGCCGGTCCCTTTCAAAGCATGCTCCGAAATCTGTTTGGCTGGGGAATAGGCGACTATTGGTTCCCGGAAATACGATCCCTGGGCGGAGCTGTCATCGTTATGTCGCTGGTCTTTTATCCCTATGTGTATCTGCTTGCCCGTGCTGCATTCCTGGAGCAGTCTGTTTCTCTGCTGGAGGCCAGCCGGGGACTCGGTGCCACGGCCTGGCAGAGTTTTTATAAGATAGCGCTTCCCCTGGCCCGCCCTTCTATTGTTGCGGGATTGTCGCTCGCGCTGATGGAAACGCTAAACGATTTCGGCACGGTAGAATACTTTGGCGTACAGACGTTCACCACAGGCATCTACCGCACCTGGTTTGGCCTCGGTGAACGCACAGCCGCCGCCCAGCTTGCAGCCTTCCTGCTCCTGTTCATTCTGGTACTTATTGTGTTGGAACGCTGGTCGCGCAACAAAATAGATTTCCGGCAGTCGGGTACTTCACGTTATAAAAAACTGCCCGACTATCAACTCACAGGCGGTAAACGCTTTGGGGGATGGCTGGCCTGTTTCCTGCCTGTCTTGTTTGGATTTCTGATCCCTGTTGTACTATTGATCGAAATGATGATCTCCAATTTCAGCCAGGCTGTAGATACCCGGTTTGCTGAATACGGATTGAACAGTTTAATTCTGGCCGGTATTACCGGCGTCCTGGCCATTATTATCGCTTTGGTTATGGCCTATAGCCGGCGGTTAAACCCCACATCGCTCACCCGTATTTCTACCCGTATCGGCTCCATGGGTTACGCTATTCCCGGCTCGGTTATAGCCGTAGGCATACTGATCCCCCTGGGTTGGTTCGACAATACCCTGGATGCCTGGCTCAGAAGTGCATTCGGCATCTCATCAGGCCTCTTGCTCAGCGGTACTATTGTGGCACTTGTCTTTGCCTACCTGGTGCGTTTCCTGGCTGTTGCTTACAATACGGTAGAATCCAGCCTGGCCAAGATTACATTTAACATGGATGAAGCGGCCCGGGGGCTCGGTTACCGCTATGGTTCCATCCTGCGCAAGATCCACATGCCCATGATGTCGGGCAGCCTGTTTGCCGCTTTTATGCTCGTGTTCCTGGATGTAATGAAAGAGTTGCCTGCTACGCTGATTGTCCGGCCTTTTAATTTTGACACACTGGCCGTTCAGGTCTACCGCCTGGCTAGCGATGAGCGCCTGGCTGAATCTTCCGGTGCAGCCCTGGCCATCGTTTTGGCAGGTATCATTCCCGTCATCTTGCTGAGCCGGTCAATTTCACGCTCCCGGTTATTGAAGAAAGATAAGGCAGCCGTAAAATAAAAATTATACGGATTCCAATTCAGAATGTCGGCATCATTATGAAGAAGACCGAGGGCGGATGACCAATACCGGGCCGACTTCCACGATCTCCGTCCATCCGTCCGCCGTCCTTCCAATTCCTATATAGTGAAATAGAACTCATATTACGCGATACACAGTACGGCATACTACTTCGTACCACGTATCGCGTAACAGAAACTTCTGATCAGATATCGGTACGTGCTTCCTCTTACTTCCAGCCGGCGCGGTCCATCAGGCG
>CALJMB010000202.1 GCA_937982515.1 uncultured Balneolaceae bacterium
CGTCGGTACTCCGTAGCAACATAGGATTGATCCCTGGTTCCCCGTATCCACTTTTTCATCAGGGAATCCCGCTTGGCGTTGATCCACTCATCATCTAAGAAAGTGATATCGTTTACGTTGTCCTGCCACCAAATCCAGAACAGACGATCGTTATCAGGCAGAAGCCTCCGCATAGTAAGGAAATGGTTTGTATTGCCCTCTTCAACGTATGTGGTATCGATATTTTTAAACCAGTCGTGCTGAACCCGTATTTTCCAACCGTGGTTTTCCCACAGACTATCTGAAAGTTCTGTTTGTTCGCCTCTATCGTATATTTCATAAGTCCATCGTTGCAACTCTCTGTCCATCAGGTTTGAAATCAATGTCTTTTGGGAGCTTCTTATCTTCTGAGCCAGAACAGAGTCACTGGTCGAAGTCAGTATCATCGTCCACTGATCCCTGTACCAATGGTCTTCGAGTGGAAAGGCGAAGCTTTCACCATTACGCACGCTCTGTTCTACCTGGTCGCTCAGTAATGCCCGTATAAAGCCGGCAACGTTTGAACTATCGTCGACAGGAGCGGCAATAATAATATTTTTGAACCGCTTCAGCTGCTCAAGCTGCTTATTGGAGTTAAAATCCCGAAAACGTAAATCAAAAAGAGCCTCGGGATTGGGAAGCGTCTCGATGGTACGTCCATAACTATCGCGAATAGCCTGAGCTGTTTCGCTGTTCCATTCCGTTGAATCCATTATGACTATGACTTCTTCGAACCCGCCTACAGCACTGTGCCGATAGTCTCCCTCGCAACTGAACAGGAATAAACCTGCCAGAACTGCGATACCTGTTTTAATAAGCGATTCCATGAATATTGTCTGTTGGTTAACGATTAAGAAGTACCATACTTTAAGCTTTTAACAAAAGCAAATACCTCATCCTTCCATCCCGGATCGGGATAATTGCTTCGAATTACATCAATCAACGCGCTACCCACAATGAACCCGTCTGCTTCTGCGGCAATACGGCGAGCATCTTCGTATGACTTAATACCGAAGCCAATCATCCTGGGATTTCGGGTAATGTTCTTTCCGGCCCGCTGTATGAACCGGTCTACCGAACGCGCCACTTCATCGCCATCTCTGGCGCCTGTTACTCCCGTTACCGACACACAGTATACAAAACCATTTGATTTATTGTCTATCAGCTTCATGCGTTCGTCCGAAGTATTCGGCGCCACCAGGTAAATCAGAGGTAACTGATGACTCCGGGCGGCCTCTTCTATGATGCCCGACTCCTCAACCGGAATATCGGGAATGATCAGCCCGTCAACACCCGCCTCCTGCGCCCGCCTGCAAAATTTATCTGTTCCATACTTTAGCACCGGATTCACATATCCCATCAATACCAGAGGTATCTCAGACTGTTTTCTTACCTGTGCAACCATGCTAAAGATGCGGTCCATCGTAATACCGTTCTCTATGGCTATATTGCTTGAATACTGAATGGTGGGCCCGTCGGCCAGCGGATCGCTAAACGGTATACCCAGTTCGATGAGTTCCGCGCCGTTTGCTTCCATGCCCAGGATTAAATCTACCGTTGCATCCAGTTCGGGATATCCGGCTGTAAGAAAGAGGCTGACGACCTTGGAAGATTTATCTTTTTCCCTGAAAAGCTTTTCTATTCTGTTCTGTTGTGCTGTCTTAGTCATTCCACATACTTTATAGAACCCGGATCATACAGATTATGCGAATAATCACGAATTTTGATCTATTGGAATCCGCAAGATCCGCCTCGTCCGTGTTCTATTTCAATTTATAAATGTTTTGATATTGTTGTCATGTCTTTGTCTCCTCGGCCTGAGCAGTTTACCACTACAATTTCATCAGGGGTGGTCTGAGGCATCAATTGCTCAAGCCAGGCAAGGGCATGGGCAGACTCGAGAGCCGGGATGATCCCTTCTTCCTTTGACACCAGCTTTACAGCTTCCATGGCCTGGGCATCGGTTATGGCTCTGTACTGAACACGCCCGGTATCGAACAGATGAGAGTGCTCGGGCCCGATACCTGGATAGTCGAGTCCCGCGCTGATGGAATGCGCCAGCTGTATCTGTCCCTCGCTACTGTGCAGAAGATAACTGAGTGAACCATGAAGTACTCCCGGAGTTCCATTTGTCAGCGTGGCGGCTGTCTTGTCTGTATCCACCCCAAGCCCGGCCGCCTCCAGCCCGATCATGTGTACAGACTCCTCTTCAATGAAGGGGTAGAAAAAACCGATAGCATTGGATCCGCCCCCAACACAGGCCAGCATATAATCTGGCAACCTGCCCTCAGCCTCCTCAAGCTGACGGCGGGTCTCTTCCCCGATCACCCGGTGGAAGTTGCGAACCATCATAGGGTACGGATGAGGGCCAACTACGGACCCGATGATGTAGAAGGTATCCTCAACATTGGTTACCCAATCACGAATGGCTTCATTGGTGGCGTCTTTGAGAGTTTTGGAGCCACTCTCCACCGGACGCACTTCGGCTCCCAGCAAGCGCATACGGTCTACATTCAGGCTCTGCCGCTCCATATCCTCGGCGCCCATATAGACTACACAGTCTACTCCAAATTTTGCACAGGCTGTGGCCGTGGCCACTCCATGCTGCCCCGCTCCGGTCTCGGCGATAATCCGTTTTTTACCCATCCGCCGGGCCAGCAGTATTTGCCCGATGGCATTATTGATCTTATGCGCACCGGTATGACACAGATCTTCTCGTTTCAGATAGATCTTGGCTCTGCCATAGTGATCGGTAAGACGGTTTGCGAAGGTAAGTTCTGTAGGGCGTCCTACATATTCCTTCAGCAAGCGCCGGTACTCATCCCGAAAGCTGTCATCGCTCCAGGCTTCCTGATATGCTTCCTCAAGTTCTTCTAACGCGGGGATTAAAATTTCGGGTACAAACTTTCCCCCGAAGCTTCCGAAATAACCGGCCTTTGTGGGTTGATTGTATTTCATTGCTGATTTCTAATTCGTTACTAAATATTCAACAAGCATTGGTTGCTTAGTCATAAAAATGTTTTGCCCTGTTCGGGCTGTTGCACAGAGTTACACGAAGAAGACACAGAGGGGTGCTGAGAAAATCAAGTTTCTGAATCCAGATCAAGCCCTATCAGACCCACCCCTTAATCCCCTCCCAGGGAGGGGAGATTGATCGTGCCATACTCACAGATCATATTTCTATTCACTGTTTTACTTTTCTGGTTTGCAAAATTCACTCGTTACTCCTTACCCGTCACGCATTATGCATCACGGATTACGCACCGCTTTTCACTTCTCACCTTTCACTTCTCACTCAATTCGTTCAATGCTCGCATCTCATTCATAAAAGCCTCAATTTTATCAAAGTCTTTGACGCCCGGTTCGCTTTCCAGCCCGCTGGAAAGATCGACTCCGTAGGGGCGGATCTCTGTACAGGCTGAACGGATATTACCGGCATTTAGTCCACCAGATAAAAAGAACGGGGTGTTGCGTGTTATCTCATCCACCAACGACCAATCAAAAGTCTGTCCGGTTCCACCCCACTTCCCTTCCACCTTCGTATCGAAGAGGAAATAGTCTACAAATGACAGATAAGGGGTGACGATATTCTCAAGATCTTCCTTCGTGGCGGCATCTGGTACGTGAATAGCTTTGATCACCGGAAACTCAATCAGATTACAGTACTCAGGCGACTCGTTTCCATGAAGCTGTACCAGGTCCAGGCCTGTCTGCCGTGCAATCATATTCACATCGTCTATGGACCGATTGACAAACACACCCACGCACTCCGGCCCCTCGATCCAGTTGATGATGGCACCTGCCTGTGCCGGTTCTATATAGCGCGGGCTGTCTTCGTAGAAGATGAAACCTATATAATCTGCCAGGGCGCCGGAAGCAAAGCGGGCATCCTCCAGTGAGGTTAAACCGCAAATTTTTACTGCAATCCGATCATTACTCTTTTCAAACATTACTATGAACTGGTTGTAGTCGATTTATTACTATTATGCATACCGCCGCTGACCATCCTCTAACTCTTTGATAGCATAAATTATACTTCTTCTTTTTTTAGCTTTTTAAAATCGTCAAGCATCTGCTTTACCGCTTTTCCCGGATCCGGCTGACGCATAAAATGCTCTCCAATCAGGGCGGAATGGACTCCTTCATCATAAAGCAATTTCAAATCTTCAGCGCTGCTCAGGCCGCTCTCCGAAACGAGCACGGTTCCATTTGGAGCAGTCTGAAGTAAGGCAATGCCCCGATGAACGTCAACTTCGAAGGTATTAAGATCCCGGTTATTCACTCCGAGGATCTCAACATCTTCAAAATGTAACTGTTTAAAATCCTCCTCACCATAACACTCCACCAGGCATTGCATGCCAAACTCCTCTGCTGCATGAAGCAGCTCCTGTAACTGATTTCCTTCTGTAATGGTGGCGATCAACAGTACGGCATCTGCCCCGTAAGCCCTTGCTTCCTGAATCTGGTACGGATCGATAATAAAATCCTTGCGAAGTACAGGGAGGTCAACCTCAGAAGAGACAATCCGAAGATAATCCAGGCTCCCCTGAAAAGCCGGTTCATCTGTCAGTACGGATATAGCCGCGGCCCCTCCCTGTTTGTATTGGCCTGCAATGCGTTTGGGGTCAAAATCACGACGGATGATTCCCTTCGATGGCGAAGCTTTTTTGATTTCTGCAATTATAGATACCTCCCCCTTACGCTGTAATGCTCCGGAGAAAGAGCGTCGTTCCTGCTCATAGAGATCGAACGATTCCAGGTCTCTGAAGCTGGCTTTTCTCTTTCTCTTTTTCAGATCGATAGCTGTCTGCTCAACAATTTGTTCCAGGATGGTTGCCATACTATTATTTTACAGTATTAAAATCGTTCGTAGCTTCAATAAATTCATTTAAGGCCCTGATAGCCTTACCCGAGTCAATACTTTCTACCGCCAGCTCCTTCGCTTCAGAAAGATGATCTACCATACCCGAGGCACGTATCCCAAACGTGGCATTTAACAATATGACATCCCGCTGGGCAGGGGTCGACTTGTTGTTCAGGACAGCCCGGATGATAGCCGCATTATGATTCGCATCTCCGCCCTGCAGATCGTCTATTTCAGCCCATTCGAAATTCAGGGAACGGGGGTCAAAAATGATGGATTCCTGTACCATTTTATTGGTCAGTTCATAAATTTCGGATTGTGCGCACAAACTTACCTCATCCAGGCCATCGTGTGCATTTACCGCATAAGCAAACTCCGTATCGAGATTAGCCAAAATGTGAATAATCTGGCGAGCCACATCCTTATTGAAGGTGCCGACAATTTGCCGGCGAACTCCCGCCGGATTGAGCAAAGGCCCCAGAATATTGAAAAAGGTACGGATTCCCAGCGCGCGGCGTGCCGGCATTATATATTTCATGGCCGGATGAAAATGGGGGGCAAACATGAAAGCCATACGGCATTCGTTATACACCTGCTCCACTTCTTCTTTATGCAGGGTGGCAACGGCTCCCAGTGCCTCCAGTACATCGGCACTTCCGCATTTGCTTGAAACACTGCGGTTGCCATGTTTAAGTACCGGAACTCCCGCACCCGCCACGACAAACATAGAAGCTGTAGAAATATTGAAGGTACCGGAATTGTCCCCGCCGGTCCCACACAGATCAACGGCGCCGTCTGTATCGACGTATGGCCGTACAGCCGCATTCCGCATCACTTTTACAAAGGCGGTGAGTTCTTCCGTAGTTTCCCCCTTGGCTCCCATTCCAAACAGGAACGCCCCTACCCGTTCCGGCGGTACCTCACCCGATATAATTGCCTGCAGGGCGTTAGAAGCCTCTTCGCCGGTCAGGTTTTCACCCGCCCTCAATTTCTCAAGTATAAATTTAAAATCTGGCATACTTATGGAACGCTGATTATGCGGATGTTGCGAATATAGCCACTGATTCTAGCTGCTAATATCTGCCTCATCCGTCTTTTCTGTGTTCGGTTTATGTTTTATTCCCAGCCAGTTAGCTATCAGGCCAGGTCCTTCGGTTGTTAAAATGCTTTCAGGGTGGAATTGGATACCTTCCAGCGGATACTCGCGGTGCCGTATCCCCTGGATAACACCGTCTTCACTCCGTGCCGATACTTCAAGCACATCTGGTATACTATCGGGATCAAGTACGAGTGAATGATAGCGCGTTGCGGTAAAGTTGTCTGGAATGTTGTTGAAGATCCCTTTACCGTCGTGGCGGATAACGGAGGTTTTGCCATGCATTAAAGCGGGTGCGTAGGTCACCTTGCCCCCAAACACCTCGCCTATGGCCTGATGCCCCAGGCAGACGCCCAGTATAGGCGTGTGTGTTCCAAACCATCGAATAACCTCTTTTGAAATACCGGCATCGTCCGGCCGCCCCGGGCCGGGAGAAATCAGTATCCTTTCAGGGTTCAGTTCCCCGATCTCTTCTATAGTCAGGGCATCGTTGCGTATCACCCGGTAATCTTCCGTATGGCCTGCCACCAGGTGAACCAGATTGTAGGTAAATGAATCGTAGTTATCGATGATCAATATCATAAATAAATGGAACGCGAATAATACGGATGAAGTGGATATTTACGGATAGAATTAATGAAAATCTGTGGCACCGGTTAAAATCTGTGTTCTGTTTTTAGTTCATGCTGAAGTTTCTGATGATTCCTGCTGCTTCCCGTATCGGTTCCATGACCGACTCAGCCCGCTCCCGGGCATTTGTGCCGCCTTCGGTTAAAACGTCCTTTACATAATCCATATCTTTTGCGAGCTCCCTGCGGCGTTCACGTGCTTCGGCAAAATAGTCGGTAATAAGTGCCAGCAGCTCCTTTTTGGCATGTCCGTAGCCATAGCCCCCCGCCCGGTATTTATGTGCAAGTTCTTCCTTTTTCTCCTCGTCGGCAAAAAGTTTGATCAATGCAAATACATTGCAGCTATCGGGATCCTTAGGCTCATCCAGCGGTATGGAGTCTGTTTCTATGGACATCACCTTTTTTTTCAATGTCTTACCTTCGTCGAATATACCGATAGTATTGCCGTAAGACTTGCTCATTTTACGCCCGTCTATGCCGGGAACCACGGCTACCGACTCTACAATATACGCCTCCGGCTGTTTTAACAGTTCTTTACCGTAGGTATGATTGAGTTTGCCTGCCAGATCCCGGCAGATCTCTATATTCTGCTTCTGATCCTGCCCTACAGGTACCAGATCAGAATTGTAGATCAATATATCGGCCGCCTGCAAAATAGGATAGGTAAACAGCCCGATATTAGGACTTATACCCTGGGCAACTTTGTCTTTATACGCCACCCCCTTCTCCATCAGACTGACGGGACAGAAGGTACCCAGAATCCACGCCAGTTCGGTAACCTGTGGCACGTCGCTTTGGGCAAAGAACGTACATTTGTCCGGATCGAGGCCCAGCGCCAGATAATCCAGAGCGATGTCATAAGTGTTTTTCCGAATTTCATCTCCATTGTGAATCGCTGTCAGAGAGTGATAATTGGCAATAAAATAGAAAGCATCCCCCTCCTCCTGCATCTGAATGTGCTGACGCAACGCGCCGAAGTAGTTGCCCAGATGCAGCTTTCCGGAAGATTGTATGCCTGATAAAATGGTTTTCATAAATCAAATTATTTTGAACGCAGATGATACGGATATAGCAAACATCCACTGCTTAAAGCTAATTCTTTGCCATTCAAATCTGTGGAAATCCGCTTCATGCGCGTTATCTGTATTCTGTGTTATCCGTGTTCTATTTCAAGTGCCACGCTCAGAGCTTCTACCAGAGCTCCGGCCTTGTTTCTTGTCTCTTCAAATTCTTTGGCAGGGTCGCTATCGGCAACAATACCGGCTCCGGCCTGTATATATACTTTGTTATCCGTTACAACCATGGTACGGATAGCTATACAGGTATCCATATTTCCGGAAAAATCGAAGTAGCCGACGGCTCCGGCATAGGGTCCCCTTTTAGACGGTTCGAGTTCATCAATGATTTCCATAGCCCGTATCTTGGGAGCGCCACTTACGGTTCCGGCCGGAAAGCACTGCATTAGCGTGTCTACTGCAGTCAGTCGTTCTTCTAACTCTCCCTGTATATCGGATACGATATGCATGACGTGTGAATACCGCTCTATAGCCTGATTCCTGACCAGGCGCACACTTCCCGGCTTACACACTCTGGAGAGGTCATTTCGTCCCAAATCTACCAGCATGACATGCTCCGAAATTTCTTTCGGGTCTCTTTTCAGATCTTCTTCATAAGCCAGGTCTTCTTCGGGTGTATCTCCCCGGGGACGTGTTCCTGCTATAGGCAATAACTCAGCCTTTCTATCCTGTACCCGAACCAATACTTCAGGAGAGGAACCAGCCAGGGCAAACTCACCGAATTCCAGAAAGAAGAGATAGGGGGAGGGATTGACCATGCGAAGCGCCCGGTAGAGCATAAACCGATCTCCCGCAAAATCGGTTGAAAACCGCTGGGAGAGCACTACCTGAAAGATATCGCCCTCATAAATATAATTTTTCGCCTTGGATACCATATCCTCAAATACAGGCTTTTCCATATTGCTCTGTAACTTATCAGGATCAATAAAAAATGTATCCCCTCCCGGCGCGGTTTGGTATACAAGCCGTTCCAATTCATCCAACCTGTTTCGGGCTCCCTCGTACAGCGAAAGCAGATCCTCAGTTTTCTGATGGTCCAAAAATACGGTTTTAATCAGAATAACCTGCTGTTTGACGTGATCAAAAGCGAAAATTTCATCGAAAAATGCCCAGATGGCTTCTGGCAAAGGCACATCATCCTCAGGTATGTTTTCCAGACGCTCAATATCCCTTACAGTATCATAAGACGAGAAACCGACGGCGCCTCCTGTCAGGCGGGGCAACCCGGGCAGCTTGGGTTCCCTGTATCGGGTGGTTAACTCTTTTAACGCTGTAAAATACGGTGCATCGATCTGGGTGACTCCATTCTTCTCATTCTTGAGCAACACTCTGTCGCCATCGTACTGTAAAACCTGATACGGATTCCTTCCCAAAAAAGAGTACCGGGCCAGTTGCTCCCCTCCTTCTACCGACTCCAGCAGAAAGGGGTAGCTGGCTCCTTCTCTTACGTTCAGGAAGAGGGAGACGGGTGTCAACACATCGGCCATCAGCCTACGGTAAACAGGTATAGCGGTGTATGTCTTGGCTAATGTTTTAAATTCTCCGTAGTCCAAAATGTGTGTATCTGAAATTTAATGTATCCATTCAACATCGTTATCGCTGCATAGATAAAACGGTCAAAAATACACAGCAATACAAAACCTTTAGTGTTTCCGTGGTCTTTCACAGTATCCAAAATAAAAAAACCCGCTTCAGTTGCCTGCAGCGGGTCTTTGCATAGAAAATCTTATGTCAACCGATCATAGCTTACCCACTGCCTGTATGTAATTCCATGCAGGCCACCACCAGTTGTGTGTATTTTGAGCAAGCAGCTTATTCATGATGGACTGAAGATAATGTGCTCCGATTTAAAATCAAAAATAAATATTTGTTTGCAGCTATCAGCAAGCTGGGCGGAGCAGAAGGCAATGTCAAGTGCCGGGGAATTCAAACTTCTGAATTCTGAATTCTGAATTCCGAATTCAGGAGTCAGGAGGGTGTAGAAGCGTAGAACTGTACAAGCGTAGAATCGTTGGGAAAAGCAGCCCGCCCTACAATTCTACAATTCTACAATTCTACAATTCTACAATTCTACAATTCTACAAT
>CALJMB010000203.1 GCA_937982515.1 uncultured Balneolaceae bacterium
GGAGACAGGGCTATGGGTTCTAATCCGTCTCCGGCGGATGGGGCGGCAAGAGGCGCGTCTGGCAGGAACAGCTTAATCGAATCCGTGATCATTCCCTTTGTTATCCCGAACTCATGCTGCTTGTTGTACAGGATAATATATACTGCAATATAGATCCTTACATTATCCCCCTCCCGTCCCTGCCTTCACCCCGCTAAGGCAGTACTCACTCCATATTATCATCTGGTTAATTCCGAACCAATACCGTACCAGATCCGTATCAACTCCGCTTGTGTACGGTGTTGATACGGAGTTCATACGGAGACTATACGGAGTTGATGCGCAGTTGACCAGGCGGTGATACCGGGAAGGTATGGCCATGAGACAGAGCATAAACCGGAAAGGCGAATCCCCGGGCTTATGACAAACCCTTTATCGTATATATTATAATATACTCATCCATTTACTCTCCGGCCTTCATCAGCACTCTTTGTTGTATCTGGAATAGGTAACACGGCAGTATTACACCAGGGCTAGTAAAACGATTATCCTGAAACCGGACATTCAGAATCTGATCACGCTCCCCGCTCTTTCTGCAATGCGTGTCCTGCTAAGCCTTGTTAGGAAGGGGCATGATACCTCTGTCACGTGCAGCATTTGCTTCGGGCAGAGATGGCGACACGCCTGGGATGACAGACCCTGGTTACAGGATGATGACAGCTGCTATTCACGGCGAGCTGCTCACCGCCTTATTACACGCATTACCTCTGATTAGGCCGGTTATACCGTGGCCCCGGCCTTCCGGCCAGAGATAGCAGAACCCCGAAACACCAAGGGCTTTAGCCCTTTCAGCTACGGTGAAAAGGAGTAATATTCTGCCTGGTTATGGTTCAGCGTCCGCCCCCGCTTAAGCCGGAACCATTGGCTCTCTCCCTTCGGGATGCAAGGGCAGTTAGCCCCTGGTGGCAGCAGCCATATACGGTTTATCAGGTTGTACTGTGAATTTCTTATTATGAACTCACGTTATTTAAAGAAAAACCGTTACATTCCCTGAAACAATATTAGTACCGGCGGATAGAACGAGTACCAACACCGCAGGCCAGTGTATGGCGCAGGAGCAAAGACTAACAGAACCACTATGAGAATTTACACCAAAAAAGGTGATGCAGGCGAAACATCCCTGTTCGGCGGAGGACGAGTCTCCAAATCATCCGGGCGCATTGAGGCTTATGGAACGGTTGATGAGCTAAACTCTTTTGCCGGCATGGCGGCCAGCTACTCCCTTTCCCCCAAAGGAACGGTGTGGATTCAGGCTATACAAGAGCAGTTGTTCATGCTTGGTGCCGACCTTGCCACTCCCCCCGCATCAAAAGCCCGTGTTGGCCGGATAGGCGAAGAGGAAATTCAGTTTCTGGAACACGCCATTGATGAGATGGAGAAAGAGCTGCCAGAACTTAAAAACTTTATTTTACCCGGAGGGTCAAAGCCGGGAGCTATTCTGCACGTTGCCCGGACAGTTTGCCGCAGGGCGGAGCGGGCAGCTGTGCGCTGTAAAGAAAAGGAAGCCGTTTCGGATGATGCAATCAGATACCTGAACCGGCTGTCGGATTTCTTTTTTGTGATGGCACGCTATGAGAATAAATACCTGGGCTCGCAGGAGCAGATTTGGCAGGGCTCCGGGCGGTAGCGCCTGGCAGAAAGGCAACCACAGAAGCACGGGAGGCACGGACAGAAGCATTCGTTGATTAAAACTTTAAAACAGATTACGAACTATGGCTTTAATGATTTCTGTATCCGGAATTCGGGGAATTTTCGGAACTGATTTGACACCTGAAAATGTAACGCGTTTTACAGCTGCTTATGGCACCTGGCTGGATGGCGGTACGGTGGTTGTAGGCAGAGACACCCGGGTTACGGGTCAGATTTGCGAAGATCTGGTGGTCTCTACCCTTCAGTCGGTGGGCTGTAATGTGGTTAAAGTGGGGGTGGTTCCCACCCCGACCGTAGCGATGGCCGTATTAAAGCACAAGGCGTCGGGCGGGATTATTATTTCGGCCAGTCACAATCCATCCGAATGGAATGCTCTGAAATTACTCAACGGGAAGAGCGAGTTTCTGGATGCCGGACAGGGCAGGGAAGTTATTGAAATCAGTGAACGAGGCGCCTTCAATTACAAGCCCTTCGACAAGGTGGGGTCTGTTACGGAAGATACCGGCGCCCTGTCCTATCACATAGATGAAATCCTGAAGCTGCCGTACATCGACCCCGGCACAATTGGCGCTGCACATTTTACCATCGCTCTGGACCCTGTAAACGGAACCGGAGCTATTGCCCTTCCTCCCCTGCTGGAAAGACTGGGCGTACAAACGATTCATTCTATCAACAGCGAGCCTGACGGGTTATTTGCTCATAATCCCGAACCGTTGCCGGAGCATCTTACAGACATTGGCAAGCTCGTTAAAGATAAAAAGTGCGACCTGGGCATTGTAACAGACCCCGATGCCGATCGCCTGGCGTTGGTTACAGACGAGGGCAAGCCCTTTGGGGAGGAATACACCCAGGCGGCCGCTTTTGACTTCATTCTAAGTAAAAGACCGGGCGACGCCGCTACCAATCTCTCCTCATCCAGAGTGGCAGACGACGTGGTTAAAAAGTTTGGCCAACGCTGCTACCGGTCGGCTGTAGGCGAAATTAATGTGGTTAAAATGATGCAGGAAAAAAACGCTGTGATCGGGGGTGAAGGCAACGGAGGCATCATCAACCCCGACCTGCACTACGGCCGGGACGCCCTTGTAGGGGTGGCTATGATTCTTCAGTTACTGGCCGAGCGAAACATTTCGGCCTCGGAATATCGGCGAAGCTTGCCCGACTACTTTATGAGGAAAGATAAAATACAGCTTAACGGCATAGATGGTGATGCCATGCTTGAAAAAGCCATACAAACTTTTTCGGACGAGGATCCCAATACTACCGATGGCGTAAAGATTGATTTCGAGGAAGGATGGGTGCATCTGCGTAAATCTAATACTGAACCGATCATACGCGTCTATTCTGAGAGCAACACTCCTGAAAAGGCAGCAAAACTTGTCCAAAGGATTACAGAAGCCATTCAATAAACGATTTTTATCCGCACTCTGCTTTTTTATCTTAGGCCGTGTTGAGATTCAACGTGCGGTGTGTCTTCGGGTTGAGGAAATGATCCGTCCGGATGTTCCCCAGGCGGATCTGAGGGGTGTACGTGCATGGAAACAGGCTTGGTTCCGTACAGCATCCTGGTTGCACAGGTAATAAACATTCATTCTCTAATAGATTTTTTATGATAATATCCATGACAGGCTTTGGCCGTGGCGAAGCTACCAACAACGGAATAACGGTTACTACCGAAGTAAAATCGGTTAACAGCCGTTATCTGGACATTTCCTTCCGGCTGCCTCAGGTTATACAGGATAAAGAGCTGGAGCTAAAGGAAGAAATTCAGAAGCAGCTCAGCCGCGGAAAACTTAATATCAATGTGCGGCTAGACCAGGCGGAGACGGGAGAACCGGATATAACTTTCAGCGATAAGCTGGCAAAGGGGTATAAGCAGCTGTTGGAAGAGCTTAGAAGCGCGGCGCATATCAGTGAGCCTGTTACCCTCCGCGACCTGTTGCAATTTGGTGAGATTTTTGTGTCGAGAGAGCAAGATCAGGAAACACTGAACATTATATGGGAACTTAGTAAAGAGGCCACACAAAAAGCGCTGAAACAACTTATCTCCATGCGTGTTCAGGAAGGAAACCAGATTAAGGAAGATCTGTTAAATAGGGTCGATCATATCAGCCAGGTGCTTTCCAGAATAGAAGAGCTGACCAGAGACCGCGCCCCGGAAATACGCGATAAGCTGATGGAGCGTATACAAAACCTTATCGACGATGATTCTCTGGACCCCGATCGGCTGGAAATGGAAGTGGCTATGCTGGCAGACAAGATGGATATAACCGAAGAAATCGTCCGGCTGAAATCTCATATAAAGTTCTTTAAGCACGCCGTTGACCAGGAAGAGACCGTGGGGCGAAGGCTCAATTTTCTGAGCCAGGAAATGAACCGTGAGATCAATACTATTGGCTCCAAAGCCAGTAGTTCTGAAATATCACAATACGTAGTACAAGCCAAGGAGAGCCTGGAACAAATAAGAGAGCAGGTACAAAACGTTGAGTAATCAAAAAGCCGGAAAAGTTATTGTTTTAGTTGCTCCAAGCGGATCGGGAAAAACCACTATGGCCCGCCGCCTGCTTCAGGATTTTCCTAAAATAAAGTTTTCCGTTTCCGCCACCACCCGCGAACCCCGGGATGGAGAGACTGATGGTAAGGACTATTATTTCCTGTCAAAAGAGGAATTTAACCGGCAAATCAGTGATGGCGGGTTTCTGGAGTGGGAGGAGTTCTATAATGGCACCTTATACGGTACGTTGCGTACAGAGGTTGATAAACTGATAAAATCTGGGTATTTTCCTTTGCTTGACATTGAAGTAAAGGGCGCACTGAACGTTAAGAAAATATACGGCGCTGCCTGCGTATCAATCTTTATTAAGCCTCCTTCTTTAGAAGAGCTGGAAAGAAGGCTCATCCATCGTGGCACCGAAACGAAGCAAGCGCTCGCTCTGCGGCTGGAACGCGCTGAAAAAGAGATTACATACGCAGATCAGTTTGATTACGTTGTCGTCAATGACGACCTGGATACAGCGTACAAGCAGGTTAAAGAAATTGTCGAATCATTCATAGCCTATTAAACACGATACATTTATGCCGATTAAGACACTAGATATTGAGAAATTAAACAAAGACACGGGCAATCAGTACGAGCTTATCGTGATCATGTCAAAACGGGCCCGCCAGATTGCCGCTCAGGAAAAACTTCAGCTTGATGAAAAACTGAAGTATTTCGAAGGATTCGAAGACGAGGACGAGTTTTCATTCAACGAAGAGCAGGAGAAAATATCCAAAGAGTTTGAAGCACTCCCGCACGCCACCCAGCGCGCAGTTGAGGAAATGAAAAACGGAGAAATCTACTTCCGCTATCCTCAAGACGAAGGATAAGTTATGTTGTCCGGGAAGCGGATACTGTTGGGGGTTACCGGAGGAATTGCAGCCTATAAGGCTGCTTTTCTTTTACGCGCCTTACAAAAGGCGGGGGCTGAAGTAAAAGTAACCATGACCCTTGCCGCTACGCGCTTTACCGGCGTGGAGACATTCGCTGCTCTTTCCGGGTCTGAAGTGGCCGTTGAGGTATTTCCGGAAAGTGGTAATTCAGCCAAATCGTGGACCAGGCATATCGAATGGGGAGAATGGGCCGATCTTTTCGTAATAGCTCCCTGTACAGCCAATACCCTGGCGAAAATCGTCCACGGCTTCTCAGATAACATGCTCACCTCTACCGTCCTTGCCGCACGCTGCCCGGTGCTTATATGTCCGACCATGGACGGGGAAATGTACCGGGCGCCCGCAACGCTGCAAAATATAGAACGGCTTCATCAATATGGATATCATCTGCTGGAACCGGAAGAAGGGTATCTGGCAAGCGGGCTGGAGGGAAAAGGAAGGCTTCCTGAAACAGAGAAAATAGTCGAAGCCTGTGTTTCCATTCTCGCCCCCCATAAAACAGAAAGGCCGTTAAGCGGTAAAAAAGTAGTAGCTACTGCCGGCCCTACCCGGGAGTATATCGATCCGGTCCGGTTCATATCTAATCCCAGTTCCGGCAAAATGGGCTTTGCTATGGCCGAGGCGGCCAGAGACTTGGGAGCTGAGGTAACCCTCATCCACGGGCCTGTCTCTATCGACCCGCCGGCTAATGTTCATACAATTGGGATAGAGAATACAAAAGAACTTTTTGAGGCGGTAAAACGGCACGCTGATGCCGATGCCATAATCATGGCTGCTGCCGTCTCCGACTTTACGCCTGCTGAGTTTCATCAGCAAAAAGTTAAAAAAGATAACGCTTCTACCACCCTTAAATTGGCCCGGACCCAGGATATCCTGGCCTGGCTGGGCGATCATAAACGGGCCGGACAGGTTTTAATCGGTTTTGCCATGGAGACGGAAGATCTGATCGATAATGCCCGTAAGAAGCTGGAAAAGAAAAATGCCGACTGGATTGCCGCTAATTCTCTTTCCGGTTCAGATTCAGGCTTTGGGACCGACACCAACGTGATCCATCTGCTAGGCAAAGACAGCCAAACAGAATTCAGAGGGACAAAGAAAGAAGTGGCACGGGCTATACTGGAGCATGTGTTCAGTGCGTAAGTAAGAAAAAAACCTCCAGGGGTTCCAAAAATCTTGGAGGTTTGGTGCTCATACCCTATACCTTATACCGCCGGCACAAAACAATTCCAACTCCTTGGGACGTTACATAATAGATGATTTCCTAACACGCCGCCAGTAACGGATTTTCTGGCAGTGGATATGGCTTATACGCCCTTGCCCTCCGTGTCTTCTGCGCTCCTGTGGTTTCCTCCTGATTTCCCAATCATCTAAAACGTCCAGTAGTATGTGCGGTGCGTTTTGTGATGATGGCATCCCAGGGCTTCCAGGCTTCGCTGCATCAGCCAGTTTTTTTCGCTTACCCATGCCCCTTCCAGATACTCAAGGGTGGGAGCCGCCGCATACGTATACTCTATGCCGCGAATAAAGGTCAGAGCTTCCAGCCCCATTTTGCGAAACTTCGGCCGGGTTCCGAATACCAGAGTTCGCAGGTGCTTTACCCTCCGCTTAAACCATAACAATTTGGGGTAATGCCACCATTTCAAATCTCCTTTAGTCTCCCTGGACACTTCATTTAAGTCAGGAACACATACAATAAACGAGGCCGGCTCTCCATTTACGAAAGCCAAAAGAACGCTGTCGGGAATCATTACCGGCTTTAGTTTTTTAACCATTGCCTCTACCGTTTCCTGAGTCAGTTCAGTAAACTCCTCTTCCCGTTCGTGGATATCCTGGTTGCTCCAGGCATCGTTATAAATCAACCGGATATGCTCTGCATCCCGGTAGATATTTTTCATGTCAATGGGGCGCAGTTCCACACCGGGCCTGTTCTCAATCCTGTTTGTGATTTTAACCAACCGTTCCGGCAAAGGTTTATCAAACCTCCGTTTATAACTCCAGTGATCGTCGAGTTTTCGGGCACCTGTGTTTTCCAGAAGCCGCTTGTAGTAGGGAGGGTGATAAAACATGCCATAGATAGGGGGCTCATCAAAATTCTCAACCAGCAGGCCCCAATAGGTGTCATTTTCACCAAAGTTGATGGGCCCTCTCATAGCATGATATCCTCGCTTTGCGTGCCACTCTTCTGCAAAACGGATAATAGCATCGGCCAGGGCCTGGTTCTCTTCCATCTCAATAAAGCCTATCCCTCCCATTTTAGGGTTCATTACCGCATCTCTTTTTGGGGTGTTCATTACGGCAAAACGGGCTGCTACACGTCCGTCTTCTAAAACCAAAAAACGTTCGCACTCTCCTTTTTGGAAGAAGTCATTGCTCTGGGGATCAAATATACTTTCTATCTCAACCGTAAACGGAGGCGCCCACTGAGGGTAATCTTTGTAAATTCTGAAAGGAAGGGCATGAAACGCATCTATATCTTCTGCAGACTGAACCTTTTTAAATGTAAAACTCATTTCCTGTTACTGTACCTGCTGTTAATTTTGGGGAAATATCTACAAAAAAACCCAGATTCGCAGATCAAATATTTACCCGTTCAAACTTCAATAGATTTACTCTTTGATAACAGCTATTATTGGCATGAGTTTGATTGCCATTAAATTAACCCTCCAAGGGTTTTGAACCCCTGGAGGGTTAGAGAACGGCTAAAAAGTTTATCCCGGTTACTGTTGGAAGAAAATAAAAAAAAGAGGCTTATTTCGCTGCTGTTGTTGGCGTCTTGTATGGTCTGTTCCCTACTGCTGGCATTAACCCCACATTCTTCGGTATCCTTCTTAAGGAACCTTGAACAGGCCGACTCTCTGATTGTACACAATTTAAAAAAGTTCAGCATTCCTGATCAGCAAATACGTGTCGAGCCTGTCTATGTGGATTCCAGCCTCACCCGCAAGGTCTATACTGTGAATGTATCGCAGGGATTGTCAAAGACTCAGTTACACCTGGAGCTTTCCAAAGCATTTCACTCCTATAATATAAGTACACCGGCTAAAATCACATTCCCCGAGGAGGATATGACTATCCACATGGTTTACAATCAAACCGTAGTCCGTACTGTTAAGCTTCAAACGGATACCGATCTGGTACTGAAACCCAGCTTTGGCAGCATCCTGATCGCTTTTGATTCAACTCCATCCGAATCTCTGCTCGAAAAGGTTATTGATTTTGGAGAACCTATCCCTTTGGTACTGACTACTGCAGACCCGATCAAGACTGTCGGTGAAGCCAAAAGGTTAAGAGAAAACTATCCTTATCTCCTTTTCTGGCTAAAAGATGATAAAGGAAACAACATTCCCGGTAATGGATCTTCTCAGACGCATACAAAATTACGGCGGCTGGAACAAGCTATGCCAGGCGCTACCGTTCTGAGTTTTCCACAACTCATCTCAGCAGCTTCTTCCGGGCCTATTCAACCTCTCTCCAAAACCTCACTCCACTACGTGGATGTGAGCGAGGCCATATTGCTGGACCCGGGCACAGGGCGGCCTGCCTTTAAGCAAGAGTTGACCAAGTTTGTGCGGCAAGCTAACAGAAACGAATTTCCTATAGCCATAGTAATCGGAAACAATACATCACTGGCCTGGTTAAAAGCTGAACTTTTCAGTTTTAAGAAGGCCGGGCTGGAGATTGTACTCCCCCCCAAAAAGCAGTTTTGATACATGCCCGATAATCTTGATGCCGGTCACTGGCTGGACAAATTTAAACTTAGAGAATTTCCCGAACCGGAATGTGTAACACTGAAATATCCTGTGTTGCTTTGCCACGGTTATGGAGCTATTACAGCTCTTACCAAACCCTCTCCCCTGTACGATGCCGCCATGGTAATGAGAATCCATAATGTACCGGCTTTTGCACCTAACATCGTTCCGTATGCACAGATCGAAACCCGGGCTGAAAGTTGGGTTATACTTATCCGCAAGCTATTGCATCAGCTGAACTGTTCAAAATTAAATGTTATTGCCCATAGCATGGGAGGGCTGGATATGCGATATGCCCTATCTAAACTGGGGGCAGCTTCGGTCATAGAATCTTTGACAACCATCTCCACACCTCACCGGGGCACCAGCCTGGCCGAGCTGGTGCTGAATGCTCCTCAGGCTATTCGTGACAAAGTAGCCGGGTTTTTGGACTGGATGGGAGATCATGTTTATCCGGATACAAAAAATGACTCGACTGCTTCGGTTAAACAACTCACCCCTGAATATGCCGCTACACGGTTCAACCCATCGGTTCCCGATGTAGATGGTGTGGCCTATTATTCCTACAGCGCTGCGGTTGGAAAGGGAACGGACGAGCCCATTCAGGTACTTGCCCGCTATCAGAATAACTATGTTTACCAGGCTGAAGGGCTTAATGACGGCATGATATCAGTGCAAAGTGCACGCTGGGGCGAACATATCGGAACGTGTAATATTTCTCACCTGGAACAGCTGAACTTCGGCATCCGTAATGAGCGCAAGCCGCTTTTTGAGGCTTTTTGGCTGGATGTAATAAAAATGCTCGAGGCGAACGGGCATTGAAAAGAACATACGGATAAGGCACATTCAACGGGCTTGTGCGGATCAGGCTGTATGCGTAAGCACTATCCGTGTTCCCCGGATCAGATGGGTTTTACAGTTCTATATCTTCCATATTTTTCAACAGGCTATAGGCCGTCATGTCATATTGGATAGGTGTCAATGAAGCATATCCCTGTTTTATAACATTAACATCAATGTCTTCGCCTTCTTCCAGCAACTGAAGGCGGCCGGTCAGCCAGTAATAGGATTTATTGTTGGGATCGATACGGCCCACAAATTCCTCGATATACCTGCTGTTTGCCTGCCGGGCCCATTTAATGCCTTTGAGTGGTCCCGGTGGTACATTCAGGTTCAATGTTACACCCTTTGGCAGGCCTTTAGACAAAACATACCCAATAACCCTGCGGGCGGCGTCCCGGGCGCCACTCAGATCGGCGTCTTCATCATAATCTGTACAGCTGATAGCTATAGAGGGATAGCCCAGGATGGTGCCTTCGGTAGCAGCGCTGACCGTACCCGAGTAGAGAATACTGATACCGGTATTACTACCGTGGTTAATACCGCTTACTACCAGATCCGGTTTTCGCTTCATCAACTGGTCGTGTGCCAGTTTCACGGAATCGGCCGGAGTTCCGGTTACTGCCTGTCCGTTAAACCGGCCATCAACCTGAAACGACCGGGAGCGGAGCGGAGTACTTACAGTAATAGCATGGCCCACAGCGCTTTGCTGCCGGTCGGGGGCTATAATTTCAATGTCTCCGAACTCATCTGCCACTTCAGCGAGGGCGCGTATACCTGGTGAAAAGATACCGTCGTCATTACAGATCAGTATAACCGGTTTATCTACAGAACCACTCATCTTATTCGTACCATTCATCTTTGTTAGGGAAATCTCCTGTTTTAATATCCTGTATGTATGCCTGTACCGCCTCGGTCATTGTGGTGTGCAAATCTGCATACCGCCTCAGGAACCGCGGATTAAATTCCTTATTCAGCCCCAGCATATCGTGGACTACCAGAACCTGTCCGTCGCAATGTGGCCCGGCCCCGATGCCAATGGTTGGAATGGAAACTTCTTCTGTAACCTTTTGAGCCAGTTTAGCGGGTATTTTTTCCAGAACGATAGAATAACATCCGGCCTCTTCCAGTCTTTTGGCATCCTCCAGAAGGGTGTCTGCTTCTTCTTCTTGTGTTGCCCTTACTTTGTATGTTCCAAATTTATAAATGCTCTGCGGGGTAAGGCCCAGATGTCCCATTACGGGAATACCCGCATCCACAATCCTCTTAACCGTATCGGCTATGGGCTTGCCTCCTTCCAGCTTCACGCTATGAACGCCGGCTTCTTTCATCATGCGTCCGGCATTAATTAGTGCCTCCTTTGCTGTTACCTGGTAGCTCATGAAGGGGAGGTCAGCCACAACCAGTGCTCTGTCTACACCGCGAACCACGCAAGAAGCATGGTAAATCATGTGTTCAAGGGTCATAGGCACCGTTGTATCATATCCGGCCATCACATTACTCGCAGAATCACCGATAAGGATCACATCTATTCCCGCCGTATCAATAATACGGGCCATGGTATAGTCATAAGCCGTAAGCATACTGATTTTTGTCCCGTTGTGCTTCATATCTACAACGGTTTGTGTCGTTATCTTTGCCGGCCGATCTGATCCTTTCTGTGTACTCATGACTCCTCTCTTTCTACTATAGCGGCAGACGCTTCCAGTTCACAGGCCACTTCACCGTCAACGATGGCCTCTCCTTTCATTGTAACGAAATTTCTGCGCTGATTAACTAATCTGACGTCCATTTGGAGCTGATCGCCCGGAACCACTGACCTTCGAAATTTTGCGTTCTTAATTCCTGTAAAGACGATAAGGTACTTATCTACATCCTTAACGTGCATTTTCATTAACATGATACAAGCGCTTTGTGCCAGGGCCTCTACCTGAAGCACACCAGGCATTAACGGGGCACCGGGAAAGTGACCGTTAAAAAACTCTTCATTGACGCTAACGTTTTTAATCGCCTTGATCCGATCCTCTTCCAGTTCCAGTACGCGGTCGACCAACAGGAAAGGATACCGATGGGGAATCAGTTTTTTTATTTCTTCTATTTTTAATGCTGACATGTAATAATAGTTGTTAAGGAGTTCTTAAATAATTGTTTTAAGCTACGGTACCTACATATACATAGGCTATACCTGCAGTAAGTTTATTGGATTCTTTTCTGCTAAAACAACCGGCCTGATCCATTAATTTAATAAAATTGTCGCCAGCCGGAAACTTTGCGCTGGTCTTTGGCAGGTAGGTATAAGCTTCTCTGTTGCCGCTGATCCACCCCCCGACTGCGGGCATGATATGCTGGCTATACAACTCGTATGGATATTTCATCAATCCTCCCGGCTGGCCGAATTCCAGTACAACTACCCTTCCTCCCGGCCTGACAACACGGGCCATTTCGCGGAGTGCAGTGACAGGCTCGTCCACATTTCTGATACCGAATGCGATACTGGCTATATCGAACCTGTTATCCTCATAGGGCAGGTTCATAGCATCGGCGACCTCGAAGTCAATATCCAGATTGTTCTTTTGGGCTTTGGCAGGTGCATATTCGATCATTTCCTCACAAAAATCCGTACCCAATACATAGCCGGCTGCACCGACCTTCGCTTTAAATTCCAGCGCCAGGTCGCCCGTGCCGGTGGCACAGTCCAGAACGCTGTCTCCTTCACCGGCCCGGCTTAACTGCACCGTTTTCGCGCGCCACAAATGATGGATTCCAAAAGACAGTATGGTATTTACCCGATCGTAATCATCTGCAATGTCTGCAAACATCTGACGAACTTTTTCGCTCATGAAGGTCGTATTGTGGTCAGTATAATGGTTTTATGTATTTAGTGGCTTCACTGGTTGTGCCTATGAGGCGGTGCAAGATAAGCAATATATTGGAGCCGTGACGCTCTTTTAGCAATAATTTCATCCTCGCCGGCAGGCGTTTCAGAAGTCCGGCACAGGACATGTACCTGATGGGAGGAACAGGAAGAATACAACAACGCTACTGTGATAGGGCAGGCTCCGCTCTGCCATGCTATGTAAGCCTTTGGAGCTGCCGACTGTTACCTCCGCCCTCTCTTTAAATTGAGCGCCGCTTCTTTAAACTGACTCTCCATTGACTGCACTTCGACGGGAGCTGTATCTGCATACATGGCATGTTTAATAATTACCATTTTCAGAACACGGTCATTCAGTGTCAGAGATTCTGCGTGGCCTTTGGCCAGCTTGTCCCAGCCCATTTTCAGCAGTCCCAGCTTCAATAAGAAGAAAAAAACAATACCTATAACAGCAGCTACATACTCCCCGCCCATTCCAAGCAGGCTAAGAACAACAAATGCCGTAGTCATGGTAAATCCATCGCTGTTTATAAAAGACAGAAACCGTCCCATCGGCCTGACAACGAATCCACTCTTATAGTTGTACCAGAGCCAATGAAAAGCCAATGTAATTAAGGCAGCAAGCCACGGATTTACCAGGAAGAGGAGTACAAATAGTAAAATAAGAGAAAGGCTGTCTGCGCTGCGCACCCATGCCTCTGCATCCCTGATCAGGGTATCCAGAGGCACAACATCCAGCAAGCCTGGCGCATACTGCGCGATATACCCGGAGGTTGTATGAAACCAGTTACGGTTTCGGGTTATGATTCCTACCTTTGTTTCAATAAATAGCTGATCTGTACCTCTGCGCTCGTGTTTGAACATAAGGCTGTAAAATACGCTTCTGGTTAGTAAAAAAAGAATTTTGTTATCGGCATCTTCTTCTGCCTCTGTATTCGCATCCGGTGCCTGCCTTTGGAGAAGAATATAAGCATCTGTATCCCCATCAGCATGCCGGCTTCATTCATGGGATGACAAACCCTTCCATCCCATGTGGAGGGTGATCAGGGTATCAGGCCTGCGCTACTGTAACAATTATAACTCCATTACATCCGGTCTCTTTTAGCGTCCGGGCCAGTTCAAACGTCGTTGAGCCGGTTGTGAATACATCATCCACAATTACCGCCAATGTATTCCGGAAGGCTTCGGGTTGTTTTACCTGGAATGCATCGCGCATATTGGCTATTCTCTTTTTAAGCGAAAACCCTGTCTGGGTGCGTGTATTTTTTATTCGGATAACGGAATTAATCTCACATATGGGAAAGTTCCACTTCTGGCGTACTCCCCTGGCGATCATAAAGGCCTGGTTAAAACCGCGTTTCCGAAATTTAAGATAATGGAGCGGTACCGGAACGAGGACAACTTTTTCTGAGGAAAGCCGTTCTCTCATTTCAGGGTGCTTCTGCATACTTACACCCAAAATGCTTCCTAATTCAACTCCAATATCTGCTAAATGTTCATATTTCAGGTGATGCAGTAAACTCTGCAATGTTCCTCCCTGATCAAACTTCCAGAGCGCATGTTGTATGAACACATATTCTGGAAGAAGGACACTATCTGAGCTTGACGAGTATTCATGATTTGCAAGTTCGAATCGTTCATCTCTGCAGAAGGGACAGATCTGCCGCCCTGCTTCTGTCGTTTCAAGGCCACAACAGCAACAAACCTCGGGAAACGCCACCATGGCTACTCCACGCTGTAAATTCTTCATATATGAGATGAAGCTGGCTCGCATGATAGTCATGCTCCTGAATCCGGTTTAATATGCGACGGCAAAAACTAAATAGGAGAAATACTCAAAAAATTTTTGCCTGCTAAGATATTTGATTAGATTAGCCTTTAAAATTATATAATATATTTTGGCATCAAATACATGGGATAAGCCCCATATTATACAGAGCTTAACACTTTTTTGATTAATTACAAACATATGAATCCGCGCATATGCCTTCATTAGGAAATGATCTGGCTTCGAAAAGAAAAAGCCTCAAACTAAGTGTTGAGGACGTCCACCAGTCTACCAAATTGCCGGTAGCTATATTGAAGTCTATCGAAGACGATTCCATTTTTTCGACTTTAGATGAGAACAAGACCTATATACGCAGCTACATACGTAGTTACGCCAGAGCTGTAAAAATAGATGATAATCAAATCATTCAGGCTCTGGATCAGACAGAGAAAGGTAATTATACCGGGTTACCAAGCCTGGCTATAGAATCTGAACAGGCAGATGAATCCAAAACAGGCTCCGCTGCAGCGGAAAAAGCAGATAGCGGGCAACATACAGAGGATAAAGCGGACGTTCATACCGCGGATACACCCGATTCCAGGGATAAAAGCAAGTCACAGAAGCCGGATCAGATTATCCCCTCTCCCCCGGAGGTAAGTTCGGTTGACTGGGCGGGTATGGGCCGTAAATTTACGCCTTTACAGTCGAAATCCCGCTTGCGTATAGGGCTGATACTCCTCTTTCTGGCGATAGCGGCGACAGCCTTTATCGTCATTTATCAAAGCTACTATCTGAGCGACGGCACCGATACCAGGCCCGTAGAAAATTCTTCCATCAACAACAAGGTCGATACCCCTTATGCCGATTCACTGCAACTCAATCTCGCCTCTCCCGTTAAGGATACGCTAAGCCGGGCAGAAATCTCGAGAACGGGAATGGCCCTCAAGGCGTTACCGGATACTTTGAATCTAACGATTTATGCAGCATATGGAATTCTGGAACCGGTAAGAGTCTTCACCGATGTGATGGATAACGTGAATCCATACTGGATTGAGCACAGGGAGGCTTATAAGTTTGAATTTGTCAACACCATCCATATCCGCGGGCAGTACAGCCGTATGGAACTGCTTTTCAATGGCCACCCGATTAAAAACTTCAGGCAACAGTTTTATAATCCGGAGACACGTATGCTTGAAATTCACAGGAGTAATTTCGAAAATGACGCGTCGTGGCTGCAACCTCCCCCCGATTCGCTTGATATACCTGCTCCGCCCCCGCTTGTCATTAAAGACAGACCGACTTTTTATTAATAATCGTTTTTGACGCTCGATGACTAATCAGGAAGCCAGAAAACGGGTAGATGAACTACGCGACCTTCTTACAAAGGCCAACAAGGCATACTATCAGGATGCCCAGCCATTCCTTTCAGACAAACAATTTGACCAATACCTGAAAGAACTTCGGGAGCTGGAAGAAAAGTTTGGCCTTGACGACCCCACCTCTCCTACCCGGCGCGTGGGTGGAGAACCCAACAGTGAGTTCGAAACAGTAACACATCCGGTTCCCCTGCTTAGCCTGGATAATACATATAACGAAAACGAACTCAACGACTTTGACAGACGTGTAAAAAGCATCCTGGGCCACTCCGATTTTAATTATCTGGCCGAGCTTAAATTTGACGGGGCAGCCATCCGTATCCGCTATGAACAAGGCAACCTGGTTTTAGGAGCAACACGGGGGGATGGATTCCGGGGCGACAACATTACACAAAATATCAAAACCATCCGAGACATCCCTCTGACGCTACAAGGCGATTATCCTGAAGTGGTCGAGGTACGGGGCGAAGCTTTTATGGAGCGGGAAGCTTTTATACGGCTCAACAAGCACCGTACAGAACAAGGCTTGCCGGCTTTTGCCAATCCACGGAATTCTACGGCCGGATCTCTCAAAATGCAGGATCCACGTGAGGTAGCCCGGCGGCCTATTCGCTTTTTCAGTTATGATCTGCTATTGGATGGAGAGAGCGATCACATCACACAATACAAAAAGATGAAACTGCTTCAGCAGTTTGGGCTCCCTGTTTTTGAAGAGTACACTCTTTGCAAAAATATAGAGGAGGTACACAAGCAAATAGCTATATGGAGTGAGATGCGGCATACGCTGCCTTTTGAGACAGACGGAGTGGTCGTTAAAGTGAACGAAGATCGGTTCCGTGAGTTACTGGGCAGCACCTCCAAAGCGCCCCGATGGGCTATAGCTTACAAGTTCGAAGCTGAACAGGCTTCAACGGTAATTGAAGATATTACCCTGCAGGTTGGCAGGCTTGGTAAAATTACTCCTGTTGCCGAACTTTTGGCTGTTGAACTGGCAGGTACCGTGGTAAGGCGGGCCTCGCTTCACAACGAGGATGAAATACACCGAAAAGATATTCGAATTGGCGATCAGGTTGTGATTGAAAAGGCTGGCGAAATCATACCCCAGGTTATTAGCGTGGTGAATCCGCACCGTACGGACCGGGGGCCTGCATTTAAAATGCCCCTGCATTGTCCTGCCTGCGGAGAAGAACTGGTAAAACTGGATGACGAAGTTGCATGGCGCTGTATCAACTTTCAATGTCCTCCCCAGATTCGAAGCCGTATAGAACATTTTGCCTCCCGTGATGCTATGGACATCGACGGATTGGGAGAAGCGGTCATTGACCAACTGGTTACAAAAGGCCTCATTTCTACGTATGCTGACCTCTATGAGCTAAAAAAAGAACAGCTTATTCCATTAGAACGAATGGCGGAGAAGAGCGCACAGAACCTGATCGATGCCATTGAAAAAAGCAAGTCCCGCCCCTTAGACCGGGTAATTTATGCTCTTGGAATTCGTTTTGCAGGCAGAACTGTTGCCCGCGACCTGGCTAATGCTTTTAAAACAATGGATGCTCTGATTCACGCCTCAGAACAAGATATGATGGCTATTGATTCTATAGGCCCGCGTATTGCGGAATCTGTCCAAACCTTTTTCAGCAATGAAAAAAACATCGAGATTATTGAGCGCCTCAGAAATTATGGCCTTACCTTTACCCAGGAAGAACCAAAACAGTTATCAGGAACCCTGGAAGGCAAAAAGTTTGTTTTAACCGGAAGTCTGCCTACGTTAACGAGGAAAGAAGCTGCCAAACTGATTGAACAACATGGTGGAAGCACTTCGTCTTCGGTCAGCAGCAATACCGACTATGTATTAGCAGGAGATTCCCCGGGCAGCAAGTATGACAAAGCAAGAGAACTGGGGATCCCCGTTATTAATGAAAGTGAATTGTTTGAAATAATTGACAACACCGGAACGTAATTCGCCACCGATAAAGATCGGTGCATGTGGTTGCTGTCCTTAAAATGCGGCAGCACACCCCGAAAAAGCTCCGGTGAGCGCGTATATGCCCTCCTGACAGGGAACACGAGGGAATGGATAACAACTTTCATCCCGGTTATTCATGGGGAATTTGCTTTTCCACATTTTATATTTAACATAACGTATCCAAATATCTTAACTTAAGTAGCTTCATATTGTTTTATCGGGTAATTCAGGTTGGCAGAACAGTGGTTGGCCGGGTTACCTAATTACCCTTTCACATTGCATATAAATGTTGTTATTATAGAACACCTACCCTTCACTCTTTGCCCGTTCCATAACTGGGTGTAAAAAGGGCAAACTTAAGTTTAGGTTGTCACGCATGAGATCATATAAGTTTGAAAACACCGTTAACAGTTGGTATCATATAAAACAAAGTGTTTCAGTCGTTTTTTATTTTCAAGCCCAGCATAATAGTTAGTGCCTTAAACCGACTAATGGGATAGGTTATAACATATGAGTTTTCTCGAAAAACTGGGATTGGCCCAGAAAAAAAAGGAAGGCGCGCCCGTAATAGGAGAAAAAAAGAGACAGCAGGAAGCTGCTTCTTCCCTTAAAGAAAATGTGTATCTGCGCATACTGATTATTTTAGCCTTCCTGGGGATTTTGGTTATTTCCATACCCCAAACTTCTTACAGAGAACCGGTAAATTACAGTATAGGGGAGCCATGGCGGGCCAGTGATCTGACGGCGCCATTTACATTTGCCATAAAAAAAAGCCCCGAAGAAATTGAGCAGGAGAAGAAAGCGATCCGTGAAACTACCGCGCCTATCTTTCATGTAGATCAAAATGTCAGGATTAGTATTCAGGGAAGAGTCGATTCTCTTTTCCGCTCCATGCAGCCCGTCCTGGAAGATTATTTAATCTGGCAGCAATCCAAAAACCAGGAGAAGAAGTCGGCCACGCGTGACAGCCTGAGGTTTATCCAAAAGAAAAATGCATCGAAAGTCAATCTCTCAGACGGCTCATGGAATGCACTCCTGCAGAATTACTATCTGGTTCAGACAGGCGCCCAGCAGCCCAACACCAAGACGGCGCCAACAAATATGTTTATAGGCATTGACCTTAAACTGCGTTTGGAAAACCTTGTAAACGAATTGTTGAACGATGGAATCGTAAACATCAACAAGAATGAGCTTTTAAATGACGAAATTACGGTTAGAGATTTAAAAAACCGTACCGAGCGAACTCTCAATCTTGTCAATGTCAGAGATCTTCAGGAAGCCAGAGAATTTGCCAGCTATCGCTTTTCCCGCTATTATTTCGAAGATATTGCAAAGGTGGGATCAGAAATTGCCAATCAGGTAATTGAGCCCAATCTTGTTTATAAGGCTGATGAGACGCAGGCAAAAATCAGCGAAGCGCTGGCTACTATTTCGCCTTCGAGCGGTGCTATTGCACAAGGCCAGGTTATTATTCGAAAAGGCGATATTGTCGGGAAAAAAGAGTACAACATGCTGCAGAGCCTGGCCGAGGCCCGGGCTCAGAATGCCAGTGACATGGAGCGGTGGTTCCGATATGCGGGTGATGTATTAGCTGTTATCGCCATTGTAACTATCTTTTTCTTCTATCTGTTTCTCTACAGAAAGTTCATCTTTGAAAATAATGCTATGCTCCTGCTGGTACTATTAGCAATGAGCCTGATTTGTGTGGGAAGCGCACTGGTATACAACCTGGAAAACGTATCGGCTTACATTGTACCGGTTGCTATTGCTCCTATTATCTTAACCATTATTTTCGACTCCAGAGTGGGGCTCCTCTCTACCATTACTCTAGCCCTGCTTACCGGGCTGATTAACGGCAATAACTTTGAGTATGTTGTAGCAACGACTGTGGCATGTAGCCTGGGCTTATTTTCAGTAAGAGATATTAAAAAGCGCTCTCAGTTCTTTTTTACTACACCCGGTATTGTGTTTATTTCTTATACACTGGTTATCATCAGTTTTAATATGACCAGTTTTGAAGGATGGAGTGCTCTGCTGAATGATCTCTCTTTCGTAGCCATAAACGCCCTGTTCATTCTCCTTACTTATCCGCTGATTCTCTTTTTTGAAAAAGTATTTAACGTGACAACCGACTTTACTCTTCTGGAATACAGTGATACCAATTTGCCCCTGCTCAAGGAGTTGATGACAAAAGCACCCGGAACATTCCACCACAGTCTGCAGGTTTCCAACCTGGCCGAAGCAGCAGCCGGGGCCATAGGCGCGAACGGCCTCCTGTGCCGGGTGGGAGCCTTATTCCACGATATCGGCAAAATGGAAAATCCGGGCTATTTTGTTGAAAATCAGGGTGGCGTCAATGAGCACGACAAGTTAAAACCCCGGATGAGTGCACTGGTTATAAAAGCCCATGTCAGCAACGGTGTAAAGATGGCCAGGGAACATGGCCTCCCCGAGGTATTAATTGATTTTATCAAAACACACCACGGAACATCGCTCATCCGCTTTTTCTATGACAAAGCCATCGAAAACACAGAAAGTGGTAAAGATGAAATTCAAGAAGAAGATTACAGATATGACGGGCCTCTTCCCAGAACAAAAGAAGAAGGTATCCTTCTGCTGGCAGATTGTGTTGAAGCGGCCTCCAGAGCTATGAAAGACCCTCATTATCAGAAGCTGGAAAATCTCATTAACAAACTCGTCGACGACAGGGTATATGAAGGCCAGTTGAGTAAGACGCCTATCACCTTTCATGATCTGAGGATCATTAAAAAAACGTTCCTCAACATTTTAGTTGGTATTTATCACAGCCGTGTTGAGTATCCCGAAGATAAAAAAGAGAAACAGAAACAGCCGGCACAGGAGCAAAACAAAGCAAGCCAGCCTAAAGATGAAAAGACCGTCGCTGAATCTCCCTCTTCCGGAATTGATGAGTATTACAATTCCTGAATCAGGCTATGCGTTTTGAACAAGAACTAAACCTCTACCTGCAATTTATCAGGCTGGAAAAAGGCCTTTCCGAAAACTCTGTTGTATCTTACAAAAATGACCTGTACAGGTATCTGAAGTTTCTCGCTGGTGACCTTCACATTAAAGACCTGGGCGGAGTATCTCTTCATCATATTGAAAATTACCTTGAGGAACTTTCTGCAATGGGTCTATCTGCAAGCACCATTGCCAGAAATATATCCAGTATCCGCGGTTTTCATGAGTTCGCAGTAGTGGATCAACTGGCTGCAGCTAACCCTGCCGAACTTGTAGAATTGCCTAAAAAAGCGCGAAAACTCCCCGAAGTACTGAATCCCTCGGAAGCAGCCGCCATTCTTGAAACTCCTAACCGTGAATCTGATGTAGGCATCAGAAATGCAGCTATACTGGAATGCCTGTATGCCACGGGCATGAGAGTTAGCGAACTTATAGAGCTGGAACTGGATAATCTGTTTTTTGAGATCGGATTTATTCGTGTAATAGGCAAAGGCAATAAAGAACGATTGGTTCCGGTAGGAGAAATTGCCCAATCCGCTCTGGAACATTATATTGAGATTGTCCGGCCTAAGTTTAAAAGCAAAAAAAATCCTCAAAAGGCCGGGAATAAGATCTTCCTAAATCAGCGGGGAGGGCCTTTGTCGCGTATGAGCATATGGAATATCGTGAATGAGACTGCAGAAAGAGCGGGGATAACCAAAAACGTCTACCCGCATATATTCCGTCACTCTTTTGCAACCCATCTGCTCGAAGGCGGTGCGGACTTGCGGGCTGTACAAGAAATGCTGGGGCACTCCTCCATCATCACCACAGAAATTTATACCCATGTTGACCGTTCTCTGCTCCATCAGGTGCATAAAGAGTTTCATCCAAGGGCTTAATCAATTACATTGATGTATGTTAGGTGTTAAGGTGTTTAAAATGCAGCAGTTCATACATTCGTATTCCCCTTGCAGGACTACAAAAATACGAAACACATTAATTAATGTGAGTTCGAGATCAATGATAGTATAAAAGATGAGAAAAAGGCTCCTGTTCAGGGGAACCCCCGACAGCCTTGTTGTCGGGGTGAGAGGTGTTCCCAGGCTTGTAACAGTCTTTGGGGGCCGGACACCCCTCAGATCGAATGAGGAACAGCTCATTCAATCATCTCTCCTCAAGGCGAGAGTTATAGCCTTGTATTACTTCTCCCGAGCCTTGCGTTAACTTATTTTGTATTTTTCTGCTTCCGTAGCCTGTTCCCAAATAAGCGATAGGAAACATATAAAGTATAAACGATGAAATTATCCAGAGTTCTTTTTGTTGGTTTTTTAATCATTTTCCTAAGCGGGAATGCAACATGGGCTCAGGTTGGCTGGATTAAAGAATATGATAATGCCGTAGTTGTTACGGCGGAAGAGCATGCCTCTGAAGCAGGTAAGAGCATATTAAAACAGGGGGGCAACGCCGTAGATGCCGCTGTTGCTATTCAGTTTGTCCTTTCGGTTACTTTACCCAGGGCCGGGAATATTGGCGGAGGCGGGTTTATGGTTCTTCACCTGAACGATGGAACAGTCGCCAGCCTGGATTTCCGCGAGAAAGCTCCTGGCAGAGCCGGCAAAGAGATGTATATACGGAATGGCAAGTATGTACCTGAACTAAGCCGGCAAGGCGCTCTTGCCGCCGGCGTTCCCGGTACCGTAGACGGTATGATCAAAGCCCTGGAAAGATATGGCCGCTTGCCGCTGGAGGCCGTTATAGCACCGGCCATCAAACTTGCGGAGGAGGGATATCGCCTTTCATGGAGCCAGGCTAAATCGTTAAATGATCATGCCGAAGCCTTTAAAAAGTTTAAAGCTTCTGCCCGGTATTTCACCAAACTGAGTGGCACTCCCTACAAAGAAGGCGACCTGTTCGTACAAAAAGACCTTGCAGCAACGCTCAGCCGCATTGCCCGGCTGGGGCGGGATGGCTTCTATTCGGGGCGCACCGCCGATCTGATTGTCCGTGAAATGGAAAAACAGGGTGGTTTGATATCTTATCAGGATCTTAAAAGCTATGAAAGCGTGTGGCGTGACCCGGTAAATGTAACCTTTCGCGGATATGATCTATACATCATGCCGCCCCCCAGCAGTGGCAGTATAGCTATTGCACAGATGCTTAACATGCTTAAACCCTATGATTTAAAGGGCATGGGATTTAACTCAGCCGAATATATACATTTGGTTACGGAAGTGATGCGCCGGGCTTTTGCAGACCGCGCTCATTTTCTCGGAGATCCCGACTTTACCGAAATCCCACAGCAGCAGTTGACAAGCTCGCTATACAACAAAGAACGCATGAATAACTTTAACTGGAAAAGAGCAACTTCCAGCAGGGATGTCAGCAGTGGAGACGTTATAAGATATACAGAGCCCATCCACACCACACATTTTTCCGTTGTAGACGAAGATGGGAATGCAGTAGCTGTTACAACCACGCTCAACGGTTCGTTTGGCAGCCACATGAGCGTGGAAGGAGCAGGATTTGTGCTTAATAATGAAATGGATGATTTTACGGCGAAGCCGGGCGAACCGAACATGTTTGGACTGATTCAGGGTGAAGCCAATGCAATCGAACCCGGGAAACGCATGTTGAGCAGCATGTCTCCCGTAATTGTCTCTCAAGATGGGGAGGTGCGAATGGTTCTGGGGGCAGCCGGTGGTCCGAGGATTATTACAGCTACGCTGCAAAGCTTCCTGAACCTCGCCATATTTAACATGAATGCGCAAGCAGCTATCTCCGCCCCCCGTTTTCATCACCAGTGGATGCCCGATGTCATTTTTTACGAGCCCTTTGGAATCAATGCCGACACCCAAAGCATCTTAAAAGAAATAGGCCATCGTTTTGAAGAGATGTCTACAGTAGGAAGAGGACACATTATTTATGTAGATGAACACGGTAAAAGAAGCGGTGGTGTAGACCCCAGGGGCGACGGAGCTGCCAAGGGATACTAGAGGCTGGAAGCTGGAGGCTGGAGGCTGGAGGCTGGAGGCTGGAGGCTGGAGGCTGGAAAAACGTGATTGGAGCAGGAAAGAACATCAACTTGAAAGACTTGGTTCTTTGCATATTTTAGAGAATACTTGTGCTTTCGTGTTTTCCATGGTAAAAGCTTTTTTATTATGACAAAATTGAAAGAGCCCTCAAAAGAGATATAAAGCCAAACAACAATCCTAACTAATTTTTTATGGGTTACAATACAGAAACAATTATTCAATCTATAGAATGGCGCGGCAATCATGTGCGGATCCTGGATCAGACGTATCTGCCCAAGCGTGAAGTGTACAGCGATATTCGGGACGTTGGCCGGATATGGGAAGCAATAAGAAAACTACGGATCAGAGGCGCACCGGCCATTGGTATAGCGGCAGCCTACGGGTTTTATCTAGGTATCAAAGATCTTCAGGGGAATACCTTTGAAAGCTTCTGGGTGGAAGTAGAACGGGTGGGCAGTTACCTGGAAAGCGCACGGCCCACAGCTGTGAATTTGAAATGGGCTATAGACAGAATGAAAATTACTATTCAGGCCCATAAAGACAAACCCATTGAGGAGATTAAGGAAATTGTACTTAAAACAGCCCGTACCATACATGATGAAGACAAACGGGTATGTAAAAGAATCGGGGAGAATGGTGTTGAGCTTGTACCTGATCAAGCTAAAATATTGACGCATTGCAATACCGGCAGCCTGGCAACGGGACAATATGGAACTGCACTTTCTGTTATTTTCCATGCGCATGAAAAGGATAAAGACATACAAGTATGGGTTGATGAAACACGTCCGCTTTTACAAGGCGCCAGACTCACGGCCTGGGAGCTGATGAATGCCGATATTCCCATGAAACTTATTACCGACTCGGCAGCCGGGTCGCTTATGCAGCGTGGAAAAGTAGATCTGGTTATTGTAGGGACAGACAGAGTTGCCGCAAACGGAGATACGGCAAATAAAATTGGCACATATCCCCTTGCCGTGGTGGCTAAAGAAAATAAGATCCCTTTCTATGTTGCGGTTCCTTTATCTACTATAGACCTGAAGCTGGACAGCGGCAATCAAATACCTATTGAAGAACGGGAAGGAGATGAAATAGTATCACTTAATGGCTCACAAATTGCCCCCAAGAGGGTAGACACGTATAATCCTGCGTTCGATGTGACACCACACGAATATATTACCGCATTCATTACAGAAAAGGGTATCGTGGAGCCACCTTTCGATGAGAATTTTAAAAAGCTGTTTATGGAGCAGAGTTGATGAGTAAGGAGTAAGGAGTCCGGTTTGGGAATTCTTACTTGTTGCTTCTTACGTATTACAAAACTAATTAGCCATATCTATCTATGGAGTGGCGATTTTGATGCAGATGCTATTGAGACACCCACATTCTGCCAGCAACTAATCTCCCAGGCATACGCCTGTATCGCGGGCCGTCTGTATGACGTCCCCGTCGAGCGGAACCGGTTTCATTTTATTAGCAATGCTGCTTATGGGTATGCTGGTCAGTTTATTGTTCTTAAGTACGACAAGCTTGTTAAAGTCTCCTTTCTGCACACAACGCACGGCAGCCGCACCGAACCGGAGTGATATCAGCCGGTCGAATGTGGTTGGAGATCCGCCTCTCTGAAGGTGCCCTAATACTACCGACCGCGACTCTTTGCCTGTGCGTTTACTCAGTTCGGCCGCAACCTGATTGGCTATGCCTCCAAGCTGAACCTCCTGCCCGACCGCCTTCCCTTTGGTAACTAACTCTCCCCCTTTTGTAGTGGCGCCTTCGGCAACCACAATCATAGTGTAATGTTTGCCATTTGCTTCCCGTTTATTAATCTTTTGGACAATTGAATCGTAATCGAAGGGGATTTCGGGAATTAAAATCACATCTGCCGTGGAGGCAAGCCCGGAGTACAGGGCAATCCATCCGGCGTACCTGCCCATTACTTCCACTACCATCAGGCGGTCATGTGATTCGGCTGTTGTTGTAATACGGTCAATGGCTTCCGTTGCGATGCTCCTGGCTGTATCAAAACCGAGCGTCGTATCGCAACCCTGGATGTCATTATCTATTGTTTTAGGTATGCCCACAATGTTGAGCCCTTTTTTCACCAACTTATCGGCTATGCTCATTGAGCCGTCCCCGCCAATAGCAATCAGTGCATCGATATGAAATTCCTTAAACTTGTCGACAAGCTGATCAGAAACATCTTTGGTCTTCCAGGTGCCATCCTCATCCTGATACGGCAAATCAAAGGGATTTCCTTTATTAGCCGTACCCAAGATCGTTCCGCCCAGCATTGTGATACCCCTCACCGAATGCTCGTCCAGTTTGATAAAAGGTTCATCGGTATAAATGGAACCGTATCCGTTTTCTATTCCAAATACTTCCCACCCCAATTTTAATGCAGCCAATGTTGCCGCACGTATGGCGGCATTGAGGCCGGGGGCATCGCCCCCGCCCGTATTTATTGCTATTCTCATAATCGTTATGCTTCTGTAATGGGTTCACCTTGCATTCTGAACACTTCTTCTGCCCTGTCAATGCCGAGGCCTCTTCTCAGAATTACAGCCTCTTCTCCGGTCATATCTATAATGGTCGTTTCCCGGGACGATAGTTCCTGCTGATTATCTATAATGATATCAACCAGTTTCTCGAACTCTCTTAAAAAAGGTTCCCGCTCAAACTCCGCAAGAGCATCTCCGTCCATTTGCGGCTTTTTGGCTGTTATGGAAACCATAGGATGCCCTATCTCTTTTATCAGTTCATCGCATATGGGATAATCCGGTACACGAATACCTACGGTTTTCTTTTTAGGATGAACCAGCAACTTCGGAACCTCTTTTCTGGCGGGAAGAATTAATGTGTACGGCCCGGGGATGAGCCGCTTAATCAACTTAAAATTGCGGTCTGAAATGTACGCGAAGGTATCTATTCCGGAAAGTGAATCACACAAGAGCGTCAGGTGATCGTCCTTTCCCAGTGCTCTGATGGCCCGTATGCGCTCTATGCCTTCCTTATTGGTGTAATCACAGCCCAATGCATACTGGCTGTCTGTCGGGAATAAAAGTACCGCGCCTTGCCGTACCTTATCGGCTATGGTAAATATACGTTTCACATGTGGTGTTTCGGGATGCAACTTAATTCGTTCTGCCATAAACTCCTCTGATTGTGATATTGTTAGCAAGTTAATACAATTAGGGACTAGTTACCTGAGCCTCTCCCGGCAGCTGCCGGGGACGTGAAATCAGAACTTACCACGCGTAAAGGATGAACCTCCTGATACCTGACTGCGCCGGTAAGTTAACGTTTCTATGTGCAGGAATGATAGAGAATCAAATGTTGTGCTTGTAACTAAGAATCGGTAAGAAAAGTTCTGCATTGAAAAAACCGTTTGAATTCCTGGCATCCTTCATGCTTATTAATAACATATTGTAACCTGATAATCAAACACATGTTGCAATCATTTATAATCATTAAATCGATATTATTATGAACACATCCGCAGAAGCACGCTGGCTGGGGCACTCAGCATTTAAGCTGGTCAGCCCTGCCGGAATCCATATTTTGATAGACCCCTTTCTGAAAAATAATACCACAACCCCTGATGAATGGAAGGAACCGGATGAAGTAGACTACATTCTGCTTACCCACGGACATGAAGATCATGTGGGGGATACACTTGAAATTGCAGAGCGGACGGGATGCAACGTCGTCTCAAACGTTGAGTTGTCGGGCTTATTAAAAAAACACGGCCTTGCCGAAGACCAGGCCATTGAGTTCAACAAAGGCGGCACCATTAGTTTTGATGATGTTTCGGTTACCCTGGTTTCTGCCAATCACAGTTCTTCGTTTAAGGGAGAATATGCAGGTGATCCGGGTGGGCTTATAGTTTCATTTGAAGATGATATTACCATTTATCATCTGGGTGATACGAATATCTTTTACGATCTGGAGCTCTACGGAGATCTGTACGAACCAGATATCATTTTCGTCCCTATGGGGGACCATTACACCATGGGACCCCGTGAGGCCGCCGTTGCCTGCGATCTTATTCAGGCAGACTATGCCGTGCCTATTCACTATGGAACCTTTCCGGTACTGACCGGCTCTCCCGATGATTTTAAGCGGTATACCGAAGAAGAGACAGACACCGAAGTATGGATTCCCAAAGCCGGGGTAAATTTTCTGGAGTAAGAGTTTCTCGCGGAGTTGCGCAGAGTAAGGCACAGAGGTTCGCGGAAAACATACTCTGCGTGCCTCTGCGAGAAACTCGGTTATTTCCGGATTCCTAACACCCCGGATACTGCCCTGTCCCTGCCCTACACATCAGTTGCACTTTTGCCCCAGTCGTAATTCACCCCTATGGTATTGAAATGAGCTTCACCAAATTGAATTTTAGACCATTCAAACGGGCGCAGCTGATCCCTGGAAGTGGTACCCTTTGTTTCTCTAACCATATAGATCTTTTCCTTGCCACCATATTGATCATGTTTGACTATGGCCCAGTCCGGATTATAAGGGCCAATAGGAGTATCTATCTTGAACTGTTTAGGCAGCTTTACGAACAGTTTAATGTCTTTCCTCTTGTCCAGTTGCTGTGCAAACCTCTTTTCCACTTCAGAATCAAACTCAATGGCATCATATACTGAATGTTCCACTGGCTGAAGCCGGTTCAGGTAAGAGATAAGCTCTTCTTCCTCAAATCTCCTCATCTCGTAAATCTGCCCTTCCACTTTCTCATATTTGATTCCAGCTACCATTAGCGTGCGCAGTGTTCGGTTGATGGCAGCAGATACTTCATCCATAAAGCACTGTGGATTGTTAACAAATTCAGCCAGACGATTCGACTCTTTAAGGATCTGAACAATAGTTCTGCGGGTCAGTTCGGTTTCTCTCTGAATGTAGGCGACAATGTCCGGCAGTTTATAATCTATTTGTACATCTTCTACACGTTTGCCGACCAATTGAGGATCAACCCCTTTTCGCGTGATGTTTTGAATGGTTTTATAAGTGTGGAGCTTTACCTGTTCAATTTCAGGCAGGGTTGATATCTCTTTCACGCATTGTTCGATCAGGTTTTCTGTATCGTAACCGACCCGGTACCTGGTTTTCTTATTGATCTTATCCCAGAGTATCTTAAAATCTTCATCCAGGTACACCTGCTTGTTAAGGTTGAGCTTCCTTCGCTTCTTCTTATTGTCAACTCTTCGCTTGAAATCATATTTCTTTATGGCATCTATTATTTCAGCTTCAATGGGCTGATACTCCTCATCAAGATTAAGTGAGAAGCCTTCCTTTTCAGGCTCGAATGAAGAAAGTATAGCACCCTCTGAATTCAAATAACCCTGCTCTATTAAATGTGCCCATATCCTGTTAGAAACATCCGCCCCTAACTTATTTCCATTAAGAATCAGTTCTGAAAACTCGGTTTTGGGTACTACCCCGAACTTGATGCCGATCTCCTCATATTCGCTTTGAAGGGCTGCTGCGAAATCATCATAGCTTTCGTTGGCTACTATAGTCACACGATTGATGCGGTCGTCAAATACCCGTTCTCCTTCCTGGTTGACGGGAATTCTGAGTCCCCGACCTATTTCCTGGCGCTTCTTAATTTCAGAACCTGACTCGTTGAGCGTACAGATCTGAAATACGTTGGGGTTGTCCCATCCTTCACGCAGGGCCGAGTGGCTGAAGATGAAGCGCAGTGGTTCGTCTTCAGATAGTAACCGCTCCTTGTCTTTCATGATGAGGTTATAGGCTTCCTCATCATCTTTAACGTCCCGTCCTTCCCATGAATCTTTGATACGATTCTGTTTGTCTACAGCAAAATAACCATCATGAATCTTCGACAGAGGATAGGGAATTACCTCTTTGTAGCGGGGCAGTTGGGTCAGTTTTTCATATTCTTGCACAAACCATTTGGCAATTTTTCCCGCTTTCTCTCTGCCTTGTTCGTCGTATTCACGGTAATTAGCCACCTTGTCGATAAAGAACAGGGAGAGCACCTTGATGCCACGATCTTTCAGTTCAATTTCCTTTTCCAGATGCTCTTCTATCGTATTTCTGATTTGGGCCTGCATCACCTCATCGGTCAGCCCGCCCTGGGTGTCCCCTATGCCGAAGCGGTTGCCATTTGAAAACCGGATAAACTCTCGACCGGGCGTTACGTTGATTTCCGACACAATGTACCCATTTTGATAGGCTGCCCGTTCGTTAGACTTATCATAGAGGTCATCACCATGGGTTACCGTTACTTTCGACTCTTTCGGCCCTGAATCGGTATCCTTATGAATCGTGAGGTAGGCTTTAAGGGTTTTACCTTGTAGTTTGATGTTCCTTACTTTGATGTATGCCGCGTGGTAACTGTCCTCGGCAACCACCGAAGCCACTTCGATTTTCTTTACCAGTCCCAGTTCAAACGCGCTGACCGGGTCCAGCTTATACAGAAGGTTATAGTAATTGCGGTGCGTGGCGGAATAACGGATGGCACATAGGGGATTCAGGTTCGATATGGCGTTCCGGGAGGTTTCCTGTTCCATGTTCTGTGGCTCATCCATGATCACTATCGGGTTGGTGGAGCTTACAAATTCGATGGGGGCGCGGCCGCTTAGCTGATCCATCTCCTTAAACATCACATTGGTATCCTTGTTGAAGGAGTCGATGTTGATAATCATGATTTCCATCTGGTTGCTGCCCGCAAACTGGCGAAGCTCACTGATACGGGAAGAGTCGTAGATAAAATACCGATAGGCCTGATTGTTATAGATGGCGGCAAAATGCTCTTCTGTTATCTGTAGATTCTTATACACACCCTCGCGGATGGCCACGCTCGGAACCACGATGATAAACTTTTTGAACCCGTACTTTTGATTCAGCTCAAATATGGTGCGCAGGTACACGTAGGTCTTACCGGTACCGGTTTCCATCTCTACGGTAAAGTTCATCCCGTTGATGTACTCTCCGCCCTGAAGCTCCGGCACGCGTTCTATTTGGTTGCGCTCCTGAACCGAACGCACATTCTCTAAAATCTGGGCTTCAGACAACGAAAGCTGATTGCCAATACCCAACTCATTCTGCTCGATGAAACCTACCTGATCGTTCAGGCTTACCTCAAATTCACCTTGTTCCAGAGGTTGGCCGTCAAATATGTCCGTGACGGATTGAATGGCGTCTAGCTGGTAATCCAGGTTTGGATCGAATTTAAGTTTCATGTAATAGCCACATTTTATTCGTCTGCTTCAGCTTGCCTTTTCATATCTTCTATCACCCGGGTTGGACTAATAAGTGGTAAAGGCACCTCTCCAACAATGGTTCCCTGTGCCTTAGCCGCTAGTGCACCTCTTGTATTGGAATAAGCAATGCTCAGGAACGTGACAACAAGATGATCGGGCAGACTAAACATGTTTTCCTGATCCACTCCTTTTACTTTATAGGTAGTATAGGTTTCAATAGCTGCCAGTTCTTCTGTGCTTTGTCTCCCTGGCATTACTTTAATTCGGAAACCAACCCTGAATAACTTTTTTTCAGCATCTACATCAAACTGATGCTGAATCTGAAAATCCAACCGGTCTTTCCGCACAGTACTTTCAGGTGTTGTGCTTGAAAAGTTCCCAATCTCGAATGTATTCAGTGAAAACTGAATTTCTTTTTTTTTAGCCATGGGTCCCGGTCGGTTTTAAATGATACTCGCTGGCACTGCTATATTGCTTCCTATTAACTCGGATTGGTTGCTGCCAATCACTGGCCAGAGTTACCAATTCATGACATTCAAAAACCTCTGTTTGGTATGAACCGGATGATACAAAAGTAACTTTACCGGGATGCAGCCATCCCTTTTCTTTCAGATCTTCCTCATAAAAGTCAGGGCTGACGATAATATCTTTGCCCAGTGCTTCTTCGATGTTGGTGATGGTTCTCAGCGTAGGGTTGGCTTCTCCCGCCATTATTTTAGAAAGTTGACTGGGACGCAACCCGGCCTCATCAGCCAGTTTTTTTTGAGTCCAGTTTTTTTCTTTCAGGTAGTTGTCGATTTGTGCGGCAATGTCCATCTGCTTTTGGATGAACTTTTCGTCTTCACCTTTGCCGCTGATGAAATCATTCCAGACTTGAGCGGTATGTTTCTTATCGTAAGCCATATTTCTCCAGTTTTTCTTCGGTAAATTCCATAGTTCCGTGCAATGTTCCATTCTCATCTTCTGCGAGCATATCTGCCCTCATTACATAATCTACTACGTTATCTACCCATCGCATATCCCGTTCTTTTTCGTTGAGGTGGGGATCCTGTTGTGTTTTTGCGACTTGTTTTACTCCACCATTGCCAAATATGACACACCGTTCACTCAGACGTATGCAATACCAGCGAAGGCGGTTCTGTTCTAAGTATCCTGCTTTTTTCTTTGCACCTGCATGAAAGGCTTTAACAAGACTGTCATCTGTTCCCTCGTCTTTGAAAAAGGAATATCGCGCACCATGTCGGTCTTTTATATTCTGGAATCTCGTTCGCAGCCGTTTAAAATCCGGGCTGTTATTGTTTCTTTCATTCATGAGAAACTTTTCTGCTTCCGTCATATCAGCACCATGTTTTAATATTGTGTAAAACTGGCACCGCCTGTTTTGGTTACCCAAACGTATGATACGGAACGAGAATTTCATTTAAAATAGTATATTTGTCAAGTTTATGTCTGTAAAATTATTACACCGCCTGAAATCCTGTGTCTTTGCTTGTGTTTATCGCCGGGTTGAGTTCTCGCTGAGTCTCGCAGAGTAAGGCGCGGAGTTTCGCAG
>CALJMB010000204.1 GCA_937982515.1 uncultured Balneolaceae bacterium
ATGCCGCGTTCGTCTAGGGGTCTAGGACGCCGCCCTTTCACGGCGGTAGCACGGGTTCGAATCCCGTACGCGGTACTGGAGAAATTCAAAATCCAAAGGTTAAAAATTCAAAACAGCTTCATTTTGTGTTTTGGATTTAGGACATTTGAATTTTGCATTTTTCTTAATGGAGCCCGTAGCTCAGTTGGTTAGAGCGCCAGGTTGTGGCCCTGGAGGCCGTGGGTTCAACTCCCATCGGGCTCCCTTTTTAGTTAATAGTTTATTAGTTGATTGGTTATTTGGAATCCCCTCCGGCTAACAATTAACAAATACACGAATAACGAGATGCCGCGTTCGTCTAGGGGTCTAGGACGCCGCCCTTTCACGGCGGTAGCACGGGTTCGAATCCCGTACGCGGTACTTATGACTAGTCTTGAGTTATGAGTTATGAGTATATTTACCTGCTCAAGACTCACAGCTCACAACTCGTGACTAAATAAATGGAGTCCAAACTCCGTTAGTTACTGCCTCTCGTATTATTTCTGATCAGCTCCAATAAACTCTGTACCTGAGGATTACCGGGTTGCAGCCCGGCCAGCTTTTCAGCATGTACCCTCGCTTTATTATACTCTTGCTGCTGGAGGTATAGCGTGCAAATGCCATACCGATAGTCGGGGCTTTCCGGATCCAGTTCGATAGCCCTTTGATAGGCCTGTTCTGCCTGAACCGGGTTGGCCATTGTCTGATAGGCTATAGCCAGGTTATAGTGAACACGGGCATTTTCCGGCATGAGTTCAGCCGCTTTTTGAAAGTTTGGCGCGGCTTCATCGAGCCGGCCTTGTTCTGCCAGCAACAGAGCCAGAGAATAGTAAGCCGGCCCGTACCGGGGCTCCTGTTTAAGTACGATGCGTAGCTGTTCCTTTGCTTTGCTGTTATCGCCCTGCCGGTTGTAAAGATAAGCAAGATTAATACGAGCGGGCGCAAACAGTGAATCTTTTTGAATGGCCTTTCGATACGCCTCTATAGCCTCTTCCAGTTTTCCCTGGCGTTCATAAAACTGCCCCAGATTCATCTGCCCCTGCGGAAAATACTGGTTAGCATCCAGATACTGCCTGTATTCTTTCAAAGCGTTCTTAAAATCCTGCTTCCGGTGAAAGGCGATGTCTCCGGCGTTAAACTCAGACAATCCCTCTGCTGCAGCCAGGCGTACAGCCCGTACCGTATCCGCCAAAGCCTCTTCTAACACTGGCTTTTTTACTTGCTCTGGCAGACCGGCCAGTATCCTGGCAGCAGTTCTTCGCATAAGCACGCTCTCATAACCTATTACTTCTTCAAGTATATCTATAGATTCAGGTGCTGAAAGCTGCCCCAGTTGCCATACGGCTACCGCCCTGGCTATCTCGGGCATGGAAGTATCCGCGATCAACTGCTTAAGCCCGGGCAGGGCTCCGGAACCGAGGGAATCTGCCCTGACCAGTACTTCGGAAAAATGCTCAGAACGGTTGGGCCCGTACCACTGCTCGATGGCTTCGGATGCCCATTCGGCTGATTGATTTTCATGGCAGGAGTTACAGGCGTTGGGGGTACCGAACTGTGCACTCAAATCTGGCCTGGGGACACGGAAGCTGTGATCCCGCCGGAAGTCCACTTCCATATAATACCGCCCCGGCATATGGCAGTTTACGCATTGAGACGCTTCAGTGTTGATTTGATGTTTGTGATGATCAAATGTATTGTATCGGGGCTCATGGCACTGCATGCAGAGGCTGTTATCCGTTACGTTCGCTTTCAGTTCAAGACTGTGGGGATCATGACAGTCACTGCACTTTACTCCATTCTGGAACATTTTACTCTGTAGAAATGAACCGTACACATATACTTCTTCCTTTATCTGTCCGTCCGCAAAATAAGATTCGGGATGGGGTAACATAAGGCCAAAATGATCTGAGAACTCTCCGGTGTGATCATAGGTACCGGTAAGCTCCTCTCGCAGCGCATGGCATTGAGCACACTGATTGATTTGCCTTATCTGCGAAGTGCCTCCCGTCAATCTCAGATCCTGCCGTATGCGTTCTATAGTGGCCTGGCTTGCCTCCTCAGATTGTACAAACTCTACATGTTTACGGCCCGGGCCATGGCAAGCCTCACAACTCACATTAATACTCGCCCATGTGGTATGAAAGGAATCGGCTTCGGCTATGTAATTCTGCTGCAGATTGGTTGAGTGGCAGTCGGCACACATGGTATTCCAGTTCATAGCCCCGCCGGTCCAGTGCAGCCAGTCCCCATGGGCTATATCCTCTTCGGGATTGAGAGCAAACCACTGCTTGCGTTCGGTATCCCATGCAATGTTTAGCGCCTGTAATTTTCCCTTACCAAAGTCTACCAGATACTGTTGCAATGGCTCCCAGCCAAAGGTATGGGTGATTCGGTATAAGGCCTGCTCCCCGTCCGGGCCGGGTGCTTCCACCATGTACAGGGAATCTCGCTGAAAAAAACGATACGTATCCCCCCGATGGGTGAAGGTGACATCGCCAAAATCTCCAAGCACCGATGCGGGACCGGCTTCTTTCATGGCATAATCATGATGTGAGCCCTGCCAGGCTGCCACTTCCCCTTCATGGCAGGATTGGCAGGTCTGATCTCCTACAAAAGCGTGATTCACCGGAAGCGCCGCCGAAGATCCAATATCTGATTTTCCCGGCTGGCTGCAACTGTACATAACAGCAGTTACAGCAAAAAATATAATGATAAGCGCCAAAATTAGGCGGTGTGAAACTACGTTTGGTTTGATCGCCATAGATGATCTGTTATATAGAATCGGGCCTGATTCTCAATATGTTAAAACCGTATAAAGAATGATCTGCCACTACCCAGCCACGTGTGCCTGATCTGAACATATCGGGTAAACATCTAAATATACGTCCGCGCTTCCCATAAAGTATAAATGATGCTGAAATATGTATTACAAAATACCTTCTACAGGTAAAGTAAGCTAATCCCGGTACTACTTCTGCAACAGATACTCGGAAGCTCTGCGTACATAGTTGCCGGATACGCCCTCCCTGTCGATCAGCGCTTGTATTTGATTGCTTAGAGATTCTGAAAGGCTTTCCTTATTCAAAACCTGCAACAGATTTAACGCCCTGAGTTTTACCAATTCATCGGGGTGATTCAGCGACTTCATGATGATGCGGAGCGCTTCCTCACTGCTCCCTATATGATACAAGGCTTCGGCCACAGCCAGCCTGACAGCGGGGGAAGAGTTATCCACGTTCTTTAACAACAACTTCTCATAAGGCCTTGACTTCTCCTCTGTGGCAGCTAAGCCTGCAGCCGCCCAAAAGCGAACCGATGAATCCTCATGATTCAATCGTCTGGCCAATTCATCCAGATTTTCCTCCCTACCCCAGGACGCCAGTTCGGCGGTTTCAATAATGTGTCTTACAGGAATTCCCTTTTCTCTTACTGCCTCATAAAGAGACCGGCCCTGCCGCAGGCTGTCGATCCGGCTTTCCGGAATAAATCCCAAATCCTGGCTCTCAAGCATCCAGTCCGTGTTAGCCTGGCGCATCCGCAGCAACACATGCTGATAGTCCGGATCAGAAGCCAGGTTATTAATATTATAGGGGTCCTCCGACACCTTATACAACTCCTCGACAGGTTTAGGCTCAAAAAACCGGCGCTGAACAGCGGTAAGATTCCCTTTCTCGTATTCCTCGTGCCAGCTCTGCATGGAAGGTGCCTGCCACAGATAATTCAGGTGCTGACCATATATGCGTTGGGGCATGTAGTTGTGCACATAGAGATATTCCTTATCGCGAACCGCCCGCACCAGGTCATACCGCTCATCCATCCGCCCCCGGTAGGCGTGGACATATTCGCGGGGCGAAGCGGCATATGCACCTAAAAAAGGTTTCCCGTGCATATACCCCGGAGGCTCTACACCGGCCAGGCTTAGCACGGTCGGGGCAAAATCCACGAACGACACGAGCCGGTCGACTCGCTTCTGATCCGGTGCCAGATGAGCATATTTGGGAGGAAAATAGACGATGAGCGGCACCCTCAGTCCCGACTCAAACATAAACCGTTTGGATCGGGGCAGTACGCCTCCGTGGTCACTGTAATAAAACACAATGGTGTTGTCGGCCTCACCAGACTGCTTCAGCTCATCCAGAATCTCCCCCACCCGGGCATCCATCCGGGTGATTTGATCATAATAATGAGCCCAATCCCTTCTTATGCGGGGCGTATCAGGATGGTAGGGTGGAATGGAAATCTGATTGGGATCATGGATCAGGGTATCAATCGGATCGTGCAGCCGGCTCTCATGGGTGATGGCCATGTTGCGAACATGAAAAAAGGGCCGGCCGGAAGGCCTGTCTATGTAGGTAGCACTGTTGCTGGATTCATCCCACGCCTCCGGTTGATCTACAGTATTATAGTCCTTCTTGGCATTATTGGTGGTATGATACCCTGCCTGGCGGAGATACTCCGGGAAAAACCGGACAAACTCCGGCAGGGGGAAGCGGCTCCTCATGTTCTCTGTCCCCATCATATTGGCATACGTGCCGGTGATCAGTGTAAATCGGGAAGGAGCGCATACCGGGGTGGTGGCATAGGCATTCGTGTATACTATTCCCTGTCCGGCCAGCCGGTCCAGATTGGGTGTGGTAGCCAGGGAATCCCCGTAAGCTCCCAGCAAAGGGCTGTTGTCCTCGCTGACTATCCAAAGGATGTTCGGACGCTCCGTATGAGTTCTGTTACAGCCTAGTGAAATTACTATAACAATTAATCCAATAATCCCGGCTTTCGCCTTTGTGTATGCACCCACAGGCAATCTTTATTTTTAAATTAATATTAACCGGCCCGTACCCGGAACACGCAGGAGCACACCCTACTGTATAAGCTCAATCCTGTTACCCCGGCCAATGTGAATTCTGATGGATGGCCTCCGTATTTCCTTATCCAATGCTCAGATCAACCATGCCGGTATTTCCATTATACCTTTTTATTTCACATGTATCTTCCGCTCGCCGGCCTGAAACATCCCCGGGCGGCGGAAGCGAACGTCGGTGGCGCCGTTGGCCTCGAAAAAGTCAAACATCTGCCTGTGCATGGTCCGCACACGCTCCTGTTGGGCGGGCACGTTGATCAGGTTGTACATCTCCCGGGGGTCCGTCTGCAGGTCGTAGAGTTCGTTGGTATCCCACACACCGTGATAGTAAATATACTTGTAGCGATCGTCCCGGATGGCGTAGGTGGTGGGAGTGTGCGGGAAGGCGTGCTCCCAGAAGTACTGGTAGACAAACGTCGAGCGCCAGTCGTCGGCCTGCCCCCCGGCAAGCAGTGGCAGAAACGAGCGGCCGTCAACGGTGTGGTCTTCCGGCATCGCTCCGCCGGCCAGATCCAGAAACGTCGGGGCGATGTCGATGTTCAGCACGTTTTGTCTGATGGTAGTTCCGGCTTCGATAAAGCCCGGCGCCCAGGCCAGCATCGGTACGCGCATCGACTCTTCGTAGGCCTGACGCTTGTCTATCAGCCCGTGCTCACCCAGCATAAAGCCGTTATCACCCATATAGATGACCAGCGTTTCTTCCGCCAGTCCATTTTTCTCCAGGTATTCGAGTACGCGGCCGATGCTCTCGTCAACACCCATCAGCGATTCGCTGTAGTCGATAATGATCTCTTCCAGGCTTTGCGGGTGATTGGCCTGCCCGTGGTACATGTGATCGACCCCGTGCCAGCTGTATCGTTGCTCGCGCACCCAATTGGGTTTACCTTCGTAGTTTTGTTCGATATTCTTCATCGATTGCGGAATAGGTATCTCGGCATCCGCATACATGCCTTTGTGGCGGCGGGCCGGATAAAACTCTGCATGGACGGCCTTGTGTGAGAGGTACACAAAGAAGGGTTTGTTCTTATCCCGGCCTTCTTGCAGCCACTGCAGGGCGAAATCGGTTAACAGGTCGGAGGTGTACCCTTCCACTTTTCTGCGCTCTCCATCTATATTGAGGGTGGGATTATAGTAGACTCCCTGCCCGCGGAAACTCACCCAGCGATCAAAGCCCGGCTGAGGATCGTCGTGGCCGTGGCCGATGTGCCACTTCCCGAAGTAGCTGGTCTGGTAGCCCTCCTTCTGCAGCTGTTCGGCAAAAAAAGGCGTATCAGGCGGCATAGGGTTGTTATTATCGACCACCCGGTGGCGGAAGGGATATTGCCCGGTCAGGATGGAAGCCCGGCTGGGCGAGCACAGCGAGGTGGTTACAAAAGCGTTGGACAGATGCGCCCCTTCGGCGGCCATTCGGTCCATAGACGGGGTCTGCAGGAAGTCCGGGCTGTCGGGATGAAAGCCCATATAATCGTAGCGGTGATCATCGCTGAGGATGAAGATAATATTTTTAGGCTGGCTGTAGGCGGATGATATGCCAAACAGACCCAGAAGAACCACATATAACGAGTGTTTTAAAAGTCCCATAAGCATGATAAAGTTGTATTAAGTTGGGTTATAATGTGTTTATCGGTCTGAAGAAGTATCCCTTATGAGCGGGGCTGTTACGTTACGTTCTACTCTATCTCGTTCCCGCGCTATGCCCTGCCCTTCACTGATCCGATCACTCCAAGTGATCGGATCAGTTGGAAGGACGTTCGTATCCGCCAGCCAGCAACGGAACGAGATGGAAGTTCAATGGAGAACGTAACAACCCTGCCTTTGTGAGGCCGGGGCTGGAGATGGTTCCATCACCCGGAGCGAAGACTGGGGCCGGCCTGCTGATTCACCAACCCTAAAATAGAAAACAGGGTTTGTCTTCCAAAGAATGTACGGCCTCATTTCCCTATTATTTATTGTGCGGTTCAGGAATTCTTGTACCGGTATCCGCGGCCCATTTCTGCATAGCCTGCCGTATCCGCTCTGCGATTTCCGGCTTATCGCCGGCCCGGTTCCACCGCTCGCCAGGATCCGTCTGGAGGTTGAACAGTTCCGGCTCTTTACCGGCCAGCCTCAGCTTCCACTCTCCCACCCGAAGGGCCTGCAGCTCTCCCCAAAGGAAGTAGGGATATTCATCCCGTGGCGTGTGCTCTGCCCGGCCCGTGAGGAATGGCATGAGGTCGTAGCCATCGATCGTGTGATCGGGAAGCGTTGCTCCGGCCGCTTCCAGCAGTGTCCGGTAGATATCGGGCATGGCTGCCAGCTCATCGGTCACTTGCCCGGAAGGGACGTGCCCGGGCCAGCGAATCATGGCGGGCACCCGGGCGCCTCCTTCATAGGTGGTGGCTTTGGCTCCGCGCAGCGGTCCCGGAGATCCCGTATGCCAGTGTTTGTTACCTTCCTGAAGCATCCGGGGGGGCAAGAAGTTCCAGGGGCCGTTGTCGGAGGCAAAGAACACAATGGTATTTTCCGCCAGTCCGTGCTCTTCTAATGCACTGAGAATAGTGCCTACACTCCAATCGATGGTTTGAATGACATCGCCGTAGAGCCCGGCACGGGATTGTCCGCGGAACTCATCTGTGGTGTGGATCGGCAGATGGGGCATGTTATAGGCCAGGTAGAAAAAGAACGGCTGCTCTCCACCGGCATGCGCTTCAATAAAATCTATCGCTTCTGCGGTATAGCGCACCGTCAGTGAATCCTGGTTGAAGGGGTGCTCCACCATTTCAGTACCCCGGTACAATCCCAGCGGCTCCTCAGTCTGTACCCACGGCTTGCGGTAGTCATTGGAGTAGGGCAATCCGAACCAGGAGTCGAACCCCTGATTGGGCGGCAAAAACTTCTTATCCTTATACCCCAGGTGCCACTTACCTGCCATACCGGTGGCGTAGCCGGCTTGTTTAAGCCCCTCGGCCAGCGTCAGCTCACTGTCGGGAAGCCCTCCCTCACCGTCTGAACCGGTATCTCCCCCAAACTTTACGCGAGGCATATACCGGCCGGTTATAAGCTGTGTACGCGAGGGAACACACCAGGAAGCGGTCACAAAAGAAGTAAAGCGTACGCCCTCATCGGCGAGCTGGTCAATATTAGGTGTTTTGATGGTTGGATGGCCATAACTGCTCAGATCTCCATACCCCATATCGTCGGCGAGTAGTATGAGGATATTGGGCTGGCCGGTTCCGTTATTCCGGGGTTGACAGGACAACAGCAACAACGCCATCCCTGCAAGAATGAAGCGAACGTATTTAGACATGAAATGTAGCGTATATAGTTTAGTGAGATGATTAATGTGAGTTTGGGATAATGATATAAGAATATGTATAGCTCTTTCCGCCAGCCGGCGCGAACCCATCCACACGGTGGTTCCTGTGTGAGGGCGAGGAGTGTTCGGTGTTCGCAGGGCCGGCTGATCCGTTCGTGCCCGGCCCGGAGTGGCACGAGCGGACGCTCGCGCCATTAAATGGGTCAGCCAACGAGCACCCGCCCTGGAAATGAGGCTCCATACCGTGCCGGGAAAGACCCACCCCCGGCCCCTCCCTCCGTCGCCCAAAACCGGGGCTCCGCAAGGAGGGGGGACTCACTCCATAGATGCAGCTATATACTCTGGCCAGGCGTCTCTCCCCTCCTTGCACAGGCGGTCCTCCTGTGGAGGGAAGGGAAAACAAAAGGGGTGCGTCTGCCCGGGGCAGCCACGCCCGGAGAACAGACAACTCCTGCTCAGCCCCAGAGCAGGGGTGTGTCCCCTATAGGGGCAGGGTGCTGCTCCCTATAGGGACAGGGGTATGCTCCCTACCGGAGCAGGCGTCCGCTCCCTGACGGGGCCTGTGTGTGCCATAGCCCTGACATGAGTTTCGCATCCTGGCAGGGTTATTTCGGATCTGTCACGCGAATAATCCTTCGCCCCTCATAGCTGTACCATTCGTCCTCGGCGCGTACCGTTATGGTGTGTGCGCCGGCATCCAGGCCTCCGGGCAGGACCGCCTGCCACAGGTGGCGGGGATCAGGGTTCGGCGGCCCTGATTTACGCCAGGAGACATCGCCATAGCTATGCTCCCGCTGATGCATGGCTGTGTAAAACGGATCTTCTTTTTTTACACGGCTCATAGGCAGCCACGGTCCTGATTTCCCGATACGCATCTGTACCTGTGCATCAGGCAGCGCATTGAAGACGTTAGCGAAGACTTCCGTGCTGTCGGCTGCCGATGAAGGAAGCTCGTCGGGGGCGTAGATGTGCATCTGAAAATCGGCCGGCCGCCGCGCCGCCTTATAACGAAGCTTCCATTCGTTGCCGCTTACCTCAAGGAACCCGTAACCGGTGGGCGCGCCGTCTCGCATCATGGAGTGCGGGATGCCGTATTCATCCGGCGCGCCGGCCCACCAGGCTCCGCAGACGGTTCCCATGCTCATCAGATGGTGGGGTTTCTCGCCGGGCCATCCATCCCCGGGACCTATAAACCGGTGGTAATGGCGGTGCATGTGGGCCGCCAGTGAAACCGTATGGGGATGTGAAGCCAGCAGGCTGAAGAGTTCTTCGCGCTCCGCTTCATCTTTCCACGGGGTAGAACCTACCCAGGGAATGTGCATCAAAAACATGACCAGTTCATCTTCGGGCACCTGCTCCAGATAGTTCCTGATGAAGCTCATCTGGGCTTCACCCAGTCCGGTACGGTAATACCGCTTTTCTCCTTCCTGAACCCAACGTATGTTGTCTACCACAACGAAATGAGCGCTGCCCCAGGTAAAGGCGTAATAGGATGGCCCGAAGGTCTGATGGTAGGCTCCCCGCGCGTTCCAGTTTGATTCTGCGGAGTAATCGATGTCGTGATTGCCCATAACGTGGTGCCAGGGCAGGCCAATCTGCCCCACTACCTCTGCTATGGACTGAAGCAGGTGAAGGTTATCAAACACCAGATCGCCAAGGGTGAAACCGAAAGCCGCCTCTACGCCGATAAGCTCCTCCACCGTATCATGCGCAATGTAGTTGACTTCTTTGCCGTCACGCGGCTGAGTATCGCCGAACACTACAGCCCGAAAACTGTCAGACTCTTCCTGCGGGTACAGGGCAAAATCAACCGATTCGGGGAATGATCCTGTAGGCTTCAGTCCGGGATACTTTGCTCCTCCTGCGCCATTACTGCTGCGCAAGTGATAGAACTGTGGGATACCATTGTTATCTACCGAGGTTTTCCAGTCGCGGGGTTTGATGACAAAAACTACGGAGTTATCATCCGAGCTGATTTCATAGCGCCCTTCCCCGTCTGTAGCAACCATATCCTTTCCGTTTGAGACCAGAACGCCCGGAATACCCGGTTCACCCGAATCGTGTTGATTGTTCTCGTTAAGATCGTGAAATACGATTCCCGTGATATTTGATTGTCCGGCAGCAAGTACAGGGGTGGCAAGCAGCACTAACCAGCAGAGAAAAAGCACACCTGTCAATGCCAAAAACCCCGGCAGGCTCTGGTTAGTTTTAGGTATGCTGTTGTGATTAATCTCCTGTGGTGCATGCCGTATGCAGGTGGATTGGTTTTCTTTCATATTCTTATGGCGTATTTAGTTAAAAGTTAAACGCATAGCTCCTGTCAACAGAAACATTTCGTGTAAAATCTATCAAGTCTTGGAGCAACAATCCTGAGCCATACAGGGGGCTGTTTTGTTTTCCACAACTTGCCTTTGCCATAGCACGGTCCCTTCGTATAAAGGCCCAGATCCGGTATCACCCTGACAGGGTTTGGAACCCTGTCAGGGTGATACCGGAGACACAAATTGACTATTCTGAATTCTGTGTTCTGCCTTCCTGAATTACCCCTACCGCCCCAGCACCTCTTGTGCATTGTCAATGCGGTCGGTAGTAATTCCATCCACCCCCAGGTCTGCCATTGACCGGATGTCGGATAGGTCGTTAACCGTCCAGACGTATACTTTCTGCCCCAGTTTTCTGCACTCCTCCACAAATTCTTTCGTTATGCCCCGATGGTTGACATCTACGCCATCCAGGTTATGCTCTTTGGCTGTTGCGATGATATCCAGAGGGATGGGACGCGCGTTACCCGCAGCGCCTCTGGGCGCGGAGTGAAGCCAATAGACGGGAATAGCGGGCATGGCCTCTTTACTGGCTGCCGCGGTATTGAGATTGAAAGCGATGATAACAACCTGGTCCTTTTTCCCGCTATCTTCAACGATCTCTTTTATATATGGAACCACCTGGTCTGTATCTTTAATCTCGATAAACAGCTTCTTCCCTGCCGGGATGGAAGCCATAATATCTTCAAGAAAAGGAATACGTTCGCCTTTAAACTCTTCTCCTTTAAAACTTCCTACATCCACTTTCAGAAGTTCTTGCGAGGTAGACGCCTTGACTTGCAGATCGACGTCTCCCGTCCGCCCCGTAGTCTTGTCATGAATGGCAACAACGCGATTGTCGGCAGAGAGGTATACATCGACTTCAACGGCATCAGCGTTTTTCTCCCATGCCGAATTAACGGCGGCCATCGTGTTCTCGGGGGCGTAGTAAGAATCTCCCCTGTGGGCTATGATTTCTATATCATCATAGTTTTGGCTGCCTGATGGATTCTCTTTCTCGGCGGCACAGGATGCCATCATCAACACTGAAAAAAAGAATCCAATGGGAAGGTATGCTCTTGGGTTCATAAAGAGTGTGTATGGGTTGTATAATTAATGTCTGTGATCGCATCCCGGGCGACTGGAAGCCCCAATGTCCGGTTTTATTCGATATTCTTCACCATGCCGACTTCAGCGGCCCTGAATATTATTAAATACAAAGTGAATATCGAAATTAATATTTAAGGCGGGCTACTGGCAGTTCAAGCTTTTCATTGTAAGGCAAAAACAGGTGCCTCTTCGGGCAGATACACGGGTTTTGCCCCAACCCGTGAGTCTGTCCCAGCCTCACCCTGATTTACCCCGTTCTGAAAAGTCCTGTCTGTGACCATCTGCCCTATTCGCGGCACCTGCATTCCATCCCTTCGGTCTGCGGCAAGTTCTATCCCGATATTAATGTGATATGGGCCCTGTACAATGTATTACAGAGCTATTTTTTCTCCTGTCTTTACCGACTCATCACAAGCCAGCACGATTTGAAGGGTCTGCACAGCCGCGCTCATGTGGTCGCTCAGGTCGATATCCTCCCGGATAGCTTTTAGAAAATACTGTTGTTCGAAAAAGCATAGTTCGTCATGGCCAGGCTCATCGGGGGTTGCTATAAGTTCGTCTTCTTTGGTAAGTTCTCCTGCATCGTTCCGGTCGGCGTAATGCCGCAGCAGCTGATCTACCGTAGTATGCCCTTCAATATCCGCCGAAGCACCACGAGAGGCATTTGATGTGTTTTTCCGGATGCTGATGCTTCCCTTTGGGCCAATCACATCTTTGACAAACCAGGCCTCTTCACTCATCATCGGCCCCCAGCCCGACTCATACCAACCCACCGAGCCGTCATCAAAGGTGACCTGGAGCTGACCATAGTTGTACATATCGGGGGCGATCTCCTCGCTCAGCCGCGCTCCGATGGCGTGTACGTGGGTCGGATTGGCCTGCGTCATCTGACACATCATGTCTACGTAGTGTACTCCGCAGTCTACAATGGGCGACATCGCCGACATGAGATTCTTATGTACCTGCCACTGCTCGCCCGTGCTCTGCTGGTTCAGGTTCATGCGCATAACCAGCGGCTTGCCCAGCGTTCGAGCTTGTTCTATAAACCGGGCCCAGCCGGGATGGTGCCGCAGGATGTAGCCGACCAACAGCTTTTTGTCTGCCTTCAGGGCTGCCTGCACAACAGCCCTGGCATCTTCTACAGTCTCAGCCAATGGCTTCTCCACAAACACATGCGCCCCGCTTTCCAGCGCTTTAATGGCGTACTCGGCATGAGTACCCTGGTACGTATTAATGGACACGGCGTCGGGACGGGTTTGCTCCAGAGCCTCCTCGTAGCTGCCGAAAGTGGGCAGCCCGCCCAGCTCTTCGGACAATCGCTGCCGGCTCTCAGGCCCCCGGCTGACCAGTCCTACAATATTGAATCCCTCAAGCCTATGGTAAGCCCGCGCATGCGAAGTGCCCATATTTCCACATCCGACAACCAAAACATCAATAGTATCCTTGCTCATTATGTTAATTATAAAACAGGTTCATCTAAGAGTTAATACTTTAAATCTATTACTTGGAGGGGAATATAGGTAATTTGATGAATCTTCCCTTTAAAATGCGTTATGCCGTTGTAAATACACTTTATACCGCCCAGGTTTTGCCGATCTCTTCAAACGGTACACAGCCGTCGTAGTTTCCGGGGACAGGCTCATAACGCAATACCTGGGTGGCGCCTATCTCGGTAGTAAAATAGCCGGCCAGTGTCAGTTCTTTCATCGTCCGGAAGAAGTGCAGCTCACTTGGCAGGTTCCCATTTTTCCATTCTATCATCCTCTTATTCTGCTCCTCGGCAAACAGAAGCCTGGCTTCCGGATCCAGATCCAGAAAACGTCCCCCGGCCGTGGCATCAAAGGCCTCAAGGCCTTCCAGATGGCGGCGCCGGCTCTCCTCATCATGAACATGAAGCAGCATCTGTTCGATAAAGGCAGGAACACCCAGTTCTGCCGCACCGGGCGACTCTTCATCAGCCGGCAAAATAATCTCGGCCAGTGCGGTAACCAGCTGCGCCTGTGCCGGGGTAAAAAATTCAGGTTCCCAGTCGATACCGGGGCGTGCCCGGCAGCCGCTCAGCAGTCCCAGGGCCGTCGGGCCCAGTACCGCTCCGCCCATCAACAGAGCCGTTCGTTTAATCGCTTCTCTTCGGTCCATAGCAACTATTAGTCTTGAATTGTGAGTCTCGAGTTGTGAGTAATGAGGTTTTGCTCAAGACGCAGTACTCACGACTCATAACTGATTTTATAGGTTTCTTTTTTTCAATTCACTCACGGCGTGGGCGGCCGCACGGGCGGTAAGCGCCATATAGGTGAGCGAGGGGTTTTGATTTGCTGAGGAAGTCATTGCCGCCCCGTCGGTGACGAACACATTGGGTACGGTATGTACCTGGTTCCACTTATTCAGCACCGAGGTCTTTGGGTCGCGGCCCATGCGCGCAGTGCCCATCTCGTGAATGCCCAGGCCCGGGCCGCCGGGGTTGTCGAAGGTTTGGATATCTCTGAAGCCTGCGGCTTCCAGCATCTCAGCGGCATCCTGCTTCATCTCTTCACGCATGGCGTATTCGTTCTCGCGAAATTTACAGTCAAAGACCAGCGTGGGCTGGCCCCATTTATCAGTTTTGTCGTGATTCAGCCACATACGGTTGCGGTGATCGGGCAGCATCTCGCCAAAGCCGTTCAGGCCCATGGTCCACTTACCGGGCGTCTGAACAAATTCCTTAAGCTTTTTCCCTATGGCCAGCTCCCTGACGCCCCTCCACCAGCCCTGTCGGCTGGCGGCTCCCTGAAAATGGAAGCCCCGCAGATAGCTGCGCTGGTCGCCATTCAGGTTACGGTAGCGGGGCATGTGCACCGAAGCCGGCCGTCGCCCCCGATAATATTTATCCTCAAACCCATCGAAAGTGCCGTTGGCTCCCACCCTAAAATGGTGATCCATCAGGTTGTGCCCCAGCTCTCCACTGTCATTACCCAGTCCGTTGGGAAAGCGGCGGGAGGTAGAATTGAGCATAATAAGGGTGGTGTTGATGCAGGAGGCATTCAGAAAGATGATTTTTGCATGGTATTCAATCAGCTCTCCAGTCTGGGCATCGATCACCTCTACCCCGCTCGCCTTACCTGATTGCTCATCGTATATAACTTTGTTGGCGATAGAGAAGGGCCGGAGGGTCATATTGCCTGTTTTTGCCGCGGCCGGAAGCGTGGAGGAGTTACTGCTGAAATAGGCTCCATAGGGGCATCCGCGCATACACAGGTCACGGTTCTGGCAAGAGCCGCGGCCGTTATGAGGCACCGTTAGGTTGGCAAAACGGCCCATCGTCAGTACCCGGCCGGGAAACTGCTTCTTGATACGTTCTCTGACGTGCTTTTCCACACAGTTCATCTCAAAGGCGGGCAGGAACTTCCCATCCGGGCACTGTGGTAGCCCTTCTGCCTGGCCGCTGACACCTATGAACTCCTCTACATGGTCGTACCACGGCTCAAGATCTTCGTAGCGAATAGGCCAGTCTACGGCAATGCCTTCTTTGGCGTTAGCTTCAAAGTCGTGTTGTCCCATCCGCAGACACTGCCGGCCCCACATAAGCGAGCGCCCTCCCACATGGTAACCGCGGATCCAGTCAAAGCGACTCTGCTCCTCATAGGGCTGATCGGCGTCTTTAACCCACCAGTGTTTGGTAGACTGCTTCAGTGTGTAGCCGGTACGCAGCTGCACGGGGAAGTCTTCGCGCTCTTCAGCCGTCAACTGATCGTTATAAGGCAACTCCCAAGGCTGCCTGGTGGCTGTGGGATAGTCCTTGACATGTTCAACGTTACGGCCCCGCTCCAGCACCAGTGTGCTGAGTCCCGCTTCTGTTAACTCTTTGGCCGCCCATCCCCCGCTGATGCCCGTCCCTACTACAATGGCATCATACGTATTCTGTTTCTTTGCTTTGAGATTTAAATTCATAAATTGCATTAACCTAGATGTGAATGGACAATATATTTTATTATCCCATACTATAAAATAATTTGTGGCTTTATGGAAATATGTAAAATAATATCAAATTTCCATACCCTTTTGTATAGGAAATCCTAATAGCGTGAATTCGGAATAAACAAAACACCCTAAAACACCAAGGGCTTCAGCCCTTTCAACGGTGTAAAAAGAGCCAAAGCTCTGCCTGGGCCAGGATTCATGGGCCATCCCCGGTTTAAAAGCCCGGGCAGTTGTAGTGGCATTAAGAAATGAAATCCGTATTGCATTATGGGGGTTATTCCCGACTGAAATCTGTCAGATTTTAACCCCACAATATTTAGAACGTAAGCACCCAGTTCCTGGATAAGGCTGTTCCTGAGTGTCAGCGACCGAAGGGCAGGCCGATTGACGGAAAGGCACCGAGCACGGATACCGCCATTATGAAATGATAAGCTTCGTTATACTGCCCACGCCCTTCCGACCTCTTCCAAAGGAAGGCAACCTTCATACTTTCCGGGTATTGCCTCATATTGCAGTACCTGGGTGGCGCCAATTTTAGATGTAAAAAAACCTTGCATCGTTAGGCGCTTCATAAGTAAGAAACCCGGCTCCCCTCTGTTTTTCAATGCATCGACATTAAACTTACTGGCCAGCTCAAACTGTTGCCTGGAGTTGCATTGAACAAAATTTTTGCCATACGCGCTCCTGGCAGAATCATCATAATATTCCAACCCCTTCATAAAGCGGGCTCTCTGCTCTTCGGTATAAACCTTGCTCACCATATCTTCTATAAAGGCCGGAACCCCGGCCTCCCTTGCTCCCGGAGTGCTGTCTGAAGGGATGATGGTTTCAGCAAGCGCCGTCACTAACTGTGCCTGCTCAGTGGTAAAGAAGGCAGGCGACCAATCCAGCGGATAATAGGATTTCTTTTCCTGCAATATATGAAAAGCACCGGGAGTAGTTAAGACACCTCCTAAAAGGATAGCAGCTCTTTTTATGGCTTCTCTTCGATTCAGACTCATAATTTTATCTAAAGATTATTCCTTTTCATTTCTTTTACGGCAAAATCACAGGCCCTGGCAGTTAGCGCCATATAGGTAAGAGAGGGGTTCTGACAAGCAGATGATGTCATAGCCGCCCCGTCGGTGACGAACACATTGGGAACGGCGTGTACCTGGTTCCACTTATTCAGCACCGAGGTCTTTGGGTCGCGCCCCATACGTGCAGTGCCCATCTCATGAATGCCCAAACCCGGTGCGCCAATATTGTCGAAGGTTGAGATGTTTTTCAGCCCTGC
>CALJMB010000205.1 GCA_937982515.1 uncultured Balneolaceae bacterium
AGGTCATTACAACCACCAGGGTGAGCAGCCGATCGGTGCTTTTGATTTCATCCTGTACAAAAGTAAGTAATTTTTTGACCAGCCACCGCCCCAGTGTGAAACTTAATACTATGAACGCCAGCACGCTGCCGACAATCTGCAATACGGTACCCGTGGTAACAGCCTCTCCGCTGGCAAGCCCGGCTACTATAGAAAGTAAAATCCACCCGGTGGTATCATCACTCATCCCGGAGGCGAGAATCGTCTGGCCTATATCCCGGCGCATCAGGTTTAAATCCATTAGCACTTTTGCAATGACGGGAATTGCCGATATAGACATAGCCACGGCAACAAAAAGCTCAAAAATGAGGCGGTTGTCAGGATCAGCGACCAGAAAATCGGGCAGATACTGCCCCAGTAAAAAGCCGGTGGCAAAGGTGATACTCACCCCGCCGAATGAAACTCCGATAGCTGTACGGGCATGCCGCTTAATGAGCTTTATATCTGTCTCCAGCCCCGTTATCAGCAACAAAAACATGGCTCCGATCAGGCTCACCGTTTCCAGGAGATATCCCTGGGTTTCATTTTGGGGAATAACCCATTGCCCTATCTCAGGGACTAAGCCACTTAAAAGTGACGGGCCCAGGATAATGCCGGCCAGAATCTCACCGACCACAGACGGCTGACCCAGTCGCTGAGCTATTTCTCCCATGGTACGGGCGGCAAGCAGTAAAACTCCTATCTGGAATACAAGTGCCAAGACATCATGATGCGGCGCAGCCGAAAAAATTTCCATCTGGAATGGATAATTTATTTTTGGTTAAAACGATCTTCACTTTACAAGTGTCACAGAATAAAGTTTTTAAGTTTAACATTCCATCTAATCGGTTTTTTTTAATATGTGTTACAATTATGCCTCTTTCTTCACTATTCGTAAGGGTCGATGGCTGACAGAGTTAAAATGATTTATAAAATTTAATTTTCAGAAATATTTTAATACTATTGTATAAAGAAAAGGGTGCTAACCGATGATCAGCATACAACCATACCGGCTTTTATATTTTCTTCCCATACTCCTCTTAGGGTGTATGTCTTTAGAACAGGCCGGCATTGAAGGCCCGGTTCAGAGAGAAGGCAACTACTACACCTCCGCTTACCCTTCCCGGGATATTTCAGCACGGCTGGAGGCTATCCAGCGCTCCGTTAAACGCATATCTTCAACCGCCATTTATCAAACCTTTTATTTCAATGATCAACTGGTCACAGAGGAGCAGCTCAAAAGTGGTGATTTAGAAGATCTGGCCTCCCATTCCATGGCGCGCAACGAAAGCACTGCCGGCACAGCCTTTGCCATCGCCCGTAACAACCGCAGCGTTGCGCTCTTGACGTGCGCCCATGTTATCGATTTTCCCGATACCCTGATCAGCTACGTTGAACACCCGGATGTGCCCGAAAAGGAATTTGTGCAATCGGTTACTATCAGGCGGAGCCAGACGAATTTACTACACGACCTCCCGAACATCGGAACCTTTAACATTCTGGCCCAGAACAAAAGGGATGATCTCGCTCTGATTGAAGTAAATCTCAGCGAATTTGAAAATATGCAGGTGCCTCCTCTTCCTGTAAACATCGGAGATCCTAAACGGCTGAGGCTGGGATCGTATATCATAATTATGGGATACCCCAAAGGGTACCCGATGGTAACCAGGGGCATTGTAAGCGATCCCAACAGAAGCAGAGACGGAGATTTTCTTGCGGATGCGTTGTTTAACCAGGGCATCAGCGGAGGGCTGATTCTGGCATCAAAAGACAGCTATGCATCATTTGAGTGGATAGGTATGGCCAATACCGCCTCGGCTATCAAAGAGACAAATCTGGTTCCCGATCCCACAAAAGAAGGCGTTTATGAGTCTTTTGACCTCTATACAGATAGCATTTTTGTGCAAACGAGAGCCCGTATTACCTATGGTATCACACAGGCCATTCCCGCTGC
>CALJMB010000206.1 GCA_937982515.1 uncultured Balneolaceae bacterium
TACATGTGCTGCACTTCGAGTCCGGTGCGGTTTATGTGCCTTTTCCCAAACCGGTGATTGAGAGCTGAACGTGCCACAACGGTCCCGGTGGTGTTCTCAATGGCAAGGTTAGGCTGCAGCTCAACGTTGTCATCCAGGCGCTGCTGGTCCCATGAGGTATAATTTACCGTGGTTGCCACGGATGATTCGAGCGTACTGTTGGAACCGAGCATCAGCGTATGTGAGATGCCGGAGGCCCCGATGCCCAGGTTCATGTCGTATTTAACGCGGTCCCAAAACTCATACTCCCACTCTTCGGGGTTGTAGGTAGCATCCATATCCTGCCCGTCCCATCCGCCGATGCCCCAGACCTCAAAGCGCCCGGCTTTGGGTGTGCGGAAATCCATTTTGAACGACAGATCCTGGTACCGGATACCTCCTTCCGTGGGCAGGAGCGGCATCAGCAAGGTCAGTGTAGAGTACCGATAGTTAAAGAGATAGGTCGATGAGCTGTTATCGGAAAACGGGCCCTCGGAGGCGAATTCCAGGCCGTTTATCCCGATCTGTGCAGCGTGTTCCCGCTGAACCGGATTGCCGGAACGGAAATTCATATCAAAGACACCGGACAGCGCATTGCCGTACTGGGCGGGGAAGGCGCCGGTCATAAAGTCGGAATCCGAAAGCAGCTGTCCGCTGAACAGGGTGAGCCCGCCGCCGCCTGCCACCGAGAGGCCGGCAAAGTGGTTGGGATTGGGAATCTCCACACCCTGCAGGCGCCACTGAACGCTTTTAGGAGCATTGCCGCGAATCACCAGTGCATTATCCTGCACGCCACCTGTGGAGGTAACGCCCGCGAAAGCGGTAGCCATCCGGCCGGGGTCATCCAACCCGCCGGCGTATCTCCGGGTTTCCTCAACGGTAAACGAACGGGAACTGATAAAGGCCATTTCGTTCAGGGGCTGGTCTTTGTCTCTCTCCGGCGATACCACCACGGCATCTCCTTCAAAAGCCTGCTGTTGCAGCCTGATGTGGAGTACCGTTTCTTTGGCGGATATAACCATTATCCCCGTTCGCACAGCCGGCCGGTATCCCAGAAAGCTAATCCGGATGTCGTGGCGGCCCAATGGCACATCCTTCAGAACAAAGCTCCCATCCTGGCCGGCAGAGGCACCGATCAGCGGATCTGTACCCTCGATTACCACATTGGCGCCGGCCAGCGGTTCGCTCGTTACGGCATCTGACACGGTTCCCCGGATGGTACCAGCCTGAAAGGCCTGCCCTTTTTGTACCGTTATAGTGAACAGAAAGAGGATGAGGAGTATGAATCGTTGTATATGCATCTGCAGATATATGTTAATCGGGTTTAGTGAGCGGCAAAGAATAGGGATCTGCAACCCTCAAATCGTCTCTGCCAGCGGGATCGGACGTGTTGTTTAGCATTCGTCCGAGGTAATAATGATGAACCCGGGAAGTATCCCCCGGGAGGGAGGGTTCCTTGCCTTTACCAACGGCACGAGCGAACACTCGTGTCATCCTGGCATATTTGCCATCAGCATAGCCGACACGAACGGACGTTCGCGCCATTAAAGAAAGAGTCCGTGCCATTAAAGCATTGGTAAAGGTACTTGCCCTGTGACCCCTAAATCCCCTAAAGGGGGCTTTTAGAAGCTGCTGTTATACCTGTTCTGGTCGCTTTCAAGTGCGGATGCCTGGCCACGTGTAAGCTTGAACTTGTACCTCAGGTACAGACCTAAGAAGTCCCCTATAGAGCCTGTCCGCCCACTGGCGGAGGATTTAGAGGTGAATTCCGCAGAAGCCCTTCTTGCTTACGATATTGGGAGGGCGTCATTCCCGTCTGCTTCTTAAAGACGGCGTTGAATGTGGATTTGGAGTTAAATCCGGCATCCAGGCCGATGGCAAGCAGGGTAGCATCTTCAGATTCGGGATCCTGCAATTGACGTTTAACCTCCTCCACCCGGTAGCTGTTCACAAAATCGTAGAAGCTCTGTCCCAGATAATGATTAATAATCTCGGTCAGGTTATGAGAAGATATCTTCAGCTCATCAGCCAGGTCGGCTAGTTTGAGCTCACTGTTTCTGTACAGCTTCTTCTCCTCCATAATCCGTAAAAGCCGGCTTATGTACTGTTCTGCCTGATCCCTGTCAAGGCCGGACTTCTGATACGGCTTTTTGCTGTTTTCTTCTGAACGCGACCCCTGGCTTTCTGCAGAGGCGGGATTATTCGCAGACAGGCCGGTGTGTACAGAATGGACAAACACTTCCGGTTGATGCAGCCCCATGTACCCAATCCCAAAAACAAATACCGTTGTGGCAAGAAGCGTAAGGTTGCCATACACATTTTCATTCAACCCCATCAATACGGTATCCTCCACAGAAGAAAAAATATGTAGTGCTCCGGCAACTCCGGCCAGGATGGTAATTCCTGCTATTAAATGTTGCAGCCAGGCCAGGTTGATCTTCTCAATGGATGAAAAGGAGTCTTTAAGTTTTTTGCGATACGAGATAAAGACATACACAACACCCACAACATAAGCCATGCCATGCAGCACTTTTATATGAGTAATAACGGCGAAATGGTATAGGGACAGAATGGATTCCGTATTATTCAGCATAGCTAATTTGTCGGAGGCCGGCCCCATGTAGAAAGGAATCAGATACACCAGCAGTAAGGCAAAAGGGATGAAGTGCAGGTAATCGCTGCTGCTTATGCGGGGGTTGCCGTCCCGCAGAGTTTTAACATAGAGGTACAGAAAGGGGCCGTAAAGCAGAGTAACCGGATAGTCCAGGGCAATGAGATGCGGATACGGTTCATGCAGGCCAAAGCTCTGGAAGGCTGCCATTCCCAAATCCAGAGAGAATACCGCCATCAGGGAGGCTAGAAACTTGTTGGGTAGCCTGTTAACCTTTTTCTGAGCCAATACAAAAGCCAGGATACATCCATGAAGTGCTCCCAGTAAGTAAACCGCTGCGATGACCATTCCGGGCTCTGTTGAGTACTTAGGATTTAGATGTTTTACAGAGCTGAAAGATAAAACTATATATCCATTAGCACATCAAAATAATAACCCGGCTGCCTGTATTCTATTGCATGACTTTCATGCGGCAGACAGAAAGGGTTAACTCGATATAATGCAGCTAATTTTCTATAATAGCTGGTAATTAAATATATGTTTAATCGAAGGAGTTGCCTTTCATTATCTGAAATGTAGCAGGCTTATCAGCCATCCTTAAATCACCCGGGTTATCATGTACTACAAGGAAATACAGCCGCCCCCTCCCCTTGCCGATCTGATTCGCTATTATTGGGTATTGGAGGACCACCCCGGCAATTCAGAGGTTCTCACCTTCCGGGTGCTGGCGGATGGTTATCCGGGCTTTATCTTTACCTATGGAAACGAAATTTGCTGGCAATTAAAATCTTCCTCCAGCCCCGTTCCCCGGTGCTCTATTTTCGGAGTGCTGCAGCAGTACCAGGATCTGTCTGTACGCGGGGCCTACGGCATTCTGGGGATATCATTCTTTCCGTACAGCTTTCACACTCTTCTTAATATTTCTGCTGAACATTTATGTAACCGGACGGTTGATGTTGAGGATCTTTATGGGACAGCTGGCAAACAGTTAACAGAAAAACTGCTGAATGCAGCCGATAATGCTGAGAGAATAGCCTGTATAAACGGTTTCATTTCTCGCATACAGCGTGGTACCTCTGTGGCCTCTGTGGCAATCAGGCAGAGTATTCAGGGGATACTGGCTCAAAAAGGTGCTGTACCTGTTTCCAGGCTGGCTCAGCAACTGGACATTTCCCGGCGTCATTATGAACGAACATTTAAGGCGGCGATAGGGATGAGCCCCAAACAGTTCAGCCGCATTATCCGGTTTCAGCATGTACTCAGGCACCCGAATGAATTGAAAGAGATAAGCTTTGCGGATCTGGCTCTAACATGTGGATACAGTGACCAGTCCCATTTCATCAGGGAATTCAAAACGTTTGCCGGCCTTACCCCGCGATATTTCTTTTCAGAGACGGACGAAGTTGTGGAAAATTTTGTGCATCTGTCAGAATAACACATAAACTGCTTAAGAAGCCGGAATGCTGCCGATGAATGGCCCATATCCGGCGAATAAGCTGTCTAACCGGTGCAGCCGGATGCTCTACAACGTAAGGACAAGGGCCTTGCCGGTAAGTCCGGCATTTGTTCTACGCCATGTCGCATTTATTCAATCTTTTGAATAGCTCTCCAGATATCTTGTGCCCGAACATAAACTCCTAACTTCACTTTCTGATATGGAAAACATCATTACCTGGTTTGAGATACCGGTCACAGATATGAACAGAGCCCGCACTTTTTATAGCGAGATATTGCAAATGAAACTCATCGATATAGAAGAAGGAGGATACAGCATGGTGATGTTCCCCTTCACCGGGGAAAATGTATCTGGTGCTTTGGTAGAGGCCGAAGATCAAAATGCCAAACCTTCTGCTGACGGGGTGCATATTTTTCTGAATGCGGGAGATAGCCTGCAGGAAGCACTGAGCCGGGTCAAAAAAGCCGGCGGAGAAATAGTTACGGAAAAGCTTGAGATCGAATCCGGCGTAGTAGCTTCTGTTATAGATACCGAAGGTAACAAAGTGGGACTTTACGCCCGTGCCTGATGCCTAAAACATCCACAGTATGAGATAATAAAAGCCGGAAAAGTTACCCCGGCTTTTATTGGATGGAAAGAGCAGCAACCGGCTAAACAGACCGATATATTACTCCAACAACTCTTCGCGGCTCTTTAATACGGAGTTTTCCCAGTTGCTTCGGTTTAACGTAAATACGTAAGGGTATCCGGTAGCTACGGCGACAAAACGTGTATCGTCCCGATCATCGGGCTTTAACCGAATAGTCTTGCCTGCACCCTCCTTGAGCTGAAACTGAATGGCGTACTGCTCCGTGCCGAATGTTGATGTCGACAGGGAATCGGCAAACCCGTTGGCACGGAGTGAACTCAACTGCCTGAGTATTGAATGTATCTGTGTTTGATTTAAGGTATCGCCTTCAGAGATCCAGTTTTGCTCGTCATCTGCGCGTTCTATGCTATACGAGCTATCTGCCGGAAGCAGGAAATCCACACGCGTTATATTGTCTCTTGCAATATCCCATACATCTTTTTCTCTCCAGTCACTCAGGTCTCTGCCGAAGGTGCTTTCCAGGAATCCTTCTACGGAATAAACCACATCTTCACCGACCGGACGAACGTAGTTGTTAAATTCCCTCTGGCTTACAAACTGAGTCGCGCCGATGATGACGCCGGCCAGTAATTCATCTCCATTGAACAGTGACACCTTGATTCCTGTACTGTCTGCTTTGTAGCGTGTAAATTTTTGAGGATCCCGGGTGGCAACGGCCCGGACATTCAACTGTGCGATATTTTCAAGAGCACGCTTAATCAGGGAGGAATCCGCAGCAAAGGCGGTTCCGCCGTCACCTTTTGCAACAGTCCATCCGGAGGGCTCTTCTTTTAACAGGATGACCTGATCTTCTGTCGGTTTCTCTATACGGATATGATTCACCTGCTCTGTGTTTACATCGGCAATAGTTGAACGAAAGGCCTCACTGGATGCCGGGCCGGAAGTCCACCTGACCAGTGCTGTCAATACAGCCAAACTAACAAAAATGATAAGGAGAGTTCTCGTTGCGTTTGTCATGATCCGTTACTCTTAATAGTTTAACAGCTAAGTTCTTTCAAAGCGATTTAGATCCGATATAACCCTGACAGGGTTTGAAACCCTGTCAGGGTTGAACCGGATACACAGGCTAAATTCAGACAGAACGTAACAGCCCTGCTCCCCCGAAGGGAACTAATGGGAATAATTCTCTGCTGAACCATACTGTTTAGACACCTTCTTCCATCCACTTGCGCCGGCGGGTTTGGTTGCGTTGATACCGGTAGAACCCGTATGCCAGTACAAGCATAACCGGGAGGAATACGTTGAGGTATTTCAGAAAGACCTTGGTGCCATCTTCCAGGATCGTCAGCGGACGGCTGGTAACGCCTTTGGTACGCAAAGAGATCAGCCCAGTATCGTCTGCCAGCCAATCTATGCTGTTCGCCATCAGGCTGATGTTGTCTTCCGGCAGAGGCTGGGCGTGCTGGCCCGCCCCGTTTATTACAAAATCGCCATCCCCGAATACCACGATGGCCGTCTCCTGGCTGTGTTTCAGCGGCACATCGATCGAATCATGTTCGGCAAACGCCGAAGTAAAAGTACCTTCCAATACAGCTGCCATCGGGATGTGGGCGTGTGCAAAATCCCGCTGATTCCAGTTTTGCGAAGGATCCAAGTTAAAAGACCCGCTGGAAATTCCGGCCTGGGCGGAACTACTTGCCAGAACCGTCAGCTTTTGGGTGGAATCGGTCCGGGTAGTATCCAGAGAAGAAACAAACTGAAAGACAGCAGCTTCCAGGCCTTCACTGACAGGATGATCACCAAAAGTGCTTACCAGGGGTATAAACGGGTATTCTACCTGATTCACAAAAGTGAATATACCTTGCTGCTGCTGTACCTGAATGGTACTGGCCTGGGCATCACGAACCAGATCGGGGCGTATCGGAAGGCCATAAGCCGCCGGCAGCCGCTCAACACCCGTATCTAATGGTGTAGCCCACCCCTGCTGAATCTGAGTTCGTATCCTGTTGAGGGCAAATACTGCTTTACCCCCGGCCATGATATATTGATCGATTGCCTGCTGTTCAGCTTCCGACACCGGCTGCTCCGGAGCGATGACCAGCAACACTTCTATATCGGCAGGGACCGAGGTGGTATCCAGGCCGGAGACCTCAATAATCTCGTAGCGCGGATGAAGCTCGTTTATAAGCTGTATCATCTCTTCCTGCGTCGGCTCTCCATGCCCCTGAAGGAGCCCGATTCTGGGCTTAACCTCTGTCGTCAGCTGTTTAATGGTTCCGGCAATAGTATATTCAAGGCCCGCACCCGGCTGCACAACCGGCACTACTTCTCTTTTGTCCTGATAACGAAAAACGGCTCCAAAGTAGGCTCGCTTCTGCGTCATCCTGTCCCGCTCGCGCACATCGATCATTACGGGCCGGATACCTGCCTGTTGCGCCCTTTGTTCAGCCTCTTCCCCTTCATTGGGATTGACGAATTCATACTCCAGATTCCCGCCGGCATGGGCGCGGAACTCTTCCAGGAAGTTTGAGAATTCATCTTCAACCCTGCTAAGCTGCGGAGGTAAATCGGCCGAGAAATAAGCGGTTACCGTAATGGGATCATTAAGCGACTCGGCGATGTGCTTGCTGGCTTCGGACAGCGTATACCGGTTGTCTTCGGTGAGATCGAAGCGTATGATCAGTGTATCGGCCAGTATATTTACCGTTGCCATGATTCCAATCAATAACAGCAGTTGCAGTGCTGTTTCACGTCTGTTTTTAAAAAAGCCGTCAAACCACTTCATCGCCAGGCCCTCCTTTGCAGTGATGCGGTTGCGAGTAAAAAGCCCAGGAAGATAAGAGACAATAAATAAACCAGGCTGGATAAATCAATCACGCCCCGGGACATGGTATGGTAATGCTGGTTAAGACTTAAAAATTCAACTATACCTGCCAAAGAGGCCGGCAGGATCGTAGCCAGCTGTCCGAAAAGCAGCTGAAAGAAAAATGCGATAAACAGGCTCAGTATAAAAGCGACGATCTGATTGTTAGTCAGGCTGGAAGCAAACATGCCGATGCTTGTGTACACCCCGCTCAGAAGCGCTAAAGCCAGATAGCCACTAAACGTTGCCCCGTGATCGATGGGGCCAAGATTGGCTACCGTCAGGTAGTAGGGAAAGGTAAATGCCAGAGCGATGAGCACAAGCAGCCATGCGGCCAGCCATTTGCCTGCAATAATCTGAAAATTGGAAATGGGTTTGGTGACAAGCAGCTCCAGCGTTCCGGTGTTTTCCTCTTCTGCTACCATGCGCATGGTTATGGCGGGAATAAAAAAGAAGAGCGTCCAAAAGGCGATACCAAAAAAACTGCCCAGCGAAGCCTGACCTACAAAAAAGATGTCGCCTCCGCCGAACAGCCAGGTAAATACGCCACTTAATCCCAGAAAAACTATGAGCATTATATAGGCTATGAGCGAGTCGAAAAAAGCATTGATTTCTCGCCGGCACAGAATCCAGATCTGATGCATAGGAATGATTAGTTTTCGGTTAGTTCTCGGAAAATATCTTCCAGGCTGGATTCGATGGGGGTCATTTCAGTTAGTATCCAGCCTTTTTTTACGCAAAGCTTAAAAATATCTTCTCTCGGGTCGTGCTCCGGGCGGGCATCGACCATCCATGAGTTGGAACCCTTCTCTGCCGGACGGACATCGGCAACGGAGGCCAGCCCCAACAGAGCTTCTTTTGTGCCCGGATCTTCTGTCCTGATCTGTATCAGCAGCTGATCTGCACCTTTAGCTCTCCTCCTCAATTCCTCTGTTGAGCCATCGGCTACCAGCTCACCCCGGTTAATGATCAGTATGCGGTCGCAGGTAGCCTCAACCTCTTTGAGGATATGCGAACTGAGCATCACCGTCTTTTTCTGGCCTATCTCTTTTATCAGCGAGCGAATTTCCACAATCTGGTTCGGGTCCAGCCCGGTTGTCGGCTCATCCAGAATCAATACTTCCGGATCGTGGATCAAAGCCTGCGCCAGCCCCACACGCTGCCGGTAGCCCTTAGACAGCTCTCCTATATTTTTATGGCGTTCGGGCCCCAGCCCGCACATATCGATCATCTCCCGCACACGGGCCCTCACCTGCTGGCGGGGAACTTCCTGCAGTTCCGCGGACAGCGTCAGATAATCTACAATAGGCATGTCCGTATAGAGAGGCGTGTTCTCCGGCAGATATCCAATGCGCCGGCGAATGGAACGGGAATGATCATGAATGGAATAGCCGTTAAGCGTAACATTGCCTGATGTGGGCTTGAGAAAGCAGGTGATAATTTTCATCGTAGTACTTTTACCTGCCCCGTTAGGACCGAGAAAGCCCAGAATCTCCCCAGTTTTTACCTCAAATGATATATTATCTATTGCTTTTTGAGAACCGTATGTTTTGGTCAGGTTCGAAACAGTGATACTCATATCAATTGTATATTACTGCTGATAATCCCTTATTTTAGACGACTTTATTTAACGGAAAGATTCTTTCTTCCCAAATTAAATCCGACGGAATAAACGATAGAATCCATCTTACAATTGTATAATCTTACTGTTTTTTTAACTTTTTTACAAAACCGTTGGCTATAACTTATTGAATACCAGGGCGGGTGGACCATTAGCCCGGAGAAGCAGATTTGAGGGTAATATGAGACAAATCAATCCAATACCGAAAGCTTTCGGGACACGTTAATTGCCTACGCGCCCCAGAACAGACACAGAATCTAATGGCAGGTGTCTTCATACCCGCGAGACAGGTAACACTGTTGGCATTGAGCTTTTAAATAAGCTTCTTTCAACACGGACTGCCGAATGCTGACGACTTCCGCAAACAACCATATTCTAACCAATCAAGGTGTTATTCACCATTCATTTTATGTCCACACAATCAAATAGCAAAGAAAACAAGCTGCCACGGCTGCCAGATAAAAAAGAACAAGAAAAAAACTATGCCAGAGAACTGCTGGACGATCTGTACAGGCATTACCCGGACGCTCACTGTGCCCTGGATCACAGAAACGCGTTCGAGCTGCTAATTGCCACCATCCTCAGTGCTCAGTGTACAGACGCCCGGGTTAACAAAGTAACTCCCGCCTTGTTTGAGGCCTACCCCACGCCGGAGGCCATGGCAGAGGCGCCCCTGCAGGAACTGGAAGAGCTGGTCAGAACAACAGGTTTTTATCGGAACAAGGCAAAATCGCTTAAGGAATCTTCCCGGGCTATAGTGCAGGAACATGGTGGCGAAGTGCCAAGTAATATGAAAGATTTGCTCAGCTTGCGCGGCGTTGCCCGAAAAACAGCCAATGTGGTACTGGGAAACGCGTTCAACATCAACGATGGGGTTGTAGTAGATACGCATGTAAAACGTTTGGCCAACCGGTTCGGGCTAACTAAAGAGAAGAATAATACAGACAAAATAGAACGCGACCTGATGGCGTTATTTCCCAGGGAACATTGGACCAATTTGTCCCATTTAATGATCTATCACGGACGGAACGCCTGCAAAGCTCGTTTTTCCGAGCCCCCGGATCACCCCGTCTGTGTGAAGTACGGAAAGAACTGTGAATGCAGAAAAATGAGAGGATGAATAATAAAGCAGGGTTTAAGGAATTGATCTTTAATTCCAGAAACGATCCGGTCCCGGGCCTCCGGGGTGACCTGGATATCATCCCGGTAAAAGAAAACGGGCATACGTACCTCTACTTTCACGATGTAATGGGCTATGCTACGCCCGATTTTGCGCTGGACAGCCGGGCCTATGCTATTCTTTCGCTGTTGGATGGACGCCGCAGTCTAGAAGATTTTAAACCCTATCTCGGCAACGGCACAGACACCCGGCAACTGCTCAGCTATGTGCAATTTCTGGATGAGAACCGGCTATTGTATTCCCCATACTTCAAGAAGTACTCCGATTTTCTGGAAACAGGGTATGAAGCTACGGATATACACCACTCCAATACAGCCGGAATATCCTATCCTTCTGATCCGGCAGAGGTTCGAAAATTTCTGGATGAGGCGTTTAACACATTCCATCAAACAGTGCCTCATTCCGGAACCATACGGGGGCTGTATGCTCCTCACATAGATCCCCGTGTAGGTATTGAAAGTTATGTACAGGCTTTTGCCCCCCTTCGCGATTTGACCCCCGAACGTGTAGTCATCCTGGCCACTTCACACTATGCCGGGCTCCACCCCCGCACCTATCAGCATCGGCCTTTTATCACTACCAAAAAAGATTTCAAACTCCCTCTGGCCACCATCCGCACCGATAAAGAAGCGGTCGGGGAGTTGCTGGATAATGGGCCTGATATCGGTTTAAGCAGCCGGGACCGGGCTCACCGCATCGAGCACAGTATAGAGCTTCACCTGCTGTTTTTGAGCTACCTCTGGAATCACGACTTTAAGATCATCCCCATACTGGTTCGGGGTTTTGACGAGCTCTACTATATGGCAAACGGCCATCTTGCCGGACAAGTTGAAAATCTGGGATCGGTATTAAGGAACAAGTTCGGAAACGACGAAGACACCCTGTTTCTCATCAGCGGAGATCTGGCCCATATAGGGCGAAAGTTCGGAGATGAACAACCGGCACGCGCACTGTTTGATGAGGTGCGTAACTTCGATCATCAATTCATGCAGTATGCTGCTGAGGGCAATGATACCGGAATGCTTAATCTCATGAAAGAGGCCTATGACCCCTATCGTATTTGTGGCTTCCCTCCCCTGTACACCTTTCTGAAAACGATGCCCGGGCTCAAGGGGTGCCAGCTCAGCTATGATCTCTGGGATGAGGCGGAGCGGGACAGTGCGGTAACATTTGGCTCGATACTGTATAGTGAGTAGCTATCAGCAAGCTGGGCGGAGCAGGGGGCAATGTCAAGCTTGGGGAATTCAGAATTCAGGAGTCAGAAGGGGCGTTGAAGCGTTGGGAAAGGCGCGCGCTCCCGGGCCGGGCGATCTGGCCCCTACTCCCGAACCTCCGGTATCGATGAGTACAGGCGTCTTGTACGGTCGGTACACACACCTTGTAACGACTAGTACAAGCTCCTTGTACCGGTAGTACAAACACCTTGTATCGATCGGTACAGACACCTTGTACGGTCGGTACGCTGTTCTTTTAAAAAGGGGGGGGTAAAGTGCCCTTCTAAAAGAACAGCGTGTTTTTACTCTCACTCATGCATGCATTCCATATTCCAGACCGTGCCCCGCCGAACCCACCCCTTGTTCCCCTTCCCGACAGGCCTGTCGGGAGAGACGCCTTGCGCAGAAGGCAACGCGTTTCCGCCCCCCGCCACCGCTTACCGCTTACTGCTTACTGTTCACTCCACTATCTCCATCTTTTCGGCGAAGTAGGCGGTGAAATCGCGCATATCTTCGGCCATTTTCGTTTCGTTGGTGGCATTCTCCAGCGTATCAGCCATGGTAACCAGAGTCTGATGAAAAAAGATCTTCATTTCGTCAACCGTCATCTCTTTGGTCCAAAGGTCCAGCCGCAACGTATCTTTTTTCTGGTGATCCCACATCGCGAGGATCATAGCTCTGCATTGTGCAATATCCTGGCCCTGCAGATCGCTTGCATCCCAGCGGATGTCGGTGGGGATGTTTTTCTCGTCTAATTCTACCGTAATATTTATGTCTTTCTTCTGTCGCGCCATGATCGTTATACGTTTCTGGGTATAGATAAGCAAATTAAAAGGCCACAGATCTCCACAGATTAAAATAGGATGGGTCAGTGTTTATCTGTGAAAATCTGTGGCTCAACTTCATCAGCCTAAGCCGGGAAATCAGTAGCGATAATGCTCGGGCTTGTAGGGGCCTTCCTTGGGAACACCGATATACTCGGCCTGTTCGTCAGACAGTTCATCAAGCTCCACGCCTATTTTCTTCAGGTGCAGGCGTGCAACCTTTTCATCCAGATCTTTAGGCAGCACATGTACCCCGAGATCGAAATCATCCGGGCGGGTCCAGAGGGCGATCTGTGCCAGGGTCTGGTTGGTAAAGCTGTTAGACATAACAAACGAGGGGTGCCCTGTGGCATTGCCGAGATTCATCAGGCGCCCTTCCGACAGAAGAATCACTTCTTTTCCGTTTTTCAAGCGGAACAGATCGACCTGTGGCTTGATGGTATCCCGTTCGGCGTTGGCCTTCAGCCAGGCTACGTCAATTTCGTTGTCAAAGTGGCCGATGTTACCGACAATAGCCTTGTCTTTCATGTTTTCGAAATGGCGGCCGGTAAGGATATCCTTGTTGCCGGTAGCGGTTACCACGATGTCGGCCTCTTTCACGGCGTCATCCATCTTTTTAACTTCAAATCCATCCATTGCCGCCTGAAGGGCACAAATGGGATCGATTTCGGTAACAATAACACGGGCTCCGGCGCCCTGCAGTGAAGCGGCAGAACCTTTCCCTACATCTCCGTAGCCGGCCACAACGGCAACCTTCCCGGCCATCATGATATCCGTTGCCCGGCGGATAGCATCCACACACGACTCGCGGCAGCCGTATTTGTTATCAAACTTAGACTTGGTCACCGAATCGTTCACGTTGATAGCGGGCGCTCCCAGCGTGCCTTCTTTAGCCATACGGTACAGGCGATTTACACCCGTGGTTGTTTCTTCCGATATACCTCTGATATCTTCCAGCAGCTCGGGATACTTTTCGTGGACCAGCTGGGTAAGATCTCCCCCGTCATCCAATATCATGTTCAACGGCTTACCATCCTGAAAGTAGATCGTCTGCTCTATGCACCACCAGTACTCTTCTTCGGTCTCTCCCTTCCAGGCGTAAACGGGAATTCCACTATCGGCTATAGCGGCAGCGGCGTGATCCTGGGTGGAAAATATGTTGCAGGAAGACCATTGAACTTCGGCTCCGAGCTCTACCAGCGTCTCGATTAAAACAGCGGTCTGAATTGTCATATGCAGACAACCGGCTATGCGCGCTCCTTTTAGCGGCTTCTCTTTTCCAAATTCTTCCCTGAGAGCTATAAGGCCGGGCATTTCTGCCTCTGCCAGGCGAATTTCCTTGCGGCCGAAGTCCGCCAGCCCTATGTCTTTAACTTTGTAAGGTACTTTTTCCTGTACTTGCTGTGCCATGAATGCTACACTCTTTAAATTTTTGCGATTATGTTGCTAAAATACAGTTTTATCGATCTTCGTTCAATTGAAAGTGAGAAGGCAGAAGATGCGGCAGAACTGTAGAAGC
>CALJMB010000207.1 GCA_937982515.1 uncultured Balneolaceae bacterium
AATACAAAGCTTAAATAACTCATTTATGAACATCATCAATGTTGTCGGGGCACGGCCCAATTTTATAAAATTGGCACCTATTCACAGAGCACTTAAAAGCATACCAAATGTCAAGTCGCAAATTGTTCATACGGGCCAGCATTACGATAGAGCAATGAGCGATATTTTCTTTCGCCAATTGGAACTGCCGGAGCCAGATATTTATCTGGGTATTGGAGGCGGCTCTCATGCCGAACAGACGGGAAAAGTTATGATGGCTTTTGAGAAAGTGGTAGAACAAGAACAACCCGATCTTATTATAGTAGTGGGCGATGTAAATTCCACAGTTGCGTGCAGCCTGGTTGGCGCCAAATCTTGTGTGCCCGTTGCTCATGTGGAAGCTGGCCTGCGTAGCGGAGACCGCAGTATGCCCGAAGAAATCAACCGTATCGTTACCGACAGCATTTCAGACCTTCTTTTTGTGACTGAACAAAGTGGAATCGACCATCTGAACAATGAAGGTATTCGCAAAGAAAGTATTCATTTTGTTGGAAATGTAATGATCGATTCTCTGATACATTTCAGAGAGAAAGCACGCCAGTCTACCCTCCTGGACGATCTGAAAGTTAGTCCGGGAGAGTATATACTGATGACCATGCACCGCCCTTCCAATGTAGATAATGTGCGGGGATTAAAAGAAATGAAGCGCATCATCAAAGCCCTGGCCTCCCATAAGAAAGTGATTTTCCCCATGCATCCGCGAACTAAAGGTAATTTAGAACATTTTGGATTGTATGAATCTATCGGACACCTTAAAGGAGTACATATAACGGAACCACAGGGTTATCTGGAGTTTTTAAATCTTATGGACCATGCTGCATTGATCGTTACAGACTCCGGGGGTATTCAGGAGGAATCTACCTATCTGCAGGTTCCTTGTCTAACCCTCAGAGAAAATACCGAGCGTCCGGTAACCATCGACCTGGGAACGAACCAGCTTGTAGATATCAACGCCGGTGCTGTGGCAGATAAGGCCGAAGAAATTTTCAACGGTTCCATAAAAAAGGGCGAAATACCCCCTCGTTGGGATGGACATGCCGCAGAACGCATAACTGCCATTGCTATTCAGTATCTGAATAAACACAAAACTGGAAAGGTAGATAACCAAGTGACGAATCGGTTCAGCGAACCAGTGTCATAGGATCACTGCAACCTGAAGCCGGCATATACGAATCCCGGCCTTTTTATTCAGATTTCCTGGTAGCGCAGATAGATTCCTCAGAGAGACAATCACGAATTTTAAATATAAATCAGGAAGGCATGCGAATCCTTTACATTCATCAACATTTTTCTACTCCCAGCGGAGCTACCGGAACACGCTCCTACGAACTCTCTCAAATGCTTATTTCCCGGGGCCATCAGGTAACGCTTATATGCGGGGCAAATTCCCGAAGCGGGGTCAAGCTCAATCAAAACCATACAACCAATAATGGATACAAAAGAGGCACTGTAGATGGAATAGATCTTATCGAATTGAATTATCCCTACTCTAATACGCAGTCTTTTATAGAACGGACCATTACTTTTATGCAATTTGCCCTGAAAAGCACCCGGTTTGTCTTTACCGAGACTTATGATCTCCTTTTTGCCACTTCTACTCCTCTTACAGTCGGTATTCCAGGTATTGTAATGAAGCGTATAAAAAATAAACCCTTTGTTTTTGAGGTAAGAGATCTGTGGCCGGAGCTACCACGCGAAATGGGCGTTATTACTAATCCTGCAATATTGAAGATGATTGGCGCGCTGGAGTGGGCATCCTACCGTTCAGCTGACCGGTGCATCGGCCTCGCCCCTGGAATGGTTAAGGGTATAACCCGCAGAGGCGTTTCTGAGAAAAATATTGCTATGATTCCCAACGGCTGTGATATTGATTTATTCAAGCCACGGGATGTATGCCGCACCGCTATTCCGGGGATTAAAGAGGATGACCGTGTAGCCATTTTTACCGGCGCTCATGGCATTGCAAACGGACTGGATGCCGTACTGGATGCCGCCTCCGTATTGATAAAACTGGAGCGGCCAGATATAAAACTGGTGTTCATCGGAGAGGGGAATCAAAAAAAGAGGCTTTTGGAACGTGCAAAAAAAGAAGGGCTAACCAACTGTCTTTTTTTGGATCCTATACCAAAAATCGAACTCGCCTCTATACTGAACGCGGCAGATGTGGGATTGATGATTCTCGACAACGTACCTGCCTTTTATTACGGAACTTCACCAAATAAATTTTTTGATTATATCGCTTCAGGACTACCCGTTTTAAACAACTATCCAGGCTGGCTGGCCGATTTAATAACTAAGTATGACTGTGGTGAAGCTGTACCCCCTGAAGATCCCGAGGCCTTTGCCCGGACACTAATCAAAATGACAGACGATCCAGCACATCTTAGACAACAAGGGATCAACGCTAGGAATTTAGCTGAAACGCATTTTAGCCGTAAGCTACTGGGGCAGCAGTTTGTCTCGTTTTTGGAGGAAGCCTGTTATGGCCAAACGAATATTTGATATTATTTTTGCATTGCTGGGAGTGATTATCCTGTCACCTGTTTTATTTGTCGTTGCCCTGCTGGTATATCTTAAACTGGGCTCCCCTATAATCTTCACCCAGAAAAGACCCGGGTTGAATGGCAAACCCTATGTCATGTATAAATTTCGTTCTATGACGAATAAAAAGGATAAAGATGGCAATTTACTCCCGACAGAACAGAGGCTGGTTCCTTTTGGAAATAAGATACGAAGTACCAGCCTGGATGAGTTACCGGAACTTTTTAACGTATTGAAAGGAGATATGAGCCTGGTGGGGCCGCGGCCGCTTCGAATGGACTATCTGGGTCTATATTCAGAGGAACAGGCACGCCGGCACGAAGTTAAACCAGGTATCACAGGATGGGCACAGATACACGGCCGGAACAAACTAGACTGGCCGGAAAGATTTAAAATGGATGTGTGGTACGTAGATAATCAATCTCTATGGCTGGATATCAGAATCATCCTAAAAACATGTGTCATTGTTGTATTACGGGAAGGAGTCAATCCTGAAAATGAAATGATTATGTCTCGCTTTCAAGGCAATGAAGAAAGCTAACCATCTACACAAATACTATCACATATGAAAATGGGAAGTCCAAATAAGCCGGAAGAATATTCTTCCGGGAAAGACAACCAAGATATGCACTTCGAGTCTTTTATTCGAAATCTGAACGACTATTTGGCCCCCTTTGAAGAAAGGCAATATCTGGATCTGGAAGAGACACTACCAAGCGTACATGTGATCGGTGTGCCAAGGTCAGGAACTACAATGATGACCCAACTAATCTGTTCTTATCTGGATGTTGGATATATCAATAATCTGGTTGCCCGCTTTTGGAAAGCCCCCGTCACAGCCATACATATTTCTCGCAAGCTGCTAAACGAGCAACATGAATCATCCCTCTCATCCAGGTATGGCAAAACGCAACACATAAATGAGCCGCATGAATTCAATTATTTTTGGACGGACCTGCTTGATTACGCTGACTTCAAAGTTAAATCTGCGGAGGAGGCAAAAACCATGAACTGGGAACGCGTTGCCCACTCACTTAAAAATATCATACATGCGTTCGGCAAACCCGTAGCCTTTAAATCATTCGTTATGGGCTGGCATGCAAGCCTGATGCAACAATATCTTACCAAAACCTGCTTCGTCTGGATCAGGCGCAATCCGATTGATAATGCACTCTCTCTGCTGGAAACCAGAGAAAACCATTTTGGTTCACGGTATAATTGGAGCACACTAAAACCGCAAAACTATGAATCGTTGAAAAGTGGCACACCTCATGAACAGATAGCGGCGCAGGTTTACTATATGGAACAAACGTACCAGGAGCAGCTTGAACAACTCCCGAAAGCTAACTACCAGATATTTCAATATGAAGAGGTCTGCAAAGATCCTGCTCCCGCGCTTGAAGCAGTTAAAAATATGCTTAATAAGCACAATGGAAATGTAACTTTACGGGATTATGAGTTGCCTCAATTAGAACCATCAATAAGGAGCCGGGACAAATCGGAAGACTATAAGAAGACAATGAATGCTCTGCAATCATTTTATCCCTCAGCTCCCGGCAACAAAACTTAACCACATGAACATTTTAATTACCTCCGCCGGCAGAAGGGTGTCGCTGGTCCGGGCATTCCAGACAGAAGCCCGAATGTTCGATTCTAAATCAAGAGTTTTGACGGTAGATGTTCAACCCGAATTATCACCTGCATGTCAGTTATCCGACTACTACCAGTGCGTTCCTGAGGCATCCAGTACCGGCTATATCCCCGTGCTCCTGAATATTTGTATTTCTAAAAACATTGATCTGTTGATCCCGACCATAGATCCTGAACTTGAAATTCTGGCTGAGAACAGGAGCCTGTTTGAAGAGCTGGGAACTAAAATGGTTGTCAGCGACATTGAGCTGATCCGTGCCTGCCAGGATAAACGAAATACCATTAATTTTTTCGAACAAATGGGCATTTCTACCCCACAAATACTTGACAAACAACAACCCGAATATCCGATATATGCTAAACCTTATGACGGCAGCAGCAGTGAAAATAACTATATAATCAAAAGGGCCGCCCAACTCCGTGACCACCACATGAATGATGAAAAATTGCTTTTTTTTGAATATCTGGATCATAAAGTACATGATGAATACACGTTAGATTTGTATTACGACCGGCAATCTGAACTGAAATGTGTAGTGCCCAGAAAAAGGCTGGAGGTAAGAGATGGAGAAATATCCAAAGGCCTGACAGAGGATAATATGCTTGTCCCTTTCGTAAGAGATAGAATGAGTAACATACCGGGCGCACGCGGATGCCTGACATTGCAACTGTTTGTTAATAAACAGAATAAAAACATACATGGTATAGAGCTTAACCCTCGCTTTGGAGGAGGCTATCCCCTGAGTTACCTGGCTGGTGCTAATTATCCCAGGTGGCTGATTGAAGAGTACCTGATGAACCGCCGTATTGACTATTTTTACAACTGGGAGCCAAACCTGTTAATGTTGAGATACGATAATGAGGTTTTGGTTCATGATTATCACGATTAATCACAATCTATTCCAGTTGCCTTGTTTTAAAGGTGCTAAAATCACCGAGAAGACTTATAATACACACAACCTGTTGTTTATAAAAGATTTAAAATGTAAATTCTATAGCATATAGAAAAATGCTAATATTCCTGCATTAAGAGGGCTTAGATACAGGTAGCATTTTACAGTGCTTTCCCTAAACATATGTGGCGCACATTTCCTGAACACCCCCGGAATATCTTAATCGGGTTGGTGAAGAGAGAAATTCCCGGGGACAAGTTTTTATGAGAGTTCCTACAACTTTCAGTTCTTAAATTGTACGTGGTTACCAATCAGTTCCGGCAGGTATCGACAAAATTGCAACGGGAGATGCCAAACTGTTAATGGTTACAAAAAATTCATCAATAGTATAATACGCAGACTATGAATTCAGAATTCATAAATAAGTCAGATGAGCGATGGCATGCAGTAAAAGAGGTAAAGGACCACGATTTTTATCACCTTCCTGAGTATGTGGCGCTCGATTCGAAGCTAACCAATGGAACCCCCGTGTGTTGGGTTGCTGAAACAGCGGAGTTTCGGGCCTGGATTCCTCTAATTAAGAGAAGGATTCCCGATTGTATTTCTAAAGGAAAAAATTACTTCGACCTCACCAGTCCATACGGTTTCTCTGGCATCCTGTTTGATGTTCAACCAGAACCCTATGAATTAAACAGGCTAATTTGGAAATTTAATAAGGATGCAGCCAGGAATAATTACATCACCTCATTTTTGAGGATGAATCCCATCAGTAATCCTTTTACCTGGCAACAGAATGACTTAATTGAACAGGTTTATCATGGGTACACTATTACGGTACCCCTAAACAATCGCTTCGAAACAATAAGAAAAGGCTATTCATCAAATCACAAAAAAAACATAAAACAGTTACAAAGAGAAGGGTTCATATTTTCAATGGACACCAAGGAATGCTGCAAGGCATTCATCCCGATATATGAAGAAACTATGAACCGATTAAATGCCTCGAAATATTATTTTTTTCCTGAAAAGTACTTCGAAATCCTCTTTAAAATCCTTGGTAGTAATATTCACTTGGCCATGGTCTATGACAAATGTGGCAACCCGGCAGCAGGTGGAATTATCACAGATTTCAACGGTATCTTGCAATCGCATCTTACAGCTACCAGAACTTCTTATCTGAGAGATGCACCATCCAAATTACTATTCGACGGCGTTATAAAATGGGCTGCAAACTCGGGTCGCAAATGGCTCCACCTGGGGGGAGGGTTAAACAGTAAAGAGGATTCTTTGTACCGCTTTAAAAAAGGTTTCAGTTCTATCAAAAACCAGTTTTCAACGCTACACATTATTCATGATAAACAGCGATATAACAATCTAAACTATGTCGCTCTCAATGAAGGGGGTAAAAAAGAGTTTGAAGATCCTGATTTCTTCCCCTTATACAGACAATTCAGTTAACAGCAATCATCTGCATATTCTGCAAGCAGTTATACCGTGTTTCATTTCCATATAAAATGAAAACAAAGAGCGCTAAACTAATTTTTTTGCTCCCCCCGGCAGCTTTATGATCTAAAGGGAAGGATCATGCTTCCATCGGTACCTTAACAAATCCATACTTAATTCACAGATCGGTCATGAGAGACAAAATTTGGCTTTCGCCTCCCCACATGGGCGGTGAAGAACAGAAATTCATACAAGAAGCGTTCAAGAGTAACTGGATTGCCCCTCTGGGGCCCAACGTTGATGGTTTTGAATATGACCTTACTAACTATACAGGCACCGGCCACACTGCTGTCCTTGTATCAGGAACGGCAGCCATCCACCTTGCCCTGATATTGCTGGGTATAGAGCCCGATGATGAAGTAATCTGCTCCGATTTTACCTTTGCTGCTACGGCCAACCCAATCCGGTATCTAAAAGCGACTCCTGTATTTATTGACAGCGAAGAGAAGACTTGGAATATGGACCCAGAACTCTTAGAAGAGGCCATTCGGGACCGCATTAACAGAGGGAAAAAACCTTCGGCCATCATACTTGTGCACCTATATGGCATGCCTGCCCAGATGCAGCAGATACTCGATATCGCTCATTCTTTTGAGATCCCTGTTATTGAAGATGCTGCAGAAGGGCTCGGTTCACGCTATAAAAGAAAATCCGTTGGCACCTTTGGTATACTCGGAACACTTTCTTTTAACGGGAATAAAATCATCACCACCTCAGGAGGGGGGGCGCTTATGTCTGATCGTAAGGATCTTATCCAAAAAGCACGCTTTCTGAGTACACAGGCGAGAGACGATGCTCCCCATTATCAGCATTCCCATATAGGATATAACTATCGGATGAGCAACATTATTGCCGGAATCGGAAGAGGCCAAATGAAAGTGCTGAATAAGAGAGTAGAACAACGCCGGTCAAACTTTGAATACTACAAGTCGAAACTGTCTGCTATCGAAGGTATTTCATTTCTTGAAGAACCCGAAGAAATGTTTTCTAATCGGTGGCTTACTACAATTACAGTAGACCCTAAAAAAGCAAGTGGATTAACCAGAGAAGACATCAGACTGGCTTTAAAAAGCAACAATATAGAATCCCGGCCTTTATGGAAACCCATGCATCTTCAACCTGTCTTTAAAGATTTCCCCTTCTACGGCAACGGTACTTCTGAAAAACTATTCATGAATGGCTTATGCCTGCCTTCAGGCTCTGATATGACAATAGCTGACCTCGATATCACTGCCAATACAATTATTCATCTTTTTAGAGACTATAAAAACAATGCGTGAAATTAAATTAATTTTTATTCCTATTTCGATTATTAGAATCCTTTAATATTCATTTACTATCGGCTTTATCGTTGCATATACAATTTCATATATATATACTTGTGTCGCAGTCATAAGAAATTATATGACTCAACACTAAATATATCGTTCTATATACTTTTCGGGAATTTACAGATTGGCTACAGGGTACTAGACTGATCATATCTTTTATGTCATAAATATTGGCAAAAAAGTAATACAGGCTTTTCGGGAAGAGTGCCGAAGTGTATCTGCTTTGGTATAGATAAATTCCAGCCTCATCATTCGGTTAGTAGTACGGCCCTGCTTTAATTTTAAAGCATGGCAGATCTATGCCTTTCTTTGATTCCTGCTATAGATACGTGCTTTTATAAATCTACTACAAACAAATACTAGGCTTATGTCTCGGAATAACTATACCCCCCCAACGGGCGTAAAATCACGCCTATCGGTGTACGTCTTACTTATTTTTTCGGTCTTTATACTCTATACATGCGATAACGTTCCCACAAATTCTGTGGTAGAAGAAGACCCTGATCAAAACCATGATATAACGAATCCCATACCCGACACTACAGATGCCGGCAATTCCGATGGGGATGGCCCAGATGATGGGGATGGCTCAAACAACGACCAAGATCCTTCAGATGGCGACGACACAGATGACGAAAATCCCCCGCATAATGGTGACGAAGATGAGGAACTCCCTGATGATGAACCCAATACACCACCGGTCACTAAATCCGGGTTTGCTGTGTATGATGGGATGAATCTGAGAAATAAGCCGAGTGCTATTGCTCAGGCCGGGGTCAAACCTATTGACGTTCACTACGCCGGACCTATATTTGGAATCAGTGCCAGGGATCTGCCAGGGACCATGCATCTTCCAAGTAAATCCCGGGTATTGGAACTGGCGCGGCAAACAGCCCGCTCTGGTGTAGATAAAGCAGTAATTGATATTGAACACTGGCCTACTCAAACCCGTGAAGGAAGTCCCAGTAAAATTCAGCAAAGTGTAAACAACTTTAAAACAGTTCTGGAATGGTTCCGTGAAGGAGCTCCCAATGTGAAATGGGGATACTACGGTGAATTTCCAATCCGGAACTACTGGGACGCTATAGAACCTCCTTCTTCCAGCGCATATAAAAGCTGGATGGCACAGAATGATAACCTTAAAGAAGCGGCTGAGCAGGTAGACATCCTTTACCCATCGATCTACACTTTCTATGACCGCCCGCAGGAGTGGGTTACCTATGCCAAGGCCCAGATTGCCGAAGCGCGACGGCTAAACCCAGATGCTGAAATTATTGTATACCTGTGGCCCGTCTACCATATGTCTAACAAAGCTGGCCTGGCTGGCAAGCTGATTGACGCGGACTTCTGGCGCCTGCAACTGGAAACCGTCCGGGAGCACGCCGACGGAGTGGCAATCTATCTCTCCAGCAGCTTTAACTTTAGTACCTCCCATCCCTGGTGGCAGGTCACCAAAGAGTTTATCAAGGAGTTAGAAGATTAAATAATAAGACGTTAGCAACGAAAAGGCACGGAAATCTGATTTCCGTGCCTTTTTTATTTGAGGTATTATTAACAGTTGGTTCTGCCTAAGCCAAGGAACATATTTGACTTTTCCCTGTATCACAGGTATACACATACCACCCTGGGCGGCAGCTTTACTTTACATACCAATTCGTAGCTGCTGGCACAACGCTTATACTATTAAACCTGAATTCCCGATCTACATAACCAGTTTTTTAAATATCTAATAATCATAATGGGCCACAACACACCTCAGTTTCTCTATATAATGGGACGCGGACATAGCGGATCTACTGTTCTGGATGCTTTGCTCGGGAGCGGTAAAAATCTACAGAGTGTTGGCGAAATAGTATCTGGTATGCCGAGAACTGAAGATCTATGCAGTTGTGGGGAAAAAATTAAAAATTGCTACTTCTGGAATGCTGTAAAAAAGAAGTTTGAGGAAGAGAGCGACTATTCCTGGAATCAGGCAACAGAGCAAATTGTGGAACAGGCCCACATAAAATCATTTTACAAGACATGGCGCGGACATAACGCTAATGATATAAACCGGTTAAAAGAGATAAATCAAACTCTCTTTAAATCGATAAGTGCAGTTTCGGGAAATAAAGTAGTCGTTGATTCATCCAAAGAATTCACCCGCGGCTTATTTCTGGCCAAGTATACCGCTAATGGAAAAATTATTCATTTGATCCGGAATCCATTAGCCATATTAGCTTCGAATTTATTAAGAATCAAAGAAGGGAAATTCAAAATTTTGCGCTATACGTTTAAAGCGCGAAAAACAGCTTTCCCATTTATTTGCCTTAGTGCAGCTGGCTGGCTGATTGGTAATGCATTAGGTGAGTTAGTTGGCCTGGTTGAAAGAGGAAAAGTACTCAGGGTGCGATATGAGGATTTGTGTGAATATCCTTCCAGAGAATTAAAGCGAATAGAAGCCTTCTCGGGGCATGATTTAACAGATGTAATAAAGAGTATAGAAGAGAGCAAAGAGATAAAAATTGAGCATATGATAGCGGGAAACAGGATGCGTAATAATGGCAGTTTTGTATTTAGCCCCTCCCGGAAAAGTCATCGGAAATTACCTCTGCAACATTCCCTCTTGGGAGTACTGATAACCTGGCCATTTATGTTGAAGTACGGTTATCTGACGCAGAGGCTGCAACATAGTATATCTAAATTAAAAACACATACAACTAGACGAGAAATTGAAACAAAGCAGCCTGCTTTTAGTGAAGTACCGGTCTCATCAGAATAATTCTCAGGGTGTATTTGACATATCAACATGAGAATACGCATTTGGGTATCTCTAAGCGCCTGAGGGCGGGCAGGCCGACCCAAAAACTTATGGAGTAATCCCGGGATATCCAGGTTATCACTAATGCACTGAATAACGATTTTTCCTGTGGTTTTGTAGCAGTATGCACACCCTATTTTCCACTGGAAGTGGCGCCAGGTACAAGCTGTTATTGTACTTCCCGGAACCTTTGGCATCTCCACACCTACATAGTGAAAAGTATTCATTGTACTTAACAACCATTTTACTATGTTCCGTATGTTGAAAATTATTGGCTTAATAGTCTGTCCGCTGTTGCTGCTCTTTTTTATCCATAAATCTGACAATAATAAGAGAGACCGTATACGGGAAAACACCAAAGACACCGCCATTGTTTCGAACGTGGATTTTCCAGTCTACAATGGTATGAACTTTAAAAGTGAACAGACTGCCACCCTTGCACAGACGGGTATGGAACCCATTGCTGTGCATTATGCAGGGCCCATTTTCGGTATCAGTGCCAAAAGGCTGTCCGGAAGCATGCACTTGCCAGATAAAAGCCGGGTACTGGAACTGGCACGGCAAACGGCCCTTTCCGGAACCGGCATCGGCGTAATCGATATCGAACACTGGCCCGTTCAGCCCCAAGAGGGAACTCCCGATCAAATCCAACATAGCCTGCACAATCTTCTAACCGTTCTGGAATGGTTCCGTGAAGGAGCTCCGAATGTAGAGTGGGGATACTACGGTGAAGTACCCATCCGCAACTATTGGGATGCTATAAAATCTCCTTCCTCCGACGGCTACCAGGCATGGGCGGCAGCAAATAACAGGCTAAAACCATTGGCTAACGAGGTTGATATCTTGTTCCCTTCGATCTACACTTTCTATAACCGCCCGCAGGAGTGGGTTACCTATGCCAAGGCCCAGATTGCCGAAGCGCGACGGCTAAACCCAGATGCAAAGGTCTATGCATATTTATGGCCTGTCTATCATAGGTCCAACAAAAACGGTCTGGCCGGACAACTGATTGACGCGGACTTCTGGCGTCTGCAACTGGAAACCGTCCGGGAACACGCCGACGGAGTGGTTATATATGTTTCAAGCAACTTTGATTTCGACACTTCCCATCCTTGGTGGCAGGTCACTCAGGAATTTATTCAAGAGTTATAGAAAAGATAGAGGCAACCGGGTATAAAGTTAATAGTTATACATATTGACAAAGCCGGCACATCCGGTTAACAAGAACAGAACTAAATTTGTGCCTCTATAAAAACATACAGACCTAAGATTAATTAATATGTAAGGAGATCTAATGAATTCTGGTTTATCTAAATTGTACTACTTTAGCCAAAAGGCATTTCAAGACTATTCAAATCCCCTCATTTACCAGATCCACGACAATAACTGCACCCCGGCCCTGGAGGAGTATTATTTTATTTTCAATCGCAGAGAATTACTCAACGGTGGAAGTTATAACTTTGCTTTTGATGAAAACGATATACCCATGATTAAAGGCCATGTTGCAGATACCGACGGCAGCTTCTTTTATTATCCCACAGCAATAGGTCAGTTTGCTTTAGCTGTTTTTCATGATTACCTAAAACATCGGAAAAGAGACGATAAAAAATTATTCCTTAAGCTTGCTGAATGGTTTGTAGATAATGCTTCCGAACAGCCTGGCAGCGACGTGATATATTGGCCGGATAATCAAAGAACAAAGCTCAATGTCTATGATGAAAGTAAGATTCAGAAGCTTTCTTCTATGGGACAAAGCCGAACTATTTCTGTATTACTGAGAGCATTCCAACTTACGGAGGAGAGGAAATACCGGGATAGAGCAGACCAGGCCGTGCTGGCTTATCAAAATCCCCCGGAAAAAGGTGGATTCATGTTCAAAGAGAATGATTTGATTTTATTTGAGGAACCCAACAGGGCAAAGGTATTGAATCATCTGATATTCAGCATCTTTGGCCTGCATGATTATTGCAGAGATCTGGGGTTCAATACGGATTTAAATGCTCTTCTTAAACGGAGTATAGCATCGATAAAAAAAATTATACCAAACTACGACTGTGGATGGTGGTCGCTGTACGATGATTATTATGAAGAGGGCCAGAGAAGGTTTAACCCGTGTACAAGGCATTATCATCACATTCATATTCAACAATTATCCGTTTTAAGCACTATAACAGGAGATTCGTACTTTAAAGAAACAGCCAATAAATGGAGAGCATACGACAAATCAGCGGCCAGGCGATTTCGCATGTTATTTCACAAGTCAATAACCGTTAAAAAAATGAAACGGCTTTAAGTCAAGGAACTGCAAGCACTTTTCTAACCTTCCGGCCGAAACAAATGCTTCCGTGATAGAGTTATAAAAACCATCGTCCGATACTGATAAACGGTAAGCAATCAAATTAAAGTAACTTCATCAAAATAATATTGCGTTGGCATGAGAAGTATGCCCTAAAAATGGCAGATCTAGTGTAGCTGCCATTAAATCAGTTAGGTAATGGCAACCGCAAAAACACGAGTGTAGGGGCGTATGGCTATACGCCCTTGCCTCTCCGTGCAAGTAGTGTTTCCGTGGTTACAGATTTTACCTACCGAATTTAGTGGTTACGACACTGGCAGCAATATCATAGCTCGAATCCACAGATACGGTAAATGCATACAAATTAAATGAGTGACAATAAAGACATAGGTGAAGGCTCTTTTTCCGGCACACCACCACAAAATCTAAAAAATGAAACTCTGGGAGGCTTTTTTTGGCTCTTTGGTGGAAGCGGTTCACAAGCGGTTCTGCAGATAATAGTTTTATCTATTCTGGCAAGGCTGGTAACCCCTTATGAATTCGGAGTTATTGGAATAGCTCTTATCGTGATTCGTTTTTCGCGTATTTTTTCTCAGATGGGGATGGGACCGGCCCTGGTTCAACGCCCTGAACTCACGCAAGCTCATATTAGAACGGGATTTACGAGCTCATTACTGTTGGGCGGATTCTTTGCTTTGACACTGATTGCTTCTGCACCTTACGTTGCCGCCTTTTTTGAAATGCCGGAGTTAACAGCTGTATTAAAAGTTATTGCACTTATTTTTATTATTGACAGCTTCGTTGTCGTTTCTCAGTCTCTCTTACAGAGAAAACTAAAACTTAAACTTTATGCCTTGGCCGAGGTTATTTCTTACGCCATTGGCTACAGTACCGTGGGCATAACCCTGGCATACCTTGGCTTTGGCGTTTGGGCCCTGGTATATGCGCGCCTGGGACAGGTATTGATACGGTCTGTGATAGTATCTTATTTGGAACCCCACTCTGTTATACCCTATTGGAATCATAAAGCATTTAAAGAATTGTTTTATTTTGGCAGCGGTTACACTATCGCCAAAATTGCCAATTATCTGGCCGGACAGGGAGATAACTTAGTGGTAGGAAAATTGCTGGGAGCAGATGCTCTTGGATTCTATAGCAGAGCCTATCAAATTATGGTGGCGCCGGCTGCCCTTATAGGTGGTTCACTGGATACAGCGTTATTCCCGGCTATGTCTACCGTGCAAAAAAATAAAAAAAAACTGCAAAACGCTTTCTTGCGATCAATAGAACTCATAGCGCTGGCATCGCTACCCGCAAGTGCCGTCATTATTGTCAATGCTCCCGAAATTGTATTGGTGTTGTTAGGCGAAAACTGGACTGATGTTATTTTTCCATTGCAGATATTGGGAGCAGGAATGTTATTCAGAGTGAGTTATAAAATAAGCGATTCTCTTGCACGGGCACTTGGCGTTGTGTATAAACGGGCCTGGCGGCAAATCGTTTACGCTACGGCTATTTTTATAGGAGCTTATGTGGGAAGCTATTGGAACATTGACGGAGTAGCTGTAGGGGTTACCATTGCTATTGTAGTTAATTTTCTGCTAATGGCTCACCTTAGTTTAAAAGAGCTCGGAACAGGATGGAGCCCATTCTTCGAAAGGCACTCCAGAGCGCTGGCATTATCCATTATCACTCTGGTTGTATCGTTAGCTGCCATTACTCAGTTAAGAATATATATAGAAAGTGTATTTATCAGAGAGTCCGTGTTTTTAGTATTTATTACAGGGTTCTTATTATCTGCCTTTTACTACTTCAGAACATTTTTGAGAATTGAGCAAGAGGTGTCTGATATCACCTGCCAGACAAAACGGTATTTTAGAAAAATGCGCAAAGTGGCTTAAACTTCCATCCTCCCTGAAATTCATCCACCTGCTAAAAGTCCCGGCTCTAAGCCTATCCACAACTTGCTGCTCTCTGCAAAATGCAATCAGAACAAATAGCCCTGAATGGAGTATCAATTAACTAAGTACATGCAATAAAATCGGCAGGAATGAACAAAGTTATCACCAACTTTAACATACCAGCATGACTAAATGGATTATTAGTTTAACGATTAAAGAAGGGTAGTTTTAACTAAATCGCAACCGTATAAATCTCTATTCTATTATACCAATCAGCCTGCGCCGCTTCACCTTAGGTGTATGCGCGGAAGACACTTCTGTCTTCACTAAACTTCCCCGTGAATATGCTCAGAGGAGAAGAGTACTCTGTATGGAAAATTCAGATAGGGGAGACCTGGTGGGTTAGATTTGTACAGATCTGAGACAATTACTCCCCCGGCCACTGTTATAGAAAATTAACAGGCCTAAAGTAACATCCTAAGGCTATCATAACTACCCCTCGATATTTCGCCAGATAGTATGGCTCGCCATGTACATAACAACGTCAATAATATGAAACATTATGTTTGAGATTTATTCTAAGGAGTTAGACATACATTCAGAGTTTGTGAGTAGTTCAGATCCACAGTGGCAGGAAGTAAGAGAGGTTGAAGGATATGATTTTTACCATCTCCCGGAGTATGCCAAACTTGACGCTAGTCTTGTAGGCGGAACTCCCATATGCTGGACGGCCGAAACCCGGAACAATAAAACCTGGATCCCTCTCATCGAAAGAAGAATACCTGATTCTATCTCAAAGAGTAAGAACTATGTGGATTATTCAAGTCCCTACGGATATCCGGGCATTCTATTTAGCAGTCCGGTATCGCATGAGCAACTTAACAGCATCATCAGGCAGTTTCAGGCAGATGGAGCCGATAGTGGAAACTGTGTCACTTCTTTTTTGAGATTGAATCCCATCCTGAACCCGTTTGTGTGGCAGAAAGATGACCTTATTGAACAGGCAGACCATGGACATACCATCACTGTGCCTCTTGATGAAGACCTGGAAGAGATTGAAAATAATTTTTATTCAAGTTACAGGAGAGCCATTAAAAAGTTATTGGATGAAGGTTTTACCTTTATATTAAATGACCGCTCGCGTTTAGACGATTTTCTGGCCATCTACAGAGATACTATGGATCGACTGGAGGCTTCAGATTATTACTATTTTCCCGAAACCTATTTCGAACAGCTATTTGATATGATGGGAGACAAAGCCTACCTCTCTTGTGTAACGGACAAAAATAATGAAATGGCAGCCGCAGGTATTTTTACCGACTTTAACGGAGTGATTCAATCTCATCTGGCGGCTACCAGTACCACCCACCTGGAGCACTCTCCTTCCAAGTTGCTCTACTACGGGCTTATTGAATGGGCAACTGCGAACTCCAATCACAAATGGCTGCATCTGGGGGGCGGTCTTAACAGTAAAGAAGACTCTCTCTACAAATTTAAAAGAGGATTCAGCCCTATTGAAAATCAGTTCTCTACCTTACGCATTATTCACGATAAGCAAGCGTATAATAACTTAAATTATAATGCTTTAGTTGAAGCCGGCAGGGAGGAATTCGAGGATCCAGACTATTTTCCACTTTACCGTCAAGGTTAAAACGTACCCGCATCTGCTGCCAGTTAGAGGGCTATCCGGTACCGGAGGCGCCGATAACCGCCGCACAATAATTTTATATTCCCCGAATACAATGGCTTTTTCAGCTTGCCGCTTTGTGTCTCCTTTTCTGTAACACCATCGCCACCAATAAGAGGGTAATCCAATATTTTTATTATAGTTAAATCATACGCGCCCTTTCTTCAGAATACTATAAAATTAAAATGGAAATTACAGATGAGTTTCATTGAGAGGGGATCATTTTAAAAAAGTCGGTGTATAACCTTATGCAATCGTATACTGAAGGCTAAGAAGCCTTTAAATAGATGGCGTGTGCTTCACACAAGTTAGGCATACCGTTCATCTTGTAAAAAATTATTGAATTCTATAGAGAGACTAAGTTATTGTTGGAAAGGATGTAGTTGTATTATGCGTTGCGATACCTTTTTAAAAATTATTGTTTATAAATGCAAGAGAACACACCTCCCATCCTTCAGAGGCCGAACCTGCGTATGCAGATCGTCAGATCCCTCACTCATTTGCACATGTTATATTTAGTATTATAGATATAGTATAACTTTATGAAAAAGCATCAAAAAAAGGTATTAATTGATCTTTTCCTCTGGTCCGCGGCTACACCTATAGCTTATATTCTCAGATTGGATACCCCCTTTTCCCACTATTTTATTGACTCATTCTGGATACTGGCTATCTTATTGCCTGTTAAGTTTGGCCTTATTTACTCCTTGGGTTTCTACAGACAGAGTTGGCATAAAATCGGGGTGTTGGATCTATATACCTTGTCTAAGGGCATTTTAACCGGTACAAGCATTTTCTTATGTATCGCCCTGATATTGCGGGAATCCCTGTTCATCCCCCTCAGCGTACCGATTATAGAAGGTATGCTGGCATTCCTTTCTCTCAGTTTTATACGGCTTGCAGTCAGGCTATACGATGAACACAGAAGAGGCACAAACGCGCGCAAACAGCATCCCGACAAGATATTGATAGCCGGAGCGGGCGAAGCCGGAACCATGATAGCCCGCGAAATGCTGCGGCATCCGGAGTCGTGCATGCAACCCATAGGCTTTTTAGATGACAACCCGCAGAAACGATCTCTTAAGTTCCTGGGGCTACCGGTATTTGGTCCGCTGAATGATCTGCCTCTGATCGCCAAAAGAGAAAAAATAGATGAAATACTCATTGCCATGCCCTCCGCATCGGGAGAAGTAACACGCAAAGTGGTAAGTTTAGCCCGGGAGTCCGGCATAGATAATAAGATTATTCCTGCCATACATAAGCTGCTGAACGGAGAAATTAAAATATCTCAGATTCGGGATGTGGATGTAGAAGATTTATTGAGGAGGGAACCCGTTGTTCTGGAAAACCAGGAAATATCGCGCTATGTGAAAGACCGTACTATTTTAATTACAGGAGCAGGCGGCTCTATCGGATCCGAATTGGTCAGGCAGGTGCTCAAGTTCAACCCTCACCGGTTAGTCTTGCTGGATCATAGTGAATACAACTTGTATCAGACAGATCAGGAACTTATACGTGAAGGCGCAGCAGCCTCTTACCATACCGTAATTAACGATATCCGCGACTACGATGCGCTTGAGCATACCATGATGATTTACAAACCGGATGTAATATTTCACGCCGCAGCACATAAACACGTGCCTTTGATGGAACTCAATCCTGAACAGGCCTTACTTAATAATGTAGGGGGCACCAAAAATCTGGTAGAGCTTGCCCTGGAATACAATGTACAACGATTTGTAAATATTTCTACTGACAAAGCCGTTAACCCTACATCCGTAATGGGTACCTCTAAGCGCATAGCTGAATACGTTGTAGAGTGGGGAGCTGAGCAGACACGGGAAAACCAGGTATTTGTTTCCGTCCGCTTCGGTAATGTACTTGGCAGCAGGGGCAGTGTGATCCCGAAATTCAAAGAGCAGATTCAGCGGGGAGGACCTGTTACCGTCACCCATCCGGAAATGACCCGCTATTTTATGACCATACCCGAAGCTTCTCAACTCGTGCTACAGGCAGCCGGCCAGGCCGAAAACGGTTGCATCTATGTTCTGGATATGGGCGAACCGGTAAAAATTCTGGATATGGCGCGCGACTTGATAAAACTATCCGGACTGGAGCCCGATCACGATATAAAAATTGTTTTTAGTGGTATCCGACCCGGAGAAAAACTGTATGAAGAGCTTCTTACAGCTGAAGAAGGCACAACCGCCACCCATCACGACAAAATATTCGTAGCTCAAAAAAACGGATTGCCCCTAGGTAACTTTGAGGGATATCTGGATACTCTGTTCGATATCGCAGCTTATGCAGATCCTCATCTGATTAAAAGTATGTTTAAGCAGATCGTCCCTTCTTACCAGTATGAGCCTGAAGAAACTCACTCCCCGCCAGCAGAATCAGAGAAGGAAGTTATTTGAACGATGCGCCGCTAGTGCCGCTATCAATAAAAAGCCGTATGGGTTAAAACACGAATACACAAAATAAATTAATATTTTTGTGTTTTAGTGATTTCATGATCTGCCCTGTGAGTTAACGGGTAACGCCACTGGAAAAATCAGCTAAAACTTTTCTTCCTGCTCATGGAACAACCGGAGGGTTTTACAGGTAGATATAACAGAGAGAGTATCGGCATAGTTGCCATTCAAGAGCACAGTTCTTCGTAATGTTTCGACATAACTGTGAACAAGCCAGAAAAATAACCGCTGGTTTCTCTTTAATCTTTTATAAAAAGTAATTAACAGAGTGTGCTCCGGTTTTATTTTTTTTACCCTTCCTTCCGTTCATTTCCGGTTCACTTCGATGTAGCCCGCCCCCACGATGACCTGCATATCCTGTCCGGTACCTATAGGAACAGACATCTTACCGCAGGCAGGGTTTTAATCCTATTCAGGGGAGACCCCATATTCTGGCAGGATTATGGCAAACACCGCTAAAAATCCAGTGAGGCCCGGAATACGATGAACTCATTGATGTTGTTCATATCTATCGCTCCCACCAGCCGATCGTTTTCCAGGACAGGGAAAAATGACTTCTTGCGTGCCTGCACTTTACGGTATACATCGGTGAGGTCATCATCAGCGTGTACATTCTCGAAATCGGTAGACATAACATCTTTTACCTGAGCCTGCCCGTTTTGCTGCCTCAATAACTGCACTAAATCGGAATGATAGACCACGCCTTTTATGTGATCATGTTCGGTCACAATGAAATCGCGCTCTGTGCCCGAGAGAATAATATCCACAACCCTGTTTAAATAATCTCCGGGATCCAGCACAGTGATATCGGTCATCATGGCATCCCGTACCTGATGATTTTCCAGCAGCTTAAGTTGTTGCACCATCATATTCTCTCCCTGAGCTCCGAAATAGACAAAAAGAGCAATGAGAATAAGAAACGGGTTGTAGATCAGCCCGGACAGAAAGAAAAAGAATGCCAGAGTTTGTCCCAGAAAAGCGGCTATCTGGGTGGCGCGTACACGGCCCATTCTCATAGTCAGTAAAGCCCTCAACACCCGTCCGCCATCCATTGGAAAAGCAGGCAGCAGGTTAAATACTACCAGCATAACGTTGGCAATGAGCAAGTAGAACATAAGGTTGCCGCCAGTTATGGTGCCCAGAGTTTCCTGTAGCGCCTCGGGATCCTGATTCAGATATTGTTCTACAGGCACAACCAGCCAAAGCAACAGGGCAATGGCAACATTTACAGCCGGACCGGCTATGGCGACCAAAAGCTCCTGTTTGGGGTCCTCAGGCATCTCTTCAAAGCTCGCCACCCCTCCTATAGGCAGCAGGGTGATTTTTCGGGTGGGAATGTTGTAGCGTCTTGCCGTTAAAGCGTGCCCATACTCATGCATGACTACGCACAAAAACAGTAACAGCATGAATGCGATGTTCCACAGTATGGATACCGTATCGCTTCCGCTGCTTACTCCGAGTAAAACAATCCACCCGATAAGAAGAAAAAATGTCCAGTGTATCTCAACCCGGATTCCGGAAAATTTTCCCAGATTCAGTGACCCTTTCATAGATCGGATACTAAGCGTTCATATTAACTTATTGTTTGAACGACCTGCAAGGGAAACCGGTTCCGCCCCCTGGATCTATGCAGATATAAGATGTAGGCCACCTTGGAGGTGGCCTACATCTGAGCATGTTTCTATTTATTATACCAGCACATTACAAAAGTCTCCGCCAGTCGGCGGAGATTTAGGGATACATCAAACCGGGCTGTCAGCCTCGTCAGGGATTCAACCCATCCGGGCAATCCCCTTGCCTTCTTCACAAAAAGCATCCTTTGTACAACTTCGTGTCTCCTCCGTGCACCTCTGTGGTACAGCCCGTGGAGGCACTGTCGGGGAATTCGGAGTGACCATCCCCTAACCAAATCCTTTACCAGATAAATTACAACAATTGGAACAGATCCTTTTGGCTTCCCGAAGATCGTAACGCGGCGGAGCTTCCTGCCATTCGCTTGCCTGATCTTACAGGCAAGGTCCCTCTGCCTTGTTTTACCTGTTTGACTATCTTTTCAGCCAGTTCACTCTCGGAATAAAACTCATCGGTCAACCCTGCACGAAGTATAGCCTCAGGCACTTCGGGGACAAGGGCTGTCTCAGGATCCTGCACAATAATCTTACCGCCGGCCGCTCTGATAATCTCAGCACCTATAAGCCCGTCTCTCCCCGTGCCGCTTAATATCACTCCAAGAACTCCTGCACCGAATAACTGCCTCGCTGAACGAAAGAGGCTGTCAATAGAAGGGCGGTTATCTCTTTCCCGGCGCCCACGATGGGATTTAATTACATTTCTGTTTCCCTCGCGGTGAATTTCACTGTGATACCCGCCGGATGCCACCCATACCGTGCCCGGCTCAAGTTCTGCGCCGTCATACGCTTCCCGCACGATAATATCCGACTGCTCGTCCAGTTTATCAGCCAATACGGATGTATATATCCTGGGGAGATGCTGAACGATAACAACCGGTACCGAAAAGTTAGCAGGCAAACCGGGAATGATAGAAAACAGCGCTTTAAGACCGCCTGTACACCCGCCTATTGTCACCAGATTAACAGGTACGAATCTATCCTTTTCTTTTTCTGAAGCGAGCCTGGCATGGACAGGCGTATCGAGAGGTCCGGAATCCGGCTCCGGAGACCCACTAGCTATCTTTTTCGAGTTTTTTAAACCTGCGGCGGCCCGGACCATCGGAACAAGCCGTTTACTAAAATGACGCTCTGCAAATAAGACAGAGTTGGAATATTCCGGCTTAGTAAGCACATCAACGGCTCCCCCGCGTAACGCTGCTATAGCTGCAAGTGCACCTTTTTTAGTGCGGGGGCTCAAAACAACTATAGGTAAACCCGGAAATTGCTCCCTGATTCGTTTGAAAACTGTCATATTACCGGAATCTGCCGAATGGATATCCAGTAACAGTACATCCGGGTTCTTGCTTGCTATATGCCGGCCGGGGTCTTCGGCACTCCCCCTTACGGCCACAATATTAATTAATGGTTCACTGTGCAATACACGGGCTAAAGCCTGGCGTACCAAAACATCTTTATCAATTATTAAAACATTTATATTCTTCATATTTACCCTCCAGTCTTATTTGCGCTGAAGTTTTCGTTTTGTGCTGGTTACTTATCAATTCCGTCTCATATTCCGGAAATTCCTTCCCCTGAGAGGGGGTATTTTCTTGTCTTATATAAAATCTTCATTTAAGCTCGTGTCAGTAGTATAATTCGGCAGTGACGGTCTGGTTTCAGGCTTATCCATACTCCGACCACTACAGCTTTACTGCCGGGTTGAGGACTTGTGACGGGCTGGTTTAGTCGTGTTCCCTGACTTCCACTCTTATCTGATGTTCCCTGCCGTCAGCCGGCATTTTAAAGGAAAACCATCCTTCTTTTTCAGTTAATTTATCCCCGTCAAAAGTGCCTTGGATCTTGCCTGCGTCAAGTCCTTTATAATTATAGACCATAATACGGTAAGTAGTTCCTTCGAAATCTCTTAAATGAATGGAATAGCTTTTCCAATCGGAAACGATGGTCGGTTTGATATGAATAGTATCCCCGCCGGTAACCCTGACGCCCAGAATGGACTCCAGAATCACGCGATACATCCAGCCGGCAGACCCTGTATACCAGGTCCACCCGCCCATACCGGTAAGGGGAGGTTCTCCGTATATATCGGCGGCTACCGCGTATGGCTCTACTTTGTACAGGTCGGCCTTTCCTTTTGAGGATGAATGGCTTACCGGCGTTAGCATGCGGATCAGGCTTATCGCCTTTTCGCTCCATCCCATCTCGGCAATCGCTTTTACCAGCCAAAGCGCCCCGTGGGTGTATTGTCCGCCGTTTTCCCGTACTCCCGGAAGGTATCCTTTTATATAACCGGGATTTTTAGGCGTTTGGTCGAACGCGGGGGTAAGCAGACGTATGATGCCCTCTTCTTCTGAAACAAGGTAGCGTTCGGCAGATCGCAGAGCTTTTTCGGCTTTTTCCGGGGTGGCCGCACCCGACAAGACAGACCACGCCTGGGCAATGGTATCAATCTTGCATTCTTCGTTTTCTGATGAACCGAGGGGAGTACCATCGTCATAAAACGCCCTGCGGTACCAGCTTCCGTCCCAGCCTTCCTTATTCAAATGCTCTTTTAACTGCTTCTGGTACGTAACGTAAGCTTCCACGCGTTTGGTGTCCTGCTGTTGGCGACAAAGAGGTATAAAGTCTTGCAGAATAGTGTAAAGGAAGAATCCCAGCCATACGCTTTCCCCTTTTCCATGTTCTCCCACCCGGTCCATTCCATCGTTCCAGTCGCCGGTGCCTATCAACGGCAGGCCGTGGGGCCCGCTGGTCAGCGACCGGTCGATAGCGCGGCAACAGTGTTCGTACAGGCTGCCCCTCCGGCCCGAATCTTCGGGGATCAGATAGGCTTCGTGCTCGCCTTCTTTCAAAACCCTGGAAGCGATGAACCGCACTCTTTCCTTCAGGATGCCTTCATCTCCGGTATAGTTGATGTAGAAAGCCGTCACATACGGGAGCCAGAGCAGATCGTCTGTTATCCGGGACCGTATGCCCCGGCCCGTCGGGGGGTGCCACCAATGCAAAACATCTCCCTCCACAAACTGATGGGCCGCATGCAACAGTATCTGGTTCCTTGCAAGTCTGGGATCGAGATAGAGCACAGCAGTAGCATCCTGCAGCTGATCCCTGAACCCGAATGCCCCTCCCGATTGATAAAATCCGGTACGGGCCCACATACGGCAGGCGATATTCTGGTACTGTAGCCAACCGTTGGCCAGTACGTTTAATTCAGAGGCCGGCGTATCGATTTGGATAGCTGTCAGCTTATTCTTCCAGTACGCTTTGACCTCCTTTAAAGAGGCTTCGGCAGTCTGAGGATCACTATATGTATGTAGCAGTTCTCTGGCCTGCTCTTCTGTATCGGCCTCACCAAGGATGAAGTAAAAATCCACGGTTTCACCGGAGTTTAGCTCAATAACAGACTGAGATGCCGCGCAGGGATCGAATCCCGCCCCAAACCGATTGTTTAACTCTCTGCCGGATTGCAGCGCCTCAGGGTTATCCAGCTGCCGGTTCCGGCCGATAAACCTGGCTCGGTCTGAAGTGAAGCTGTCTCTTTCAGGTACAGTGCCGGATATATATGAGGCAAAGGCCACCCTGCCCGCAAACTCATTATTATAGTGGTTGCGGGCAAATATCACTTTCGCTTCACGGTCAAGGTCGGTTACAATGAAGTGAGATGATTTATCTCGAAACGCCCCCAATACCCAGTCTAGATACCGGAAGATGGACAAAGTTCTGGAAGATAATTCGGTATTGGTCAGGCTGAGTTTGACCAGTTTTACCGGGTCATCCGCGGGAACCCATTTTGTTACTTCCTGGTCAATGTTCAGAGTTCGGCTACGATAGCAGGTGTACCCAAAGCCATGCCGCACCTCGTAATGGGCGCTGCCCAGTACCGGGCCCGGAACGGGCGACCAGAACAAGCCATTGTCTTCATCCCGTATGTACAGAGCCTCTCCCGGAGGATCTGTAACCGCATCATTCGACCAGGGCGTTAAGCGGTTCTCCCGGCTGTTACGGCTCCAGGTATAATCCGACCCGCGTTCGGAGGTAATACAGCCGAACTGCGGGTTGGCCAGTACATTAATCCAGGGCGCGGGCGGGAAGATCAGCCTGCCTGTATCCTTATCGAGACGAAGATGGATAACGTACTCCCGTCCATCCGGAGAAAATCCTCCATACCCGTTGTAGTGCAACAAACTAGAACTCCTGACGCCATCATCGAAACTTATTTCCGACAGGCGGATCGGGCGGAAATCCTCACTCTCCTTCCCGCCGGTATCAGGTTCCGCAGAGGGCATATCCTCGAAACTGAGCCTGGACAACCGGCCTTTTAGTATCACTTTGGCAACCGCAGCCAGCAACACCTGGTCTTCTTGCTCCATCTCGCCTGCTTTGATCACAAAAACACCCCCCCGTTGGTTCAGCTGTTGCCGCGCCAAAGACGACTGGATGAGCCGATGCAACTCGTCTTGCAACTCATCGATATAGGAGGGAGGATGTTCGTTGATGATAACCAGATCCACGCTAAAGCCTTTCAGCCTCCATAACGTGTGAGCTTTAAGCAGCATGTCGATATACCGCAACTGGTTTGTATCTTCTATGTGATATACCAGTATGGGTAAATCACCCGATATTCCGTAAGGCCATAATCCAGCCTGTGTACGCCGGTTACGTTTTATGACCTCCTCGTCAGCACGCAATCGATCGCTTCCGTACATGAGTGCGCCGGCCATTTTCTGAAAGTAATGAGCGCGCTTCCCTCCCATCCCTATATGCTCCAGCTCTACTCTTCCATAGATGGACGCCAGTTCGAAGACCCGGTCGGTAGCATAGGGGTTATCGTAGCGATCCGCCATTTGTATAGCTTCTTCCCGGCTGGTTGCCTTGCCCAGCCCAAATGTAATGCTCTTACTCTCGCCGGGACCCAGCTCCACAACCTGCCTGATGCTTATAATGGGATCGGGCACGTTGCCGGTTTTCCTGCTTAACGTATGGCCCGGATCCATAGCGGCAGGAGCGGCCAGTGTTCTCCCTCTTCCGATAAAACTTCCGCGGTCTGTTTCATATTCCAGCGGCCTTTGTGTGGACTCCAACCCCTCGCTTGCCAGTGTATGAACCAGCCATACCGGCTGTTCCTCCTCATTTCTGGGCCGCCGCCGGGCCGTGAGCGCATTATGCTCGGGTATGTGATCGGTTTGAATAAAAAGATTGGAGAATGCAGGATGAGCGACGTCAGCCTCTTGCTGGTTTAACACAATTTCCGCATAGCTGGTGAGCTCTATACGCCGCCGCCTGTCGGAATAGTTCGTGAGGGTTACTTTCCGAAGCTCTATGTTATCTTCCGGAGATACACATACTTCCATGAACGACTCTATCCACTCATCGACTCGGGCAGTCTGCACTTTTCCGGGGTGGAACCATGTGTCGTACCGGTCGGCTTTTTTCCTTACAGGCTGATGCCCCACCGACCAGTATTTATGACTTTCCAGATCCCGGGCGTATAAAAAGAATCCATACGGATCCTGTACGCGGTCGGGCCTCCACCGGGTTAAAGTAACATCATTAAAGTAAGAATACCCTGTACCTGCATGTGTCACTACCGTTGAATATTGACCGTTCGACAGGATATGCGTGCGCGGAGGCGTATCGTCCAGTGCATTCTGCCCGGCGTGGTCTACAGAAATCTGAATTTTTTGATCTTCTCCGGGCTCTAATTCAACATCGATGGGGCGGGGCTCTTTAATAGGGATTCCACGGGGAATTCTCTCCTGCAGCAATAACTCGCAAGACTGAACCAGCGGGTCTTCGTGGAACAGGCGCTGCATGATGTTATCCTTTAATACGTTTGCCAGTGCCATCATACTCATCCCCTGGTGATGCGCCATGTACATTTTTACGATACTGCCCTCCGATTCGGAGGACTGTCGCTTGGGGGTATAATCGATGGATTCATAAAAGCCGTTAAGGCCGTACGCCCCCTCCTTCTTCAACGCTTTAAGGTTCTCCAGGGCCGTAGCCGGCAAAACCATCAGGGCGAGCATACTGGCGTAAGGAGCTACTACATAATCTTCGGCCAGCCCTCTGCGCAGGCCCAGGCCGGGAGCGCCGAATGCGCGGTACTGATAGTGAAGCTCCAGATTCAGGACGCTGTACGCGCTTTCGGAATAACCCCACGGCAGCCCGCGCAGAGCTCCGTAATTCCTTTGCCATCTCACCACATTGTCGTAGGTATTGCTAAGCAGAGTCTCTTCAATACGAGACAAAAAGAGCAGAGGCATCAGGTATTCGAACATAGTTCCGCTCCACGAAAGCAGTATCTCATTCCGTTCAATGCTGGTCAACCTTCTGCTGAGTCTGAACCAGTGTCTTGGCGGCACCTCTCCCTTGGCTATAGCAATGAACGATGCCAGCCTGGCCTCACTGGCCAGCAGGTCATATGTAGCCTTGTCCTGTGTTGCCCGGTCTACCGTATAACCGATGGTAAACAGGTTGCGGTCCTTTTTGTAGAGGATGCTGAAGTCCATCTCCCACACCATTTCATCGCACCAGGATGCCAGCTCTCCGGCCCTCTTCATCCAGTTTGTAAAGGGATTGGGCCGGTGCCCGGTGTACTCTTTTACGCCGGTTCCAGCGCCATCGGGATTTATGCTTTGGCCAACCCCTATGGATTTCGGCAGCGTGGCTCTGATCTCTTTAAGTTGCCGGTTAATCTGTTTTAGCGGCTGTTTAAACCACAATGCCAACTCCTCAAATTCCGTATCACCCATCTGCTTACGCAGGGGCTCCAGATCGAGGTCATCAAGCTGTTTGGCTGTCTCCAGCAGGCTCATCAATTTCTTTTCCCACTCCACGGCCGACTGAAGCGGCTCTTTGGGCAGTTTCCCTTCCAATGATTCTATGGTGGTAAAGATGTCCCCATAAATTTCTTCGAATGCTCCGGAGCTGCGTACATCTTCCGTTATTTCCTGTAATACCAGTAAGGTATCCCGCATGCCATCCCAAAATGCAGGATTTGGCCATGGCTTCTCATCAAGATGTTGCAATGCCTGCTTTACTATCAACAGGGAGCCTGCCAGGTTTCCCGAGTCTACGGTAGACACATAATAAGGGTGCAAGATCTCTCCCGACCGGGTATCATACCAGTTATAAAAATGTCCTTTATAACGGTCGAGAAGTTTCATGGATCCGAGCATATTGCCCAGCCGGTTAAGCAATTCAGTGAGGGTGAGGTATCCGAATTCATACGCTGTGTAGACAGAAGTCAGTGCCATTCCCATATTGGTGGGAGAAGTGCGCTCCACGGCACCCAGATACGGCTCCTCCTGATAATTATCGGGAGGAAGCCACATTGTGCTTTCATTAACATAACGGTCAAAATAATGCCATGTCCGGCGCATATATATCCTGAGCTCTGTGATGTCGGAATCTTCCAGTGTCTCTTTCTTCACTTTTAACCTTTGGCTCAGCCGGTAGGCAACCGCGGGCGCTGCCGCCCACGCAATCACAAAAGGTATGGCAAGGGGAAGAACGCCGGGCGCCAGGGCTGTAACCACCGCCAGACACAGTACCGCCCATGCCAGGTTGATCCACATTTTTTGCCAGTACTCTGCGGGCGATCCGTTTGTTTCCTGTTCCGTCTGTGACGCTGTGGTCCACTCCAGCAGATGCTTGTGTGAAATATACCTCCTCCATAGTGTCCTGGAAATTGCATCTACAGAGATAAAGGCCTGGTGAGGCAGGAAAAGAAAAGTTGAAATAGCCTGAACCGTATTTGCCTGCAAGTTTATGCGCATTTTTTCCAGATAACGCTTCCACACTACCCGCGATGGCCGGCCAAATATTTCTATGGAAATACTGGAGTAGATAGGGAAAGCCGTAATACCCAGCGCCGCGAGGGTCCAGATTATGGGCAAGCCCGGCAGCACGGTCCAGCCCAGCAGCAAAAAGACCAGCAGTGCAAGAGGACTGACGGACCGGCGGAGGTTGTCAAATATCTTCCAACGGGAAACGATGTTGGCGGGGTTTGTTTGCCGCTCTCCGCCGCCTCCCGGTACCCTTGCAAAAAGCCACGGCAGAATTTGCCAGTCACCACGTATCCATCGGTGGTTACGCTTGGAATAACTGAGATAGGTGGTGGGGTAGTCATCAAAAAGTTCGATATCTGATACAAGAGCCGTACGCAGATACGTACTTTCGAGCAGGTCGTGAGACAGAATGGTGTTTTCGGGGAACCGCCCGTCCAATATCGATTCAAAAGCCTCCAGGTCGTACAAACCCTTCCCCGTAAACACTCCCTCGCCAAACAGATCCTGATATACATCCGAAACGGCTGTGGTGTATGGGTCGATCCCTACATTGCCCGAAAATACACGAGAAAACCACGTCTTGTTAGCCGCCTTGGGAGGGATGGAGATCCGTGGCTGAAAGATTCCATACCCTTTGGTAACCACATCGCCCGATGCATCGATTTCGGCCCTGTTCAGCGGATGTGCAGCTGTACGAATCAAATCTGTGGCGCCCCCTGGAGGCAGCTTGGTATCGGCATCAAGGGTTATGACATATCTGACGGGTATTTCATACACCGACTCCGGCGTGTTTTCTTCCGGATCTATAAATGTGGTCTCCGCCCCGCGATTCCGGAGCAGCCTGTTCAACTCTTCCAGTTTGCCGCGCTTACGCTCCCATCCCATCCAGACACCTTCACCTGGGTTCCATTGCCGGCTCCGGTGAAGCAAAAAGAACTTTTTGCCGTACTTGCTGCCATGGCTGGAGTTGAGCTCCCGTACCTGCTCCCTGGCCGTTTCCAGAATTTCCGCATCGGCGGGCATGTGCTCTTCCGAGGCGTCGGTGAAGTCGGATAACATTACAAACTGTAACCCGTGATTCGGATTGGCAAGAGCCCGGATCTCCAGTGCCTCGAACTGATCGCGCACATCCTGGGGAGATGAAAAAAGCGTCGGCACCACTACCACGGTCCGGTACTCGTCCGGTACTTCGTCCGGCAGTTCAAGCTTGGGAAGGAGCCTGGGCGGCAATAACAAAGAAAGTAGCCGATTGGTTGAAACGACGGATAAATCCAAGGCCGGCAGAAATGCCGCGCCCAGAGTTATGGCTATCATTATCCATGTTGAATCCCGGAAGAGCCCGGTCGCCAGACTAACAAGGGCCAGAAGTACGGCAACATGGATAAAAATGAGGCCAAAAAAACTGCCGGGATGCTGCCTCGCCCAGTTGCGCAGGCGCTCTGCCAACGGAATCTTGTAGTCAACCTTCTGTAAAAGCTCTTCATAACCCTCATCCACGAGGTAGTAGCCGATGTGTGTTTTCTTGAATCGTGCACCTTCTTCCGGGGCGGCTGCCTGCTCGCTCTGTTCGGTCAACAGCAGGGCCCGTTCGGCAATCTCAGGCTCAGAAAACGGTGAATGTGCACTTAACCGCTCCACTCTCTTCCTGTATCTATCTCTGGTTTTAAAATCCATAGACGGGTAAAAGCCGGATGGATCCAGCCGGAGGATACGCTCTACCAGCGAGTTGTCTTCTATGAAACCTGACCAGTTGGTCTCCGATACTTCCCGCAGAGACGATATGGCATTTTGAACACTGAGCTGCAACCGGGAGGTTCGCTGCGCGTCGACCTGAAGCTGGCCTTCCAGGGTGGTATTCCACCTTCTGAACTTGTAATCGAACCAATTGCGCTCCATTTCTGAGAGCGCTCCCATAGATTGCAGGCGCTGTGCCAGAATGGTAAGAAACACTTCGTCACCGCCATGCTCACTGTCTATCTCTCTCAGTGTTGCCAGCAGATGGCCCGGCTCATCGCTTTCTTCCTTAAAAAATTCATCCAGCTTTCTGTCAACCAGATCTCTTACGCGCCTCAACTCCAGCAGCTCTTCCGATCTGTCCACCAGCAATTCAATAAGTACCAGGCGAATCATAATGGGAATGGCCCACAACTCCCCCAGACTCAGTGTCTGTATTTGCTGATAAGCTTTTACGGCTGTCGTGGCATTATCCTGATCTATAATATTGTCGCTTAACAATGCCAGCACCTTAACCAGTTCATATACACGCGGCAACCCTTTATTACTTCCTTCGGTAAGGCGCGGCAGTTTCTTGTAATAGGCTAAAGGCAGGTCTTCTTTTAATTGGACAATTTGCTCTTGCGTAATGTAGAAGTTGTCGATCAGCCATTCAGCCGCAGTAGATAGTTCCGCCTTTTGTTTGGCGGCCCTGGCCAGTTCACGATACACTTCGGTTAGCGTTTCTCTCGAGGCATTCAGAATAGGGGGAATAGGGCGCAGAGGTTTCGCCTCAAGGGTGAATGATTGCTTCTCAGCCAGATAACGTATCTCCTCCCTTACATTTTGCTCGCTGTAATGAACCTGGGTATGTGTTGGCATGCTCTGGATATTAAAATAAATCCGGTACCGGTCGCGACTACTGCCTGATACCGGGCGTTTCTCTTTTACTTTTTTGTTTATTTACTGAAATACAATGAAGCTTTTCCCCATTTTACCACCAGGGCGTGTTGACCTTTAGCCTGGGAATGTGGATGTGCCGGTGAGTGATCCGCAGAGCGCAAAGCATTCTCGGGATTCACGTCCTGCGCTATGCTCTATGCGTTTGGCCCGTAACGCAGAGACGCTTCAAAACCCCTGTCCGCCTGCCGGGTGGATCTGCCCAAAGACACGCCTCACGTTGAATGTCCACACGCCCTAAGCCGCTCTTCCGGTTCTCCGGGCTATCACCGCTTTAAACTTTGATGTTGAGTGGTTGTTTCCTATAGAGTTGAAAAAGAGCGAAGACCGGTTCTCAACCCAAATCTCTCTCCAACAACGCTTGGCATGCTGAGCCTGTCGAAGGATCCCCCCAATGCAAAGAATGCACGCGGCGGGGGCACTTGCCTCTTCTGCTTTCGGGCCGGGCAGGTGCTTCTCCCGCGGGCATCCTCACCGCTATGGGGTCCGCCAGCGGGCGGATGACAGCCTTTATTTAGTAGGAGGCCTGGCGTTGCTGCAGGATGAGGACAGTACACTGTTTGGGAATGCCTGACTCCCTCTCTTCGCATCTTCGCCCCCAAGCCCCAAACCGTAGGGTGCGAACAGCTTATACGGAATATTCTATACGGAGAACCGGCAGTGCTATTTAGTGCTCGGAAGGAACTATATTATTACACAACTATTATAAAACGGTACAGGCATGTTAGCTCTTTACCAAATCCCTTATCTCATGGAAAATGACATTCTGGATTTATATGACCTTATGATCGGGCAACTGCGGGATTTGTACGACGGAGAACAGCAACAGATAGAGTTCTTAAACGCCATGTACGATGCCGCCGACTCTTTTATGCTGGAAGAGATCATCGACTACCATTCCAGGGAAACCCGCATACAAATTGACCGGCTGAAGAGGATCTTCGAAATTCTAAATGAACAGCCTGAAGGCGAGCATTCTGAGGGGATAAGCGGAATCATCTTCGGCGCCAGGAGAATGGTGGGCCGATGCGGCAATGAAGAGGTACGCAACGCCGCTATCATCACCGCCATTCAACACATCAACCACTACGAAATGGCGGGTTACGGCACTGCGCTTGCATTTGCCAAGACACTGGAACGGCATGACATCGGCAACCTTTTGCTGGAAACTCTTCGAGAAGAAAAAAGAGCAGACATGGGGCTTTCCGACCTCGCCGAGGGACAAATCAATGTTGATGCCAAATGGACCAGCCTGGTTGAAAAGGTGGAGCGGAGCTCCCATTCTTCGCATACATAGCAGCATATGCAACACAAGCGCCCCCGCTTCTATCCCCCAATCCATTCACCTTGCCAGAATTTCAAACCGGTGCTTTAGCGTCTCTCCCTGCTCATCAATCAGTGTAAGTACATGCTGGCCAGGATCGGGTGCGAGGGCCATTTGATGATGCCCTCCCTCTGTTTTCCCCAGATACCGGTCATCCAGATGCCAGAATATGGTGCGCGAAGGCGACCGGTGGGCTACTTCAAAGACCGTCTTACCCCTCTTTCCGCTCAGCTCTTTGGGAATATAGATCTTTGAGGCGTTATCGGGATAGATGATCTCCATTGAGACCGGAGAGTTCTGCTGCGGCCGGCATCCGTCCCGAAAGGGAGGTAGGGGGCGGTAGGAAATATGGCTGCGCCTGTAGTACCACTCCTGCACCGGCGGAAGCACAAACCAGGAGCGGGCCTGCATGCCGGATACAGACATACACTGGCTGCTCACCCGGTGCTGTCCGGCGGTATCCAGATGCACCAACCGGTGATAGGGGCACGGCGGGCTTTCGAGCCCGGCTACAGGGATAGAAACTGTTTTGACCGGGCAGTCAGGGCCGGCGCGATGTCCGCTCAGGCGGCATACCTCCACTTCCTGCATGTCGTACACAGGTTTGTAGAACCAACCTGTTTCATCCAGCAGATCGAATACATCGAACAGCAATGGCCCGGCGGTGCGCGCCCCGATAAGCCCCGGCCGGCCTTCTCCATCGGCATTGCCAACCCATACACCCACTACATATTCAGGGGTTACCCCCACCGCCCAGCCGTCCCGGTAACCAAAGCTGGTGCCGGTTTTCCAGGCTATTTTACGGGAGGAGGTAAACTGCCTCCAGTTCACCTCATCTTCTGGCCGGTTTACCTCCAGCATCGCCTCAAACATATACCATATGGCGGCCGGACTCACCTCCCGCAACGGCCGCACCGGTGCCGCAGCATGCGGATCATGAATAAACGTCAGAGGCTTAAGATGCATCTCTCTGGTTTGGGGCAGTGCGGGGTTGTATCCGTTCAGGTGATCGGCAAAGCCGGCGTACATCTGCGTAATATCCCACAGCGTGCCTTCAGCTCCACCGAGGATGAGCGACAGGCCGTAGTGTTCGGGTGGATAGGCGAGGGTAGACATACCCATCTTTTTCAGCATATGGTGGAATTTGGGTACTCCGTAATCCTGTAGCATCCGTACGGCCGGAACATTCAGGGAACGGGCCAGTGCCCGGTGGGCCGGAACAGCGCCATCATATGAACGGCTGAAGTTTTTGGGGGCATATCCGGCAATCCGGGTCGGCACATCGGGAACCAGCGTATGAGGCAGCAGCGATCCCTCATCCAGCATCCAGGCGTACAGGAAGGGTTTGAGGATGCTGCCGGTGCTGCGCGGCGCCGTGATTACATCAACCTCTCCCCCGTGCCGCTGCTGGTGGTTTTGAGTATTCCCCACGTAAGCCAGTACCCGGCCCGTACGTACCTCTGCCACCAGCACCGCTGCATTATGGATGCGATTCTGCCTCAGTTTGGCATGGTGGGTCTCAACAACCCGGTTTATTCGCTGTTGCAATGTGCGGTCAATTGTTGAGTGAACGCGCTCACCCCTGTAGCCTCCGGTATAGAGGCGTCCCAACAGGTGGGGAGCGATGCGGGGCAGAGGCAGCGGTTCATCCGGCAGGGGTTCTGCTTTGGCAAGGGTATAGGTCAGTGAATCGATGGTTCCCTCCCGCAATAAGTCATTCAGCAGCCGGTCGCGCTTGTGCCGGAGCTGCTCCCGGTTGCGGCCCGGGTGGATGAGTGAAGGGCTGTTGGGCAACACCGCCAGCATCGCGGCTTCCGCCCAGGAGAGCTGTTCGGGGCTGCGGCCAAAATAGCGCCAGGAAGCCGCTTCCAGCCCCACTACGTTTCCCCCGAAGGGCGCGTGCCCCGCGTACAGGGTCAGTATTTCCCGCTTGCTGTATGTCAGCTCCAGGCGCAGCGCCAGTATCATCTCTTTCAGCTTCTCCCAGACGGTCCGGGGCCGGTTTTTCCGCGACAATCGGATGACTTGCATGGTTAGGGTACTGGCCCCGCTTACAACCTCTCCCGCCGATATATT